>JAUTXN010000035.1 GCA_030838045.1 Acidimicrobiaceae bacterium
CTCCTCGCGGTCGTCGTATCGTCCGCCAAGGCCGCGTTAGAGGCTCGCGGGGTCGAGGTGTGGGGGTCGGGTGGCACCCTCGCGGACCAGCCGACGTGGCTGTACCGGACGGCCCGGGATCTCGGCCAACTCCAAGCGCCACGGAATACTGTTTCTCCCTAACGACCGCCGGCTTCTGCTGAGGTGGGTGAGCGCCCCGGGCGTGGTGCGCTGCCTTCAGCACCAGGCGACGTCATTGCGGCGCGACGTCATGACCCGGTCCACCGCGGAAAAAAGACGGGCAGGTCCACCCACGGACCCGGCGTTGGGCTGAACGAGGATCGGTGGTTCTCATGGCTCCGCTGGGTTGCCGAGCGAGCTCTGAACTCTGGACGATGCGAGATCCGCCGACGTGTTCCTGGGTCACAAGGTCTACTGCGTGACTGCCAGCGGCGGTGATACGCTAAGAACCGTCATGGACCGGACCCGCTTGAGCCTGACTGTCCTCCTTCTTACCTGACGGCGAGCCACCCTCGGTGCTCGCCTCCGCCTCCTGCGCCTTCGGGCCGGGGGGTTTTGTTTTTTTGTCCTATCCGCCTCCACACCAAAGGAACGCCGATGCCCCCTTCGCCTGTGAGCCCGAGAAAGATGCCGTTCGAAAAGTACCGGCCTTTCCTCCCGCTGCCGACTGAACTCCCGGACCGACGGTGGCCCAACGTGCGCATCGAGAAGGCGCCGTTGTGGTGTTCGGTCGATCTCCGTGATGGCAACCAGGCCTTGATCGACCCGATGGACCCGACCCGGAAGATGCGGATGTATCAGACCCTGGTCCAGATGGGCTTCAAGGAGATCGAAATCGGCTTCCCGTCCGCCTCGCAGCCTGACTACGACTTCGTCCGCCAACTGATCGAACAGGACCTGATCCCCGACGACGTGACCATCCAGGTCCTCGTTCAATGCCGGGCGGACCTGATCCATCGGACCTACGAGTGCATCAAGGGTTCCCCCCGGGCCATCGTCCACTTCTACAACTCGACGTCGGTGCTGCAACGGCGAGTCGTGTTCGGCCTCGACCAGGCGGGCATCACCCAGATCGCGGTCGACGCGGCCCGGTTGTGCCGCAAACTTGAGGACACCGTTCCCGCCACCGCGGTCCGGTACGAGTACTCGCCGGAGAGCTTCACGGGCACCGAGTTGGACTATGCGGTGGAGATCTGCGGGGCGGTGATGGATGTCATCGAGCCGACCCTCGATCGAAAGATCGTCCTGAACCTGCCCGCCACCGTCGAGGGCTACACCGCCAATGTGTATGGCGACGCCATCGAGTGGTTCCATCGCAACATTCCGGGCCGCGACAAAGTCATCTTGTCGCTGCATCCCCACAATGATCGGGGGACAGCAGTGGCCGCGGCTGAGTTCGGGATCATGGCAGGCGCCGATCGGGTAGAAGGCACACTGTTCGGCAACGGCGAGCGAACTGGCAACGTCGATCTGGTGAACCTGGCTCTGAACCTGTTCAGCCAAGGCGTCGACCCAGAACTCGACATCGGGAACATCGACGAGTTGCGCCGGGTGACGGAATACTGCAACCGCCTCCCGATCAGCCCCCGGCATCCTTACGTCGGGGACCTGGTGTACACCTCGTTCTCCGGCTCGCACCAAGATGCGATCAAGAAGGGCTTCGCCGCCCTGCCCGACGACTACCAGGAGTGGGGTGTCCCTTATTTGCCGATCGACCCCAAGCACGTGGGGCGCAACTACGAGGCGGTGATCCGGGTCAACAGCCAATCGGGCAAGGGTGGCGTCGCGTATGTGATGAAAGCCGAGCACGGATTCGATCTGCCACGCCGGTTGCAAATCGAGTTCTCCCGGTCGATCCAGACGATCACCGAGGACAGCGGCACCGAGATCAACCCCGGCGAGATGTGGGCCCGCTTCTCGGAGGAATACCTGGAGCCGCACGGGACGGAACTCCTGTCCCACCAGATCGCGACAAATGGCGACGTCACCTCGGTGCTCGCCGGTCTACGAGTCCAAGGCCAGACGGTGACGGTGACGGGAAGCGGCAACGGTCCCATCGCGGCGTTCGTGCACGCCATCAACAGCCAACTTCACATTCCCATCGAGGTGCTGGACTACGCGGAACACGCGGTCGGCGCCGGCGCCGCCGCCCAAGCGGCCGCCTACGTCGAGGTGGGCTGTGAAGGGGCCCTCCGCTGGGGTGTCGGCGTAGACGAAAGCATCATCACGGCATCACTGCGCGCCGTCCTGAGCGCCATGGGCGGGCTTGATCGCCGCCATCAGGGGGCCTGAACTCAACCGCCCAGGCGAGCGTGGGACAGAGCTTCGCGACCTCCCTTTCTGTCAGCATGACCTGACACCGCGATAAGGATGACGGAGTCCAGCGCTCCATTCCCCATCGTCCTGCGGATACGGAACTCAGGGGGTGGGATCGGTCGAACTGGGCCCGTCGGTCTGTGGCTTCGTCGACGGGGACAGCACGATAAGCCGGTCGCCCGCAGTCAGCGTGGGATCATTGTTGACACCCATCATCACGACGCCCTCGTGGACGACGGCGAGGATGAGATCGTCGTTCCTGGTCCGGGCTGCGCTTATCGTGAGTCCGACCAGGTCGGCGACGAGGTCGATCTCCCTCAGCCGATAGCGGTTTGAGTCGACCATGTTGCGCATCAGATCGGCAGCGTGTGGGGCTTCGAGGCTCATGGCGACCACGTGGCCGACCAGCTCCTCCGCTGACAGGGCCTGGTCTACCCCGAGGTCTTCGAGGGCGCGGGCCACGTGGGCGGAATGGACCACGGCGGTGATCTTCAGTTCGGGGGCGACATGGCGCAGCAGGACCGCCGTTATGAGTGCGTCGCCTTCGGTGTTCATCGCGACCAACGCCCGTTGGGCGCGTTCGGGTGCCGACCGGCGGATCACGTCTTCCGACGTTGGGTCACCGGAGACGATGTTTGTGCCTTCGGGAAGCGCTTCCCGGTCGACGCTGTCGGCAACCACCAGAACGTGCAGGCCTCCGCGGAGCAACTCGCGGGCAACGGAGGGGATGATCGTATGGTTGCCGTAGATGGCGACGAATGTGTGTTCCGGCACTCTGCGCTCCAGTCCGAGAAGGATGCTCTTTAGCTGCAACGAAGTGACGGTGGCGGTGACGGTGGCGAACACACCGGCGAAGAGCGGTATGGCGGTGAGCATCTCCACGGCCGCAATCGCCCGCCCGCCCGTGTCATGGGGCGTGACGTCGCCGTAACCGACGGTCGACGCCGTGGTCACAGCCCAGTAGAGGCCGGCGCCGACCGAAACCCTCTCCACGGCGGCAAAGGCCAGCCCGCCGCCCACGATTGCCACACCCGCCAGTCCCAGCAGGACATAGATCTGGTGGCGGCCTACACGCTGGAGTAATGACAGGACAAAAAGCACTATGTCAGCCGTTCACGCCGGGCGACCTTACTTCGATTTACACCGCTTTGCCCGGCCGACCCGGGGCGGCATGGCGCCCTGTGTGGCGGTTCGGCTGATCCGGTAGGCAGGTGCCTCAGGTTGGTGATGACACCTTGAATCCCATGGATCGAGCGGCGGAGGCCATCGCTTCGTCGTAGGTCACGATCTCGCTGAGATCAGCTCCGAGTCGCGTCGCAGTGGCCAGATGGATTGCGTCCAGGGTTCGGAGCTCGAGCGGAGCCAACGTGGCGGCCAAGTTCAAGATCCGGTCGTTGACACGGGCAAGATCGATCCGGTCGAGGACGCGGCGACCGGATGCCAGGGCTGGCTCTCCACCTGGGAGGAGGGAACGGAGTACCTCGGTGCGCGCAAGGGCACTCGAAATGAGGGGACGGCGATGATGGAGGAACTTCCGGAGCGCGTCGGACTGCGGTTCGCGAACCGCGAGCTTCACAATGGCCGAGGAATCCAGGTAGGTAGCCGCCATTGCTCAGCGTTCATCGCGCCGGAGGCGGTCGAGGGCAGCCGAGGGAGTCTCAACGTTGTCAGATAGCACGAGCGGTTCGGGAAGATCGTCGAGCGCCGCTGAGGCCGAATCGATCTCGCAAGCCGCATACATCTGCTCCAGGGGCGTTCCCAGCGGGACCGGGGTCAGACGTGCCACCGGACGACCTCGGTCGGTGATCTCGATCGTTTCGCCCTGCTCGACCAACCTGAGCAGCTCGCTCGCCCGTTGGCGCAACTCCCGAACTCCGACCGAGGTCATGTGTTACTCGTAGCACAACCGAGGAGTCCAGTGCAACAAGGTGCGGTGGGATCGTGGCGGAGTTCCCCCACCCTCTCTGTACCCGGTCGACCGCACACC
>JAUTXN010000079.1 GCA_030838045.1 Acidimicrobiaceae bacterium
AGTCGGGCGATGTTGGCGTAGTAGAACAGGGCGATCACGGAGTTGACGGCCACGATCACGCCGAGCACCCACGCCGCGGGAGTTCCCGCCTCGCCGACCGCTTTGAACACGTAGAACTTGGCGAACCACCCCCCGAGGGGCGGGATCCCGGCCAGCGAGAACAAGAAGGCGGTCATGACGACCGTCAACCCGGGGGCGTAGCTGAACAGCCCGCCGTAGGAGGAGATCTCGCCGCTTCGGGTCTTGCGGGCCACCGCGATGACCACCGCGAACGCCCCCAGGTTCATCGCCGCGTACAGCATCAGGTACACCAGGCTGGCCGTGATGGCGTCCTGCTGGTGCTTGGTCGCGATGTCCCCCGCCACCGCGAAGGGCACCAGGATGTACCCGGCCTGGGCGATCGACGAGTACGCCAGCAGGCGGACGATGTTGGTCTGGCGCAAGGCGATGAGATTGCCGACGGTCATCGTCAGCGCGGCCAGGATCCAGAACAACGGCTGCCACACATCGGAGCGAGCCAGGAACCCCACGTAGACCAACTCGAACAGAGCCACGAAGCCGCCGGTCTTGGACGCTACCGACAAGAAGGCGGTCACCGGCGTGGGCGCGCCCTCGTAGGTGTCCGGCGCCCAGAAGTGGAACGGGACGGCCGACACCTTGAACGCGAAGCCGATGATCACGAAGAAGATGCCGATGGTGACCAGCGGCTTGAGGTCGGAGCTGGTCGCCAGTTTCGTCGAGATGTCGGTCAGGACGGTGCTGCCCGTCGCCCCGAAGATGAGCGACATCCCGTACAGCATCACCCCGGTGGCCAGCACGCCGAGCAGGTAGTACTTGAGCGACGCCTCGTTGGACTTGAGGTCCCGCTTGCGCCAGCCGGCCAGCAGGTAGCCCGGGATCGACAGCAGCTCCAGGGCGATGAAGATGGTGATCAGGTCGCGGGCGCTGCACATGACCACCATGCCGAGCAGCGACGAGAGGACCAAGAAGGCGAACTCGCCCTCGTAGTAGTCGCCCTCCTCGATGTAGGTGGTGCTCATCAGAAGGATGACGTAGCCGATGCCCAGGAAGAGGGCCTTCAGGACCAGCGAGAACACGTCCACCTGGTACGCCCCGCCGAACATCGTCCGGGGGTGATTGCTGATCCCCGCCACCGCCAGGGTGACGATCGGGATGAACGAGGCCAGGATGCCGATGCCCGCCAGCTGCGTCACGAGGGACTTGTGGGTCTCGTCGACCACCAGGTCGACCACCAGCACCAGCAGGATCACGCCGGTCAGCACCATCTCGGGCGCCAGGGCGTGGTAGTCGAAGTACGGCGTCTTGAACACCGGCGCGGTGTTTCCGACCACCGCGGCCGCCTGGACCAAGCCGAGGATCATGGCGCGGGCGCCCCGGCCGCAGCCGCGGCTCCGCTGCCCGGGGCGATGTCGACGGGGGCGGGAACACCGATCGTGGCCTGGTTGACCGCCCCGTTGGTGGTCTTGAACAGGAAGTGGGGATAGATCCCGAGGATCACGATCAGCAGCAGGATCGGCGTCCAGGAGAGCCACTCGGGCATATGGACGTCATGGATGTGCGCCTTCTCGAACTCCTCCTTGGGCACCCCGAACGCCACCCGCTGGAACATCCACAGCAGGTAGCCGGCGGCCAGCACCGTCCCCACCGCGGCGATGACCATGTAGGCCCGGAACAACCCCAGGTGGTCGGCCAGCGCCCCCGACGGGGCGAACGACGACAAGATGGCGGGGAACTCACCCCAGAACCCGGCCAGCCCCGGTAACCCCAACGAGGCCATGGCGCAGAACCCGAGTATCCACCCGAGCCGGGGCGCCTGGACCAACAGGCCCCCCAACCGGCTGATCTCCCTCGTCCCGTAGCGCTCGCCGATCGACCCGGCCAGGAAGAACAGCATCCCGGTGATCAACCCGTGGGCGACCATGCCGAACACGGCCGCGTTGATGCCGTAGGAGGTCAACGTCGAGATCCCGAGCATGACGAAGCCCATGTGGGCCACCGACGAGAAGGCGATGAGCCGTTTCAGGTCGGTTTGGGCCAGACAGCAGAGCGCACCGTAGATGATCCCGATCACCGCCAGCCCCCCGATCCACGGGGCCCACGAGGCGGCCGCCCCGGGCAGCATCGGGATGGCGATGCGGATGAACCCGTAGGTCCCCAGCTTCAGCAGGATGGCGGCCAGGATCACCGAGCCGACCGTCGGCGCCTCGGTGTGGGCGTCGGGCAGCCAGGTGTGGAACGGGAACATCGGCACCTTGATGGCGAAGCCGATGAACAGCCCTCCGAAGATCACCAGCGCGGTGGTCTGCGCCAGGGCGTGCGCCGGGTCGGAGAAGTAGGCGATCAGGCCCGGGATGTCGAAGGTGGTGCCGCCCGCCTTGAAGTACAGCGCCAGGAAGCTCAGGATCATCAGCGCCGAGCCGAACAGGGTGAACAGGAAGAACTTGATCGACGCGTACTGCCGGCGGGCGCCGCCCCATCGGCCGATCATGAAGTACATGGGCAGCAGGACCAGCTCGAAGAAGACGAAGAACAGGATCAGGTCCTGGGCCACGAACGTGCCGTTCATGCCCACTTCCAGGATGAGCATGAGGATCAGGAAGCCCTTGGGGTCATGGGGCTCGGGGAAGTGGTCCCAGCTGTAGATCACGCACAGCACCGTGATGAACATCGACAGCACCAGCAGCGGCAGCGAGATCCCGTCCACGCCGACGTGGTACTGGGAGTGGATCACGTCGATCCAGGGCCGGTTGACCGCGAACTGCAAGACGCCGGAGGAGTCGTAGTCGAACGACGCCACCAGGTAGACGCCGAGCGCCAGCGTCACGAGGGTGGTCAGGAGCGCGGCCGCCTTGATCTGGACCTCGTTGGCCCGGGGGATGAACCCGATCACGATCGCCCCGATGATGGGGATGAAGACCGCCCCGCTCAGGACCCAATGGTCAAAGCCGTTCACAAAGACTCCTTAGAACGAATGGGTCAGGGCCAACAGCCCGATGCCGATGATGACCACGCCGAATCCGAAGAAGGCGGCGGCGTACTGCTGCACTCGCCCGGTCTGCATCCTGCGCAGGATGCTGCCGCCCTCTTCGGCCGAGAATGCGGTGCCGTTGACCGCCCCGTCCACGAGGTCCTGGTCGATGTAGCGGTAGACGAACTCGGCCACCACCCGCGACCCGGCTGCGGTCCCGTTGACGGCGCCGTCGATCACATGCTGGTTGACCCAGTAGGCACCCGCGGCGATGGGCCGCTTGATCGAGCCCACCACCACATCGGTCCACAGATGGTCCAGGTAGTACTTCTGCTCGACGAAGGTGTACCCCGCCTTGGCCGTGGCGTTGCGCTCCGTCAGCCCGTGCAGGAACCCGAAGGCGTGGTACTCGTAGTACGCCCAGGCGAAGGCGATGGCGATCAGCACCAGCGTCACCGACAAGGCGGCGGCGGCCCAGGAGAACGGCGCCTCGGTGACGCGGCCCAACCTCATGGCCGACTCGACCACCGGGTTGGCGGTCCACTTCTGGAAGTAGTGCAACCCGAAGCCGTTGACCCAGCCCGCCACCACGGCCATGAACGTCAGGATGATCAGCGGCCCGGTGATCTGGCGGGGGGACTCGTGGGGATGGCCGTGCCCCCGGTACTCGCCGAAGAACGTCAACCACACGCAGCGGGTCATGTACCCGGCGGTCATCATGGCCCCGATCAGGCCGATGACCATGAAGGCGACATAGCCGTTGTGGCCCGCGCCGACCAGGATCTCGTCCTTGGACCAGAAGCCGGCCAGCGGGAAGATCCCGGCCAGTGCCGCGGAACCGATGACGAAGGTGACGAAGGTGACCGGCATCTGCTTGCGCAGGCCCCCCATGTCCTTCTTCATGTCGAAGCTGTGGTGTGACCCGCTGTGGCTGACCGACCCGGCACCAAGGAACAGGTCGGCCTTGAAGAAGGCGTGGGTGAACAGGTGGAAGATGGCCGCGGTCCACGCCCCGACGCCGAGCGCCATGACCATGTAGCCCAGCTGGCTGACGGTCGAGTACGCCAGCACCTTCTTGATGTCGTGCTGCACGAACGCCAGCAGGGCGGCGATGATGATCGTGACCCCGCCGATGATGGCGACCAGGTTGAAGCCCGAGTTGCCCGGCGTGAAGATGTGGAAGGCCTGGGAAAAAACCCCGTAGAAGCGCGCCACCAGGTAGACGCCGGCTACGACCATCGTGGCCGCATGGATCAGCGCCGATACCGGCGTAGGTCCGGCCATGGCGTCGGGCAGCCAGGTGTGGAGGGGAAACTGAGCCGACTTGCCCACGACGGCGCCCATCAGGGCGATCCCCGCCACCAGCAGGAGGGTGTGGGGCATGTGCCCGGCCAGGGCGGCCTGGTTGATCTTCTCGATGTCGAAGGTCTGGCCGGCCAGGAAGAAGGTCATGGTCAGGCCGATGAGCAGGCCGATGTCGCCGGTCCGGGTGGTCAGGAACGCCTTCAGGGCGGCGTCGGAGTTGGCCTTGTCCTCCCACCAGTGGCCGATGAGCATGAACGAGCACACGCCCATGCCCTCCCAACCGAGCAGCAGCTGGAGCGAGTTGGACGCGCTGACCATGGTGAGCATGGACGCCGTGAACAACGACAGGGCGGCGAAGTAATAGGTGTACCGGCGGTCCCCCCGCAGGTACTCGAGCGAGAAGATGTGGACCATCAGGGCGATGAACGTGACGACGAACAGCAGCATCACGGCCAGGCCGTCGATGTGGATCCCGAAATGGGTCTCGCTCGGACCGAACTTGAACCACAGGAACAGGTCGTTGTTGGCCGCGGGCCGGAGGTGTTCCTCGCCCGAGGTGGCCCGCTGGATCCATGCGATGGCGGTGCCGATGGCCAGCACGAACGAGGCGGAGACGGCGATGACGCCGACCTCCGAGCCCTTGTTGGGCAGTCGCTTCCCGAACAGCAGGATCACGACGAAACTGAGCGCCGGGATGAGCGGGATCAGCCAGGCGTTGGTGAGGAACCAGGTCACGGTTTCTGGCGCCTCAGCCCTTCATGACGTCGACCTTGTCCAGGTCGATCGAGTGGCGGTTGCGGTAGATGAGCAGCACGATGGCCAGGCCCACGCCCACTTCGGCGGCGGCGACGGCGATCACGAACAGGGCGAAGACCTGCCCGGCGACGGTGTGGTTGAAGGCGCCGAACGCGATCAGGTTGATGTTGACCGCGTTCAGGATGAGCTCGATCGACATGAGCACGAGCACGCTGTTCTTGCGGGCCAGGGCGCCGTAGACGCCGGTGCAGAACAAGAAGGCGGCCAGGAGCAGGTATTCGTTGAGGAGCATTGCTAGTCCCGCCGGGCGATCACGACGGCGCCCACCAGCGCCGCCAGGAGGAGGATGGACGCAACTTCGAACGGCACCACGAAGTCGTGGAAGATCGAGACGCCGATGGCGGCGGTGTTGCTGCCCCCGTCCGTGATCGGAATCGCGTTGACGTGGGTGCCCTTGAAGCCTTTCTGCAGGGTCACGCCGAGCACCCCGAAGAGGAACAGGGCGATGATGGCGGCCAGCCAGCGCTGGTTGTTGTCGAGATCCTGGCCGGTACCGAGTGGGGCGCGGGTCAGGAACAGGCCGAACAGCATGAGCACGACGATGGCGCCGATGTAGACCAGCACCTGGGTCACGGCGATGAACTCGGCCGCCAGCAGGATGTACAACCCGGCCGCCCCGGCCAGGACCACGGTCAGGTACAAGGCGGCGTGGACCAGGTTCTTGGTCGTGACCATGCGCAATGCGGAAAGCACCATTGCCCCGGCCAACGCGAAAAAGGCAATTTGCTGAGCCACGTTGAGGCCGTGCACGAGCGCGAGGTGGGAGCCACCCATGGCCTACTTTTTCCCCCCCTTTTTGGCGAGGGCGCCGACCTCGAGGGCCTGCGGTTCGGGAACGCCCTCCATCCACTCGCCCAGGCGGGTCTTGTCGTGCAGCAGGTCGGCGATGCGGGGCTCGGAGTACTCGAACTCGGGGCTCCAGAACAGGGCGTCGAACGGGCACACCTCGACGCAGATGCCGCAGTACATGCACAGGCCGTAGTCGATGTCGAAGCGGTCGAGGTACTGGATCGAGCGGGGCTTGCCGCCCTCCCGGCGCGGCGGCGCCTTGTCCTTGTGGCCCTCGATGTAGATGCACCAGTCCGGGCATTGCCGGGCGCAGAGCATGCAGACGGTGCAGTTCTCCTCTTTCAGGGCGATGACGCCCCGGGCCCGGGCGGGCGGATCCTCGCGTTCCTTGCCGTGGGGTCCGGTGTATTGGACCGTGACGGCGGGCTTCATCATCGTGCGCAGCGTGACGCCGAGGCCCTTGACCAGGCCGGGAAGTTTGGGAGCCATTACCCGATCACCACCTTGAAGACCGCCGTGGCCAGGACGTTGACCAGGGCGACCGGTATGAGGACTTTCCATGCGAAGGCCTGCAGCTGATCCTCGCGGAACCGGGGGTAGGTGAACCGGATCCAGAAGATCAGGAAGGCGATCCCCATCGTCTTGGCGAACAGCACGCCGAAGCCGAACAGGTCACCCCACAAGCCGGTCGGGTGGTAGAAGGGCACCCACCAGCCGCCGAGGAACAACGTGGCGGCGATGGCCGACAGCCCGAAGGCCGTGCCGAACTCACCGATGTAGAAGAAGAGGAACAGCAGGCCGCTGTATTCGGTCTGGTAGCCCGCCACCAGCTCCGACTCGGCGATGGGCATGTCGAAGGGGGTCTGGGTGAGCTCGGCCTGGGCCGCGATGAGGAAGAGGACGAAGCCCACGAACTGGGGCAGGGCGAACGGTGCCACCAGGTCGGTGCCGAACAGGTGGAAATGCGTCTGGGCGTGGATGATGCCCTGGAGGGAAAGGGTGCCGGCCATCATGACCACGCCGACCACGGCCAGGACGAGCGGCAACTCGTAGGCGATCAGCTGGCCCGCGGCCCGCAGGCCACCGATGAGGGAGAACTTGTTGGCCGACGCCCAGCCCGCGGCCAGGATGCCGATGACCGACAGCGAGCTGACGGCCAGGGCGAAGAAGATGCCGGTGTCGAGGTCCTCGCCGATGGCGCCAGGTCCGATCGGGATGACCACGTAGAGCATGAAGGTGCTGATCAGCACGATGACCGGGGCCAGGACGAAGACCTTCTTGTCGGCCCGGGCCGGGGCGATCAGCTCTTTCTGCAGGAACTTGCCGCCGTCGGCCATGAGCTGCAGCGAGCCGTGGGGGCCGGCCTCCATGGGGCCGAGGCGGCTCTGCATGTGGGCCATGACCTTGAACAAGAAGGTCTGGACGATGAGGGCGGTGGCGGTCGGGACCGCGATCAGGACGAGGAGGACCTTGATGAGGGTCTGGCCCCAGTACGGGACGGTGGCGAGGGTCATCAGCGCTACCGGTCGATGTCGCCGAGGATGAAGTACAGGCTGGCCAGGATGGTGATGACGTCGGGGACGAACACGCCACGCAGCAGCCACGGGGTGATCGAGACGTTGGAGAACGACGGAGTGCGGATCTTGCACCGGAACGGGCCCAGGCCGCCCTGGCTCACCACGTAGTAGCCCATCTCGCCCAGCGGGTTCTCGGTGTGGACCCAGGCTTCGCCCGCCGGCACCTTGATGATGCGGGGCACCTTGGCCTGAATGGCGCCGCTCGGGATGCCTTCGAGCAGCTGGCGCACGATCTTGGCCGACTCCCGGACCTCCTGGAGGCGGACCCAGTAGCGGGCGAAGGAGTCACCGTCGGGGTGGGTCCAGACCTTGAAGTCGCACTTGTCCCACGGGAGCGGCGAGGCCTCGTCGCGGCGGAGGTCGAAGTCGATGCCCGAGGCCCGGGCGTTGGCACCCGAGAGGCCGTACTCCATGGCAACGTGCGGGGGAATGACCCCGATGCCGCGGGTGCGGCGCTCGAAGATCTCGTTGCCCATCAGCAGGGTCTCGATCTCGTCGCAGAACCCCACGACCTTCTTGAGGACACCCTTGGTCTCGTCGATCCAGCCCTTGGGGAAGTCCTCCTTCAGGCCGCCGATGCGGTCGAAGTTCGGGTGGAATCGGCCGCCGGTGGCGGACTCGATCAGGTTGAGGACGTGCTCACGGTCACGGAAGGCGAAGAACACCGGGGTCAGGGCACCCAGCTGCACGCCCATGTCGCCGAGGAACAGGATCAGATTGGCGATGCGGCCCAGCTCGAAGAGGATGCAGCGGATCCATTGCGCCCGGGGCGGCGCCTCGACGTCCATCAGTTTCTCGGCCGCCAGGATGAACGGGACCTCGTTGCAGAAGCTGCCCAGCCAGTCGATGCGGTTGACCAGGGTGGTGATCTGGGGGTAGGTCCGGACCTCGGTCAGCTTCTCGTAGCCCCGGTGCATGTAGCCCGCCACCGGTTCGGCCCACAGGACCTGCTCGCCGTCCAGGCGGACCACGATCCTGAGCGTGCCGTGGGTCGCCGGGTGCTGGGGACCGATGTTGAGGGTCATGCCCTCGGCCTCGAGCTCGACGTTGACGCGGGCGTCGGCGGCTTGGGCCGCGATGTAGGCCGAGCGCTGGCGATCGGTGACGTTGACAGCCATTCCTGCGCCCTTAGCCCTCGTCGGTCACGGCAGTGGTCGCGTCGCCGTTGGCGTCGGGGTCGGCTTCCTCGCCCGGCATTGGCTCGACGTCCACCAGGCCTGGCCAGGGTTTCACCAGGCGAGCCAGCAGAGGGAAGTCCTTGCGGAGCGGGTATCCCTCGAACTCGCCGGGCAAGTACAAGTGGCGCAATCCCGGATGGCCGACGAAGTCGAACCCGTACATCTCCCAGGCCTCACGCTCGTGCCAGTCGGCGCCGCGGTAGAGCGGCACCAGCGAATCGACTCGGGGTTCGTCGTCGTCGAGGTCGGCCTTCAAGGTGAGCCCGACGTGGGTGCTGACGTTGTACAACCGGGCGAACACCTGGAAGCGGGAGTCGCCCCCGGCGACGCCGGTGGGACGCGCCTTGCCGTCCGGCGAGGCCGGGACTTCGGCGTCGACGACCGCTATCTCGGCGCCGGTGGCTTCGGCCTCGACCTCGCCCGACTCGAGCTCGGCGCGGCTTTCCTCGACCTTGGCCATCTCGTCGGCTCCCGCCGCCTCCGTCTCCGCCGCTTCTTCGGGCGGTTCCCAGGCCTTCTCGCCCAGCAACTGGGGGTTGGGCTGCCAGTCGATGCCGGAGAGGAAGCAGAAGTAGGTGAGCCCCAGGCGGTCGCGGCACAGCTCGACGGTCCTGCGCCAGACGTCGCGGTTGACCCGAATGCACAGGTCGTCGCCCAGCGTCAGCTCGGAGCCCACCAGGTCGTCGCCCAGCTCGGCTTGGAGCAGGTCGAGCATGGGCTGGCGCA
>JAUTXN010000090.1 GCA_030838045.1 Acidimicrobiaceae bacterium
GTCTTCACCGTGGCTTCTTCCCCCGGGATGCCGGCCACCACGATGTCACCCTTGGTGGCTTCGGGCTGCTCGCGGACAACGACGTAATCGCCGTCCAGGATGCCCGCGTCGATCATGGAGTCGCCCCGGACCTTGAGCATGAACAACTGTCCGTCTCCGGTGAAGTCCGCCGGCAGGGGCAGGACCTCCTCGATGTTCTCCTGGGCCAGGACGTTGGTGCCCGCGGCCACCTCGCCGACCAGGGGAACATGTCGAGCCGGCCTCCGGTCGACCGGTGCCGTCGCTCCCGTGTCGTAGTTGACTCCGATCGCCCGGGGCTTGGTCGGGTCCCGCCTCAGATAGCCCTGGCGCTGCAACGTCTTCAGATGGGCGTGAACCGTCGACGAGGAGGTGAGGCCCACCGCTTCGCCGACCTCACGCACCGTCGGTGGGTAACCCCGGTCCCGGATCTGGGCCGAGATGAAGTCGAGGATCTCCCTACGCTTGCCCGTCAGTTCGGTGTCGACCACCGCGTCCTCCTGTCGAACGTTGTGCTTCGCCATGTGATCTCAGCGTAGCGACTCGCCATCACGAAATCAAACATACGTTCGTGATCAGGGGTTGACGGGGAACACCCGTTCGTGGTGTGATGGAGGGGCGTCAACGAACAAGCGTTCGTGACGGACCGAGTGACGAGCGTCGAGGAGGCTCCGTGGCTGCAGTTGCCTATCCCATGTCTGATCCCTGGGTGGCGAGCAGGACAGGCCGCCCCGGCTCGGCTGGTCGCTGGGGCCGTCCCGACGCTGGGATGTACCGCCGCCGAAGGGCAGTCGTCCTGTTGGCGCTGGTTGTCGTCGCCTTGGTGGCGGCGATCGCCGTCCGGCCGGCGTTGGCGGGATCCGGTGGTGGAGCCCTCACCGCTACCAGGTCCTCCGGCGCCGGCACGGACGCAGCGGCTGGCGCGGCGCAGGCCGCCGCCGCCCCCGCCTCGCAGGCCGGCAGTCACGTCTACATCGTGCAGCCCGGCGACAGCATCTGGTCGATCGTGCAGGGCAGCGGGCATCGGGGCGATCTTCGTCCGTTGGTGGATCGCATCGCGCTCCAGCTCGAGGGCCGGTCGTTGCAGCCCGGGCAGCACCTCCTGATCCCCTGATCGGGCCTGAAGGTGCGGGCACCACACCGGGCACCACACGGGGCCCACCACACCGGGGCACCACACGGGGCCCACCCACACCGGGGCACCATCAGGGCGCCTCACGGGCGCCTACTGGCCCTCGGGCCGTGTGGAGGCGGGATATGGTCGGCGCGTGCGCTGCCCGGGCTGCTCGAACTTCGATGACAAGGTCGTCGACTCGCGCCTCGCCGACGACGGCGGGTCCATTCGCCGGCGCCGGGAGTGCCTCGGATGCGGGAGGCGTTTCACCACCTACGAACGGCTGGAAGAACTCCCGCTCGTGGTGGTCAAGCGCTCAGGCCAGCGCCAACCGTTCGCTCGAGACAAGGTTGTGGCCGGGGTGCGGGCTGCGGCCAAGAACCGTCCCATCACGGGCGCCGCCATGGATGGCCTGGCGAGCGAGGTCGAGGAGCAACTCCGCCTCGACGGTCCGGAGATCACGACCGAGCAGGTGGGCCGAGCGGTCCTCGACCGGCTTCGGACGCTCGACGAAGTGGCCTACGTCCGTTTCGCCAGCGTGTACAAGGGTTTTGCCGACGCCGGCGACTTCGAGCGCGAGGTCGGGCTTCTCACCAAGGCCACCCGGCCCAAGCACCACTAGGGCAGCACTAAGGTCCGCGCATGCGTGTTGGATTGCTCACCGGCGGTGGCGACTGTCCTGGCCTCAATGCGGTCATACGTGCCGTGGTCCGCAAGGGCGAAACCTTTTACAGCGACGAACTCGTCGGGTTTCTCGACGGGTGGCGCGGGGTGATCGACAACCGCACCATCCCGCTCAACGTGGAGCGGTGCCGGGGAATCCTGCCACGCGGTGGGACGATTCTGTTCACCTCCCGGACCAACCCCTACAAGATCGACGGCGCGGTCGAACGGGTACTGGCGACGCTGCAGGAACAGCGCATCGACGCCCTGATCGCGATCGGCGGCGAGGACACCCTCGGGGTGGCCCACCGGCTGGCGGGCGAGGGGGTCAGCGTCGTCGGCGTGCCCAAGACGATCGACAATGACCTCTCCTGCACCGAGGTCACCTTCGGTTTCCACACCGCGGTGCAGATCGCCACCGAAGCCATCGACCGGCTTCACACCACGGCGGAATCGCACGACCGGGTCATCGTCTGTGAGGTGATGGGCCGCCATGCCGGGTGGATCGCGACGTACGCGGGCATCGCGGGTGGGGCGGCCGAGATCCTGGTGCCCGAGGAGCCGTTCGACATCGACGTGGTATGCGAAAACCTCAAGGCCCGCCACGCCAAAGGCCGTTTCGCGTCCATCGTCGTCGTGGCCGAAGGGGCGGTCCCGAAAGAAGGGACGATGACGTTGCAGTCACGGGAGGTCGACCAGTTCGGCCACGTGCGCCTGGGCGGCATCGCCAACCTGCTGGCCTCCGAGATCGAGGAACGGACCGGCTTCGAGACCCGCGTCACCATCCTCGGTCACATCCAGCGGGGCGGGACGCCGACCGCGTTCGACCGGGTGCTGGCCACCCGTTTCGGCATCGCGGCGATCGAGGCGGTCCACGACGAAGCCTTCGACCACATGGTCGCCCTCCGAGCGGATCAGATCGTGCGGGTACCGCTGGGCGAGGCGGTCACGGAGTTGAAGACGGTCGACCCCGAGCTGCTGCACGACGTGGCGGCCGCCTTCTGGGGCTAGTGTCGGGCGCCCTCATCGAGCAGCTGGAGTAGCGGCTCCAGGAGCCCAGGCGCGGCCACGACCGTGGTGCCGTCGGCCATCGTCGTCGCCCCGGCCCCGGCCTCGGTGGCGATGAGCACGCCCGCGGCCAGGTCCCAGGGCTGGAGCCCCAACTCGTAGAACGCATTGACCCGCCCGCCCGCCACCCAGCACAAGTCGAGCGCGGCGGCGCCGAATCGCCGGATATCCCGCACCCGAGGCAGCACGTGGGAGACCACTTTGGCCTGGTGGGCGCGACGCTCCGGAAGGTAGGAAAACCCCGTCGCCACCAGCGCGGCCGCCAGTGGAGGGGGAGTAGCCGGGAGCTGGAGGGCCCGACCGTTCAGCGTGGCACCCCGGCCACGCAACGCCCGCCAGGTCTCGTCCCGAGAAGGGTCGACCACCACCCCGACCGCGCCTTGGCCGTCGATCTCGGCCGCCACCGAGACGGCGTAGGCGGGGACGCCGAAAAGGAAATTGGTCGTGCCGTCCAGCGGGTCGATGACCCATCGCACACCGGTTGTCCCCGTGCGCGATGTCCCTTCCTCAGCCAGGATTGCATCGTGGGGCCGGCATTCCGACAGCACCGCGACCACGCACCGTTCGGCCGCCCGATCCACCTCACTCACCAGGTCGGTCGGGGAGGACTTGGTGGAGACGTCGCTCCGGGCCCGTCCGAGTTCGGACTGGATGATGGCCGCGGCCGCCGCGGCCGCGGCCGAAGCGACGGCCAGGAGCTCGTCGACCAGGGAAGACGGCACCCGGTAGTTCTACCGCGCCCCGGCGGTAGCCTCCCACCTCGTGGCTCTCCCGGTGGTCGACCTGCGCTCCGACACGGTGACCCAGCCGACGGCGGAGATGCGCCAGGCCATGGCCGACGCGGTGGTCGGCGACGACGTGTACCGCGAGGACCCCACGGTCAACGCCCTCGAAGATGCCTTCGCCGAACGGGTCGGCAAGCAGGCCGCACTGTTCGTGCCTTCGGGCACCATGGGCAACCAGCTGGCGCTGCGGGTGCTGACCCGGCCCGGGGACCTGGTCGTCGCCGGCGCTCGCCAACACCTGGTGATCTACGAGAACGCGGCCTCGGCCCGCAACGCCGAGGTGCAACTGCACACCGTCGACGACGCCGACGGCACGATTGACCCGGCCGCGGTCTCTTGGGCCCTCGACGCCGGTGCCCATCACCAACCGCACGTGGGCCTCGTCTGTGTCGAGAACACCCACATGCCGGCGAACGGCGCCGTGTGGCCGCTCGACCTCCTGGAGGAGCTCGCGGCCCGGTGCCGCACGTCGGCGATCCCGATCCACATGGACGGCGCCCGGTTGTGGCACGCCGAAGTCGCCACCGGTGTCAGCATGGCGACGCTGGCCGGGGGGGCCACGACGGTGATGTGCTGCCTCTCGAAAGGCCTGTGCGCACCGGTGGGCTCTCTGCTGGCCGGTCCCGACGACGCGATCGGCGCCGCCCGGATCGAGCGGAGCCGGTTGGGAGGGGGCATGCGACAGGCGGGCGTGATCGCAGCGGCCGGCATCGTCGCCATGGGTTCCATGGTCGACCGGCTGGCGGAGGACCATTCCCGGGCCCGCCGACTGGCGGAAACGGCTGCCGAGCGGTGGCCCGACGGGGGCCTGGACCCGGCTGCGGTCCGGACCAATATCGTCGTGTTCCGCCATTGCGACGCGCCGGGCCTCCTGGCCCACCTCGACGCCCACGGCATCAAGGCGGGGACGATCGCTCCCGGCATGGTCCGGATGGTCACCCATCACGACATCGACGATGACGGCATCGCCCGGACCTGCCGGGCGCTGGCGACCGCGCCCTAACTAACCGAGAAGCGCCCCGTCCGGCCGGCGGGTCGGGCGACGTTGTTTGTTGGCACTGCCCGATCGCTGGCCGGGAAAGCCGTTGGGACGCGGTGACAGGCGGCGAAGGTCGGGCCGCCGGTAGATTCGCTGGTCATGGCCGAGCTCGTGGGGGAGGCTCCGGCCTCGGCGCTGGCGGTGTACGCCCATCCCGATGACCCCGAGGTCTCGTGCGGCGGGACATTGGCTCGATGGGCCGCAGCGGGGACCGACGTGGTCGTGTGCGTGTGTGCAGAAGGCGACAAAGGGTCGCTGGACCCAGCCGCGGACGGGGTACGGCTGGCGGCGCTTCGGCGCCGCGAGGTGGAAGCGGCGGGTGCCGTACTCGGCGTGGCGAGCCATCGTTTCCTGGGGTATCACGACGGAGAACTCGAGGACGACGCCGAGTTGCGGGGCCGGCTGGTCGCATTGATTCGCGAGGTGAAGCCCGAGGTGGTGCTGTGCCCGGATCCGACCGCCGTGTTTTTCGGCCAGCACTACGCCAATCACCGTGATCACCGGGTGGTCGGCTGGGCGACCTTGGACGCCGTCGCCCCGGCGGCCGCCAATCCGCACTACTTCCCCGACGCCGGTCCCGCCCACCAGCCGGCGGTCCTCTATCTGTCGGGGACGCTCGAGCCCGACGTCTGGATCGACATCACCAGCGTGGTCGAGCGCAAGGCGCAGGCCGTCGAATGTCATTCCAGCCAGGTCGGTGAACCCGGGGAATGGCTGCGGACCGTGGTCCGTCAGCGGGCCGAGGCGGGTGGCCGCCGGGCCGGTGTGCAATACGCCGAAGGCTTCCGGCGACTGCTGCTACGCCAGTAGCACGAACACTCAGCCGCCGGCTTCGCCAATCGCGTCCGGCGGGATCGGTGGCGGAGGCGCAACGGCGTCGATGTCAGCCGGCGCTTCCGGCGGAGCGGGTGTCTCGGGCGGGGCGGGTGTCTCGGGCGAAGCGGGTGCGTCCGGCGGAGCGGGTGTCTCTGGCGGAGCGGGTGCGTTCGGCGCAGCGGGTGCGTCCGGCCGGGCGGGGGCGTCCGGCGGAGGTGGCGCGGTAGCCGTCGCTCGCGCCGGTTCGGTCGACAGGGCGGCCGTCGCCGCTGCGATCATGATGTCCATCTGGCGCTTCTCTTTGATAGTTCGCCACTCGCCCATGGCCCGCAACACCAGCACCGCGATGACCGCAACCCCCGCCGCCGCGAGTACCGCTCCGAACACACCACCGACACCCTCGGGGGTGGCGCACTTGCCGGTGCAGCCGACCTTCACGGCGCTGTAGCCGATGAGCCCCCCGCTGATGCCGGCGACCAAAATGGCGCCGAACGCCAGCATGCGGGCCTGCACCGACGGAAGCGCGGAGATCGGCCTGGAGTCCCGCTCACCATTTGCCGATGCCATGCCGGCGGCCATCGTAGGCTCCCCCGGATGCTGCGTTGCCTGATCGTGCTTCCGACGTACGACGAAGCGGCCAATGTCGCAGCAGTGCTCCAGCGGATTCGCGCCGCCGCCCCGGCGGCCGAGGTGCTGGTCGTCGACGATGCCAGCCCCGATGGCACAGCCGCCATGGCCGAGGCAGTGGCGGCCGAGTCGGGCCACATCGAGGTGCTCCGCCGTCCCGGCAAGGCGGGGCTGGGGAGCGCCTACCGCGATGGCTTTCGGTGGGCCCTCGACCGAGGCTACGAGGTCATCATCGAAATGGACGCCGACATGTCGCACGACCCGTCGGACCTTCCCCGCTTGATCGCGTCGGTCGAGGACGGCGCCGACCTTGCGATCGGGGCGCGGTACGTCCCCGGCGGCTCCATCCCGGAGTGGTCCTGGCACCGCCGCCTCCTGTCCCGGCAGGGCAACCGTTACGCCGCCTGGGCCCTTCGCCTTCCGATCAGCGACGCCACGTCGGGTTTTCGGGCCTACCGGGCGTCGACCCTCGACAAGATCGACCTGACTACGGTTCGGGCCGACGGTTACGGATTCCAGGTCGAGATGGCCTACCAGGTTGCAGGCCAGGGCGGCGTGATCGTGGAGGTGCCGATCCGGTTCTCCGAACGGACCCGGGGCCGATCCAAGATGTCGAGCCGGATCGTGATCGAGGCCCTCGTCCTCGTGACCTGGTGGGGGGTGCGCGACCGGTTCGGGGATCGCGGACAGGCCGATCAACGGTAGGGCGGACGACCGTCCCGGCGTGACGCGCCGCTGCCCGTCGTTCGGCTTTGCCACACTGTGACCGGTGGCCACCATCCTCCACGTCGACATGGACGCCTTCTTCGCTGCGGTCGAGGTGCGGCTCGATCCGTCGCTCGCCGGTAAGCCGGTCGTCGTCGGGGGATCCGGCCGGCGCGGTGTGGTCGCAGCCGCGAGCTACGAGGCTCGGGCCTACGGGGTGCATTCGGCGATGCCATCGGGCCAGGCCCGCCGGTTGTGCCCCAATGCGGTGTTCGTGGCCGGCCGGTACGACCGCTACAGCGAGGTGAGCGAGCAGATCCACCAGATCTTTCAGGCCTACACCCCGCTGGTCGAAGGGATCGCGCTGGACGAGGCATTCCTCGACGTGACCGGCGCGACGGGCCTCTTCGGCGACGGACTGGCCATCGGCCGCCAGATTCGCCAGCAGGTGCAGTCCGAGCTCGGGCTCTCCTCGTCGGTCGGCGTGGCCGCCAGCAAGTTCGTGGCCAAGCTGGCGTCGGAGGCGGCCAAGCCCCGGGCCAGTGCGTCCGGTGTCATTGCGGGGGCGGGCGTGGTGGTGGTCGAGCCGGGGGAGGAGCTGGGATTCCTCCACCCGAAGCCGGTGGAGGCGCTGTGGGGGGTCGGTCCGGTCACCGCATCGCGCCTCCGAGGATTGGGGGTTGCCACCGTCGGCGAACTGGCGGCGATCCCGCTCGACACGCTCGAGCGTTGTCTCGGAGTGGCCAGCGGGCGCCACTTGCACGAGTTGGCATGGGGGAGGGATCCCCGCCGGGTCGAGCCCAATCGGGCGGTGCAGTCGATCGGCCACGAGGAGACGTACCCATGGGATCGGGACGACCGGGGCGAGTTGAATCGCGAGGTGGTCCGCATGGCCGATGCCGTGGCTGGGCGGATGCGAGCGGCGGGGGTGACGGGCCGGACGGTCACGCTCAAGCTGCGTTACGGGGACTTCAGCACCATCACCCGCTCTCGCACGTTGGGCATCGGGATCGACACCGGTCCCGCCATCGCCCGCGCCGTCGAGGGTCTGCTGGACCAGGTGCCAGTGGCTCCCGGCGTCCGGCTGCTCGGCGTATCGGTCGCCAACTTGGCCCAGGGCGCTCCGCACCAGCTGGCGATGGCGTTCGGGTCGGCCGCTGGCGCAGCACCCGGCGCGGGTCCCGGCGCAGGACCCGGCACAGGACCCGCTGGCGCGGGTCCCGGCACAGGACCCGGCACAGAACTCGCTGGCGCGGGTCCCGGCACAGGACTCGGCACAGGACTCGGCGCGGAACCCGGCGCGGGTCGCGGCCCGTCCAAGCCGCCGACAAGGGCGACGCCGCGGTCAACGGCACCGCAGCCGCAGCCGTCGTCGGAAATGGTCGACGAGTCCTGGCACGACGCCACCCGGGCCGTGGACCGCGTCCGGGCCCGATTCGGTCCTGGAGCGGTCGGGCCTGCTGCCCTGCTCGACGAAAAGGGGCTGCGTCTGAAGCGTGCCGGTGACACGCAGTGGGGCCCGACCCATCCTCCGTCGGAGGCCGGGGAAACCGGTACTGCTGAACCGTGATGAGGCTCGCAGCGTCTGTGCGAGTGCATCGTGTTGTTGTAGCGTGGAGGGACGCGCGAGCGACTGACGGGTGAGTAAGAGACTGTGCAGAGGGGTTGAGCGGTGCCGCTTTCAGAAGACGAACAGCGGATACTCCATGAGATCGAGCGTCGGTTCTACGAACACGATCCCGAGTACGCCAAATCCATCGAGAGTTCGACCCTCTACCGGTCGCTCGGCCGCAACTGCAAGTGGGGCGCGCTCGGATTCCTAGCCGGCCTCATCATCCTGATCGTCTCGTTCGCGTCGAGCGTGGTGCTCGGGGCGTTCGGTTTCGTGATCATGCTGCTGTGCGCCTTCATCATCACCCAGAACGTTCGCAAGATGGGCCGTGCGGGCTGGCAGCAGATGACCGAGCAGATGCGATCGCACAATATGGGCGACTTGCTCGGCGACACCCGGCGCAAGCTGCGGGAGCGTTTCAAGCGCAACGACAGCTGAGCTGACCGGGCGCCCGCCTGCCGAAGGGCGAGCGCCGGCCCGAAGCGCGGACCGCGCCCCCGAACGGCGAGCGCCGGCCCGGAAGCGCAAGCGCCGGCCCCGGAGAGCGAGCAGCGGAGCCCGACGGCTAACTAGCGGGACTTGACCGAGAACCGGGGGTCGACGGCGAGGCGCAAACGCTGGGGTTTCGTGGCTGAGCCGAGCAGGGCCCGCTTCACCGCCGAGAGCTCCACCGCCGCGTCGTGCGCTTCCACCTCGGTCAGCGACCCCAGCCCGAACTCGGCCTTGGTGGCGGCGTCGGCCAGTTCGAGCAGGGCGTGGACCGCGGTCGGCTCCAGGCTGAGCGGCCCCCGTAGCTCGATCGCCGCCCGGTGGGCCAGTTCCCGGTAGGTCTCCGACGGGAGGCGGCGCACCCCCCACCAGGCCAGCAGGTCAAGCAGTTCACTCCAAGTGAGGAGCAACTCGGCCCTCGTGACCACCTCGGGCCGCAGCGGCGCCGGCCGGCCCCGCCACGGAAGGATCGGCAGCAGCCAGCCCAGGGTCAGCACGGCCTTGAGCCGGCGGGCAAAGGTCCCCGCAGCCGTCAGGCCTTCGGCCGCCCAGTCCTTCCGGAACCGGGCGAAGCGATCCTGGGCCTCATGGTCACCGTCGGACTCGAGCTCGGCCGCTTGGCTGACGACCCGGTCGCGGGTGGCGACACCGTGCAACCACCGCAGCGCCACCACCAACCCGAAGAGCAGGGCGAACCCGGCGAGCACCGCGCCCAG
The DNA here is from genome assembly GCA_030838045.1 of Acidimicrobiaceae bacterium. Taxonomy (GTDB): domain Bacteria; phylum Actinomycetota; class Acidimicrobiia; order Acidimicrobiales; family Palsa-688; genus JALYXV01. The sequence continues at coordinate 9,653 of JAUTXN010000090.1, forward strand.
CCACACGAGGCCACGGAGCAACGCGTTGCCCCGATGCTTGGCCGCGGTGCTCGCGCTGTCCTTGGGGATGGACGACGTCGTCGTGGCCCGGCTCCCCGGACTGACCGGGGCGGCGGCGGGCACCGTCGTCGCCGACGCGGCCGGAAGCGGGGCGTTGGCCCCGGCCTCGGCCGGCGCCACGCCGGTGTAGTTCTGCGCCCCGGGGATGCCCCGGCTGGGTGTCGGCTCGAAGGGGACCCAGCCGACGCCGGTGAAGTACACCTCGGGCCAGGTGTGCGCCAGTTGATCGCTCACCCGGTAGATCCCCGGTCCGATCTCGTCGCCCCACGTCCATCCCACGGCCAGGCGGGTGGGCAGACCGACGATCCGGGCCAGTACCGCGAACGAACCAGCGAACTGCTGGCAGTAACCCTGCTGGGCCGTGAACAGGAAATGATCGAGGGGGTTGGGGCCCCGGTAGTCGTACGCCAGCGTGTAGGTGAACCGGGCGGGATCACGCAAGTAGTTCTGGAGGGCGACCGCCTTGTCGTACTCCGTGGTCTTTCCGGCCACGATCTGATGCGCCAGATCGGTCACGGCGCTGTGCAACGGGGGCAACTGGAGGTAACGCTCGACCGAGCCCTTCACCGTCGGCGGAGCGGCCTCCAAGCGGGCCACCTCGCTTTCGCCCTGGCTGACCAGCGACGTGACGTGATAGCTGACCCCGGTCAGGGTGTTGTTGTCCGAGATCAGGCTTCCTGACTGCGAGTCGTATGTAATGCCCTTGATCCCGTTCACCGCCACCGGCCGGTAGGCCGCGGGGAGCCAGGGCGAGTTGAGGTCGTTGACCTCGAAGTCCTGATCCACCCGCTGACCGCCCACCGTCGGCGTCGAACCTCCATCGAGTTGGCCGCCGACCGAGTGGTAGGTGCTCAGGGCGTTCCAGTCATTGCCGTCGAACGAGTCGAGCGCCGTCTGCCGCCAGTACTCGGGTTGGCTACTGGTCACGGTAAACACCGGGTTGGGGCTGGGGTGCATCAGTCGCCCCCGGAGGTCGACCAGCGGACTCTGGGTGCTGCGCGTTCCCGTTCCCGCGCCGTCGGAGGCGCGCCACGAGATCACGCCTTTGTGCGTCGCTCCGGGAAGGCGAAACCCCAGGTTCAGCGCCACGACCAGCGCCGCCAGGCCGATGACGGCGCCCGCCGAGATTGCGCTGCGGAGCGCGCCTTCGGTCCGGTTGGCGAACCAAGCCGATGTTTCCTGGTCCATCGTGGCCTGATGGATGACGACGAAGGCAATGAGCGCCGCGACCTCGACGACGACTGACGCGGTGCGCGACCCTCGGCTACCAATGGCGGCGCAGAAGATGAACAGGGCGAACGACGGGACCGTCGCCTCCAGGGTGGCTCGCATGCGGAAGGCGGCCCAGTCGGCCAGCACCGCCAGGATCCCGACACTGAACACGGTGACCAGGACGAATCCCTCGGTGGCGGGCGCCGGTGCTGTGACGCGGTGGAAGTCGAGCGCGGCCTGGTGGAGTGCATGTCCCGTCGCACGAATGGTGCCCAGCAACGGCAGTCCATAGGTAGTCGAACCGGGGAGCACAGTCCACGACGCCAGGAGCACCAGCGTCGCCACTGTGATCAATACCGCGACCAACGGCGGCCAACCCTGGCGCCGGCAGAACCAAGCCATTGCGTGGGCCCCGACGGCCACCGCGAGCACCGGTCCCACGAAGCTGTGCCCGACGAACAGGCGCGTCAGGCTGAATACCCCTGCCAGGGTGAGGGTGGCCAAGGCGATGGTGGCGATGGCGTCGTTGCCGGCAGTCGCGCCGGGGAACTGGAAGCCGCGGCGATCGGCGCGGCCCTGTCCGATGGGCGTCGTCGTGAGGGAGTCGGCTCCGCTGACAGGCGCCCGGCCGCGGGTCGCGGTTGCGGTCACGGCATCGTCACCGCGGCACCGGCGCCATCGGTCCGGCCCACTGCCCGTCGGCGGATCCCGGTTCCGCACCAGGTCCCGGTGGCCTTCCCCGCCCGGGCGACCCGGCGCTCCTGTCCGCCGCCCCGTGTCCGCCCCGCCGGCTCGAGCCGTCTCGCCCCACGAGGTCCGCTCCACCGAGGCCTGCCCCACCGAGACCCTGGGATCCAGAACGATTCGCGGGCCGGCTGACCGTCGAGTTCCATGCCGCCTCGAAGGTGGTGTCGGCATTCACCCGGACGAGCACGCCCCGGCGGGGGGCCGCCGCCGAGGGACGTACGCCGGCGTTGGGGTCCCAGGCCGAGCGCTCGATGAGCACCACCGCGACCGAGCCGAAGCGACCGGCGAGGCGCCGGATGCCGGCCATGTCGTCGTCGGTCGCCTCTTCGGTGGTCACCACCGCCACTGCGCCCGTCGTGCCGCCCTTGTCGAGCACGGACAGCCCCGTCGCCATGGCGGCACTGGGCCCCGGCTGGGCCGCGGCCAGACGTCCCAGAATGGTGATGAGCTGGGCATGGCCGCTCCCGAAGCCGGTGTCGATGCCGTCGCTCGTGACCAGCCGGACCTGGCGGCCGGCCAAGGAACTGGCTTGGATGATGCTGGCAACCGCCGAGAGCAGCAGTTCCAACGATGCCGGGCTGTGCTGGGGGCCGCGCAGGTCCGCCAGCACCGAGATCCGCCCCTGCCAGGGCAACTCGTCCTGACGGATCATGAGATCCTCGGACCGGGCCGACGACGGCCAGTGGACCCGCCGGAGATCGTCGCCCGTCTGGTAGGGGCGCAAGGCGAAGAAGTCGTCGCCTCCCGAGGACAATGAGGGATGGCCGGTCGATCCGGTCGGATCGGCGCCCCGTGCCTGGGTCAGGGGATGGATGGCGTCGATCCGGGGGTAGACCACCAGGCTCGCGCCCGGCGCCGCCTCCCGGGCATGCGTCGCCAACCCGAACGGGTCGGTCAAGCCGATCGTGAGCGGTCCTAGGGGGAAAATGCCTCGCTCTCCGGTGGGGAGCCGGTAGGCGGCCCTGACCCGTTCGCCCGGCTGGAGGGGCGCAATGTGGAAACGCGCCCAACGACGACCATCGTCGAACGGGTCACGGGCCGAAAGGACGGGCGACCGGTGGCTGTCGTTGTTGCGTACCGAGAGTTCGACCCGCCCGTTGCCTCCGGCGTGCACCTGAGGCGGCCGGACCTCGCGGTTGGCCTCAATGTCCCAAGGCGCGTACCGCACGTAGACCACCGCGCCCGCGATCAGGCCCAGGCCCACCACCGCCAGGGCGTACAACTCCGGGATACCGAGCAGCCGGCCCGTAGCCACGAAGGCCACGGAGGCACCGCACAGCGCCCAGCCGCGCCGGGTGAGAGTGGAGATCACCGGGCGGCGGTCACGCCCCGGCTCGACCGGTGGGCACCGGTACCGATGCCAGCACTTCACCGAGGATGTCGGGTGTGCGGCCGCCGGACAGTTGGCTGTCGGGGGACAACGCCAGGCGGTGCTCGAGGACCGGGCCCATGAGGACCTTGATGTCGTCGGGAACCACATACTCCCGACCTCTCGATGCGGCATGCGCCCGGGCGGCGCGCTGCAGGGCCAGGGCGGCGCGGGGGGACATGCCCAGCGCCAGGGCGGGGTGGCGCCGGGTGGCGGCAGCCAGGTCGACGATGTAGCCCTTGAGGGCCGGTGCCACGTGGATGGCCTTGGTCGTTTCGACCATGCTCTCCACGTCGGCGGGCGACAGGACGGGTGTCAACTCGTCCACCGCGCTGCCGCCGCCATGGGTGTCGAGCATGTCGATCTCCGCCGCCCGGTCGGGATAGCCCATCCTGATTCGCAGCAGGAAACGGTCCAGCTGGCTCTCGGGCAGGGGATAGGTGCCCTCGTGCTCCACCGGGTTCTGGGTGGCGATCACCATGAACGGCGCCGGTAGCCGGTAGGTGGTGCTGTCCACGGTGACCTGGCGCTCCTCCATGGCCTCGAGCAGCGCCGACTGGGTCTTGGGCGACGCCCGGTTGATCTCGTCGCCGAGGACCACGTTGGCGAAGATGCCACCGGGGCGGAAGGTGAAGGTACCCGTCTGACGGTTGTAGACCGTGACACCGGTGACGTCTGAGGGGAGCAGGTCCGGGGTGAACTGGATGCGGTGCCAGTCGCAGTCGAGCGAGCGCGCCAGCGCCTTGGCCAGGCTGGTCTTGCCTACCCCGGGGACGTCCTCGATGAGCAGATGGCCTTGCGCGACCATGCAGACCAACGCCAGGCGAATGGCGTGTTCCTTGCCCTGGATGACCTGGGCCACGTTGTCGACGGTGGCCTCGAACAGGTCCGCGAAGCTGGCGACGGACCGTGATGCCACCGCCCGCTGTCTAACTACCACCTGGCCTCCCCGACACGCCGGTTTCGGTGAAGAGTACTGCCCGACCGTTTACTTCCGGGTCCGGGGTGCGGGCGCCTACCGTCTAAGGCCGTGAATGTGCTGGCAGTCGATATCGGCGGGACGAAACTGGCCGTGGGGCTGGTGGACGATGAAGGGACCCTCCAGTGGCGGGCCTCGGCACCCACCCGGCGCGACGCTGACGCCGAGCAGTTGTGGTCCGTGCTGGCCGGGCTCGTCATGCAGGCGCCGAGCGAAACGGCAGCGGTGTGCGGGGTCGGGAGCGGGGGTCCCATGCGCGACCACTGTGAGCTGATTTCACCGCTCAACATCCCGGCGTGGCGCGACTTTCCCTTGCGGCGCCGGCTGAACGACCTGACGGCGCTGCCGACCTTCGTCGACAACGACGCCAAGGCGTTGGCCCTCGGCGAGGGGTGGCGGGGGGCCGCCAGGGGCGTTGCCGACTACCTCGCCATGGTCGTGTCCACCGGGGTGGGCGGCGGCATCGTACTCAACGGCCGACTGCTCGACGGCGCAGACGACAACGCCGGCCACATCGGCCACGTCATCGTCGTACCGGGCGGGCGGCGCTGCGTCTGCGGTGCCTGCGGATGCCTCGAGGCCGAGGTTTCGGGCACGTCGATCGCCGCCATCACCGGCGCTCCGGCGGCCCAGGCGGGTCCGGAGATGATCGCTCGTTGCGGCCGCCTGGTCGGCCAGGCGGTGGCATCGGTGGCCAACCTCCTGGACCTTCGCTTGGCGGTGGTGGCCGGGTCGGTCGCCTTGGGATACGGCCAGGCCTTCTTCGCCGCGGCTCAGGGCGAGTTGGACCGGTCGGCACTCTTGACCTTCTCCCGAGGAGCCCGGATCATGCCCGGCGGGCTGGGCGCCGACGGTCCGTTGGTCGGTGCCGCCGCCGTCGGCCGCCGCGGAATGGGTCGGTCACCTTGGTCCCCATAGGCGGCTTCGTCCGCGCGCTGGCCCGCCGGCCGGCGCTGTGGCCCACTGCGGTCGTAGAACTGCGGCGGTTGGCCCGGCCCGGCTGGTGGCGTCGGTGGCCGCCGTTGCCTCGCCCCGACCCCGCCTATCTCCGGTTCCGGATGCAGACGGCCTACGGCGACGCCTCGGCGGTACCGTCGGCCGGCGAACTGTTGGATTACTTGGCGTGGTGTCGCCGGATGAATTCATTGACGGCGCGCCCGGTCCATCCGCCGACGAGGCGGCGGGGAGGCGGCGGTCCGTTAAGTCCGTAACCTTCCTGCGACGCCGCGCTAGCGTTGCGGCCGTGTCTGCGGAGCCACCAGCAACGGGCAGTCCGGACCCGGGCGACGAGCAGCCGTCGGGCCCCGTTGTGCGGTCTTCTGATTGTCGCCGAAGGCCCTGGCAGAGTTAGAGCACCCGTTGTCCCGAGCGCTCGTCCTCAACGCCAGCTACGAGCCGCTCTGTGTTGTGTCCACCCGGCGGGCCCTGCTTCTCGTCTTGGATGAGAAGGCGGAGCTGGTGCACGTAACGGGCCGCCATTTCCATTCCGAGCGGAGTGCGTTCGCGGAACCGTCGGTGGTGCGATTGGCGCATTACGTGCGGGTGCCGTACCAGACCCGCATCGCCCTCAACCGCCGGGCGGTCTTTGCCCGCGACGGCCATCGCTGCCAGTACTGCGGGTTGGCGGCTGAGAACATCGACCACGTCATCCCCCGCAGCAAAGGTGGCCCCCACGCCTGGGACAACGTGGTGGCAGCCTGCCGGTTGTGCAACTCGCGCAAGCGTGACCGCATGCTGGAGGACACCGGGATGAAGCTTCGACGCAAGCCCTCGGTCCCCCGGGAGCGCACCTGGATCCTCGTCGCCAGCGGGAGTGTCAGTCCCGACTGGGAGCCGTACCTCGGGACGTCGTCGACGATGGCGGCCGCCGAAACCCTGTCTGCTTGACGTCGTCCTGGCGGGTCGAGACGGCCCGTGGCGGGGTCGCGGCCTTGCTCCAGTCATCCCCCACCGAGGAGCGCACGGTCCGCTTTCTCGAACCTGAGGACCGGGCGGTCGTGCTCGGCAGCACCCAGCCCGAATCCCACGTCGACCGCGTCGCCGCGGCGCGCGTCGCCACCCAGGTGCTGCGCCGTCGCAGTGGGGGTGGTGCGGTGCTGGTCGGTCCCGGGCAGGTCCTCTGGACCGACGTCGTCATTCCGGCGGACGATCCACTGTGGACGGCCGACGTCGGCCGGGCGTTCTGGTGGATCGGCGAGTTGTGGGCGGCCGCCCTCGCAGCTGCCGGCCTGGCGGGCGGCCAGGTGTGGCGCGGGGGTCTGGTCCGTACGGCCTGGTCCGACCACGTCTGCTTCGCGGGGTTGGGTGCCGGCGAGGTAACGGCTGGCGGCGCCAAGGTGCTCGGGCTGGCCCAGCGCCGGACTCGCGCCGGCGCCCACTTCCAATGCGCCGTCCCGATCGTCTGGGATCCCGCGGCGTTGCTGGCTCTCATGGCGCTCGACGACATCGTCCGAACCGGCGCGGTCGTCGAGTTGGCCGGCGTGGCCATGGGTGTAGGCACCGACATCGCTGCCAAGTTGGCCCCGGCATTCTTGGACCACCTGCCGTAGCGCCTCCTTCTATCGGCTGTCGCCCAGGGCGTCGAGGACTTGAAGATTGGCGGCTCGGCGGGCGGGGACGATGGCCGCCAGGAGCCCGGCCGCGGTCGCCGCGCCCACCAGGATCCCGAGTTGGCCAACGGGCAGGACCAGTTCCGTCACACCGAGATCGCGTACGGCCGTCACGCACGCCCAGCCGAATCCGACGGCCAGGCCGAGACCGAGGAGCGAGCCGAAGGCCGCGATGACCACCGCCTCGCAGCGGATCATCGAGCGCAGCTGGCTTCGGGCCATTCCCACAGCACGCAGCAGGCCGAGCTCACGAGTGCGCTCGTGGATCGAAAGCGCAAGGGCGTTGGCGATGCCGAGTAGGCCAATGAGCACGGACAGGCCCAGCAGCGCGGCAACCGGCGACAGGTACTTGTCGATCTGGGCCTGCTGGGAGGCCAGCAACTGGGAACGGTCCATCACCTTGGCGACGGGCAGGTCGGACATCACCTTGCGCACGTTGGCCTCGGCGGTGCCCGGGGTGAATCCCTTCGCCAACTTGACGTCGACCACGAGGGTCAGGGGCTGGGCATAGTTCGCCGCGAAGGATTCGAGGGAGATGACATAGTCCGTCCGAACCGCCATCGTCGAGAACAGGCCCCGGATGGGGAGACGTCGGGTTCCGGTGCGGGCGAATGTCATGGGGACGAGATCGCCGATCCTCCAGCCGTGATGCTCGGCGACGGTGTCTCGGACCAGCACCCCGGTGTCATCGAGGCGCCGGACGGCGGCCGTGGAGGCGGCGTCGACCTCGTGCATCCTGGTCACCGTCGCTGGATCGATGGCCAGAAGGGTCTCGGTGGCGTCCCCAAGGCCCCACTGTCCGGCCCGGATCTCCGACACGACCCCGACCTCGGGGGTGTGTCGCAGCCGCTCGGCGACGCTCGCGGGCAAGCCCCCGGAGGAACCGGCGGACCCGTTGGTCATCACGACCAGGTCCGCGCGCAGGGTCTCGCGGACTGCCTTGGTGGCCGAGGCCTTCATCGAGGCGGTGACGATGGCGATCACCCCCACCAATCCGATGCCGATCATCAGCGCGGCGGCGGTGGCGGCGGTGCGCCTGGGGTTGCGCACCGCGTTCTGGCGAGCCAACGATGCCGGCTGGCCGAACAGGCGCACGAGCGGAGCGCTGATGAGCGAGGCGGCGGGGCCGGCCAAGACCGGCAGGAGCAGCGCCAAGCCGATCAGGATGGCGCCCGCACCAACGGCGCTCGCCACGATCGTCGGTAGGGCATGCAACGATCCAGCCGCCAGCAGGACGGCGCCGGTGAGCGTGGCGGCCGCGCCGGGCCCGATGCGATGGGCCCGTACCAGGTCGTCCCGTGTCTCGCGGCCGTTGAGGGCGGCCACCGGCGACACGAGTGTCGCCCGGCGGGCGGGCAGGAAGGCGGCGACCATGGTCACCGTCACGCCGCAGATGACGCCGGCCAGCGCGCTGCGCGCCCGGAACACCACCGACGAGGCGGGCACTGCGAGGCCCGCCCCTCGAATGAGTGCCAGCATGCCGTGGGCGGCGCCGAAGCCGATCGCGATGCCGGCCAATGAGGCGCTCAGCCCGACCGCGGTCGCCTCGGCCAGGACCAACCGCCGAAGTTGGGCGGGACTGGCACCGAGTGCCCGCAGGAGGCCGAGCTCGCGGGTCCGCTGGCCGACGAGGATCGAGAAGGTGTTGGCGATCAGCAAGGCACCGACGACCAGTGCGACGCCTGCGAGGAGCAACAAGGCGGGGGAGAGGAACGCCAGTGACTTCGTCCAGGATTGCGCCGCCTCGTCGGCGACCTGGTGAGCGGTGACGGCCTCGAAGCGGGGAGGCAGGATGGCGTTGATGCGGGCCCGGATGGCCGCGGGGGTCGAGCCGGGTTGGGCCTTCACCGCGATCGCGTTGATCTGACCTTTCTGGCCCAACCAGTGCGTGGCGGTATCGGGGTCGAAGGTCGCTTTGGTCGCCGCGACGACGTCGACGCTGCGCCGGAGAACCCCGGCAATGGTGAAGCTCTGCTCGCCGCCCTGAAACAGGATTCTGATGTTGTCGCCCAGGTGAAGGTGATAGCGGCGGGCGGTCGTGGTGTCGATGGCCACCTCGCCTGGTCGGGGGGCTCGTCCGGCGTCGAGGACGTCTCCGGGCGCCCAACTGGTGCCGATTGTCGGAAGCCCGTCGGGGGCGATGGACTTGCCTGCCTTGTCGATCATGGCGGCATAGCCCTGGACCGTCGGCCACAATGCCTGGATTCCGGGGACGGCAGCGACCCTGGCCAGCAGCGACTCCGGGAGAGGCTCGCGTTCGGGGAGGCTGTTGGCCTGGGCGGTGAAGCCCGCAGTGGCCCGCACCACGATGTCCGACGTCGAGTTCGGGGAGACCGTGGCCGCCTGGAACGCCGAGGCGATCGTGTCGGTCAGGATGAACGTGCCTGACACCAGTCCGACCGCCAGCGTCACGGCCAGCGCGATGCCGAAGAGGCGGCCGGCGTGGGTCAACGCCGCCCGGACCAACCGCGCCATGTCAGCTGCCCAGGTGCTTCATGTGCTCGACCGCTCGCTCGACGCTGGGTTCCAGCATCTCGTCGACGACGCGGCCGTCGGCCAGGAACACGATCCGGTCGGCGTAGGAGGCAGCAACCGGATCGTGGGTCACCATGACGATCGTCTGCCCGAAGTCGTCGACGGCCCGGCGTAGGAAACACAGCAGTGAGCTCCCGGCGCGCGAATCGAGGCTGCCCGTCGGTTCGTCGGCGAAGATGATCTCCGGGCGGGAGACGAGCGCCCTCGCCGCCGCCACCCGCAACTGCTCGCCGCCCGACAGTTCGGACGGACGGTGGTTGAGCCGATCGCTCAGCCCCACGACGTCGACCACCAGTTCGAGCCAGAGCGGATCGGCGCGGCGTCCCGCCAGGGCCAGGGGGAGCGTGATGTTCTCGGCCGCGGTGAGCGTGGGCAAGAGGTTGTACGCCTGGAAGATGAAGCCCAGACGGTCGCGGCGCAAGCGCGTGAGGGCGCGCTCGGACAGGTCGCCGAGGTCCTTGTCCCCGACGTAGACGTGACCCGAGGTGAGCGTGTCGAGTCCCGCGAGGCAATGCAACAGCGTCGACTTGCCGGAGCCGGATGGTCCCATGATGGCGGTGAAGCGGTTGTGCTCCAGTTCGACCGTGACGCCGTCGAGGGCCCGTACCACGGTGTTCCCCCGGCCGTGGATCTTGACGGCGTCAACCGCCCGCGCGGCCGGGGCCGGCGCTTCGGCCGCGATCCGGGCCCAGCTTTCGACCAGTTGGGGGGCGGTCATGAGCATCGTCATCTCGGATCTCCTTGGTCGGTCGGTCGGTCAGACGAGCTTGGAGATGTATCCGGGGCAGAACATGGTGACGACCGTGCGCACCGCCGAGGTGGCGACGGAGTCGGGGATCAGCGCCGCGTACACGCCGGCCATCTGCATCGCAGTGGCCTTCACCTGGGCGAGGGACTTGCCCTGATCAAAGGCGGTGCACACCTGATTTCCCACGGTGGCGACCTGGGCGGCAGTGGGGGTGAACAACGGGACGAGGGCATGCACACTCGCGATGACTTGGTTGACTTCGGCGCCCGTCGGTTGCCTCCGGGCGGGCAGAGTTGGAGCCGCCTTCGGCGGAGTGGTCACTGTTGGTGCGGGGTCGGTCACCTTGGGCGCACTCGTCGCGCTGGTCCCCGACGGCGGCTTCACGGTTGTGGTCGCCTTCGGGGTGGCGGCAGCCGGGGCCGGTGCGGCGGTTTGCGGTGCCGCGGCGGCCGCAGTCGGTGCCGCGGGTGCGGGTTCGGTGGCGGCCGAGGATTGGGCCGCCGGGCTCACGCTGGCAGCGGTGGTGCCAGCCCGGGTGGCTGCGGCCCCGCAGCCACCAGCCCCAAGGGCCAGGACGGCCAGGAGGCTGATTCCCATCCCGGTCCGCACCGACATCGTCTGGCCTGATCGGTCGTTGAACATCACGCACGCTCCTTTGCCTGCTGCCCAGCGGCTCGGCGGCAATGCCGGCCACCTGCTTGATCGGTGATCGGCGGGAGGACTCTTGAACAACTGCCGTTGTGCGAAAGTTGTTCGAGGGTTGGGCACAAATTGTTTCCGGTTTTTCCTCAACTAAGTCCCATTTCGTCCGTCCTTAATCGGCCCTTAGGCCTGCGCACCGATCGTTCGCGCGTTCCGCTCACCGGCCGGGTATGGCGATGCGGTGCCCCCAACGTTGTCACCGCCCGGGGGGCATCGGGCACCCGAATACGGTGGCTTTCGAGCCGCGCCTTGCGCTGCCGTGGGCCGATCACGGCGGCCCGACCACCCCCCCCGGCGATCGAGTCATCGACGCCCCAGTGCGCGCCAACAACCTTGCGATGGACCCTTGGCCTTCGTGCTCGTCGGGCGGCGAACCATGCCCGCCCGGTTCGTCCGCCGATGGCCCCCTGGTTTGCCATGCTGACGCGATGTCGTTCGATGATGACGCCGTCCGCGTTCGTCCCGGGTGGCTGCTCCAGGAAATGGCGCACGCCGGGCGAGAGAATCTCGACACCGGCCATGTCGCCCGCTACGACGCCAAGGAGAACGCCGCGGGCGACGCGGAGGTGGCGCTCCTCGAGTCCCTCGGGCTCGGCCGGGGAGCCACCGTCGTCGATCTCGGGGCGGGGATGGGGCAGTTCGCGATCCGCGTGTCGGGGGCATGCGGGCGCGTCGTGGCGGTTGACGTCTCGCCTGTCATGTTGCGGACGCTCGAAGCCAATGCCGCCGCGGCCGGCTCAGGCAACGTCGAGATCGTGCACGCCGGTTTCCTCACCTACGAGCACTCGGGCCCACCCGCCGATTTCGTCTACTCCCGGTATGCGCTTCACCACCTTCCCGACTTCTGGAAGGCCGTTGCCCTGACCCGGATCCGCCAGATGCTTCGCCCCGGCGGGATGCTGCGACTCTGGGACGTCGTGTACAACTTCGCTCCGTATGAGGCGGTGGAGCGCATCGAGGCGTGGTGCGCCACTGGGGGGACCGGAATCACCGACGGTTGGAGCCGGGCCGAGTTGGAAGAGCACGTCCGCGACGAGGGCTCAACGTTCACCTGGCTCCTTGAGCCCATGATCCGAGAGAGCGGCTTCGAGATCCTCCAGTCCACGTATTCCGACGATGGGATCTTCGCCAAGTATGTCGTCCGGCGGAACTAGGTGCCGCTCATCCCCTCAAGGGGCGGGATGGTCGCCATCGCGTGCCGCGATCGTTCGCACGGCACTGGTGACCGTGGCTTCGAAGAACGGGCTGAATCGCTCGGTTCCGTGCCACCAACCCACTCGCAGTCGTGCCGGCAGGACGAGGTCGCCAAAGCGCTGCTCGGCGAGGATGTCGCCGCCGAAGGGGAGGTAGCCAAATGCCTTCTTTCCCGCGTCGCCCCACCTCGCGAGGTCGACCGACTGGACGGCTCCGCCATCGTCGATGGTCACGTGCAACGCGACGCGCTCGGGTGCCAACGCAAGCTGGACGGTGATCTCGGTGTCACTCTCCGCGTGCCAGATGCACGACGGACTCGGCAGGAGCCCGATCGGAGCGAGGATTCCTTCGGTGGCTGCTCGGCCCGCGGCCGAGCGGACGATGTTCTGGTCGTCGGAATGAAACAGGCGGATGGCGCCGAGCATCCGGCCATCGATGGACGCGCGGCCGTCGTCGTAGCTGTCGGTCACCCTCATGACCGGAACGTGGCGCGGGACCTGAGCACGCCAGATGAACGACGATCCGTCGCATTCCTGCCGGGCGGTGAATGGCAACCAAAGACCGACCTTGATGCGTCCCTTCATCTGCAGCGCCATGCGCGACCCGAGGGGCGCTCCGTCATCGATGGCGTGGGTGAAGTACCGCCGCACCGGCTCGTCGCAACTCGACAAGGCCGAGGCATCGAACACGCCGCTCGGGTCGATCGACGCGGGCGGATGGCGCGGGGGCCGGTTCGTGACGAGTGCCTTCATGACAGGTGGTCCGATCTGGGGAGTCTCCCGCCAGTGGGCGAGATGATGGGGGAACCGACGCCCTGCCCTACGGGCGGCGCACCTGGCGGGTGATGGCCGGAGTGTGGCCTGGTCGGGCCGGCGACCCATTCGCCGATTGGATGATACCGTTCGTTTGCAGGAGTCCAAACGGGGGTAGGCACGCACGACGCTTATCCCCGGCGCCCCCGGCTCGAGGCGGTGGCCGCGCTGCGCGAGCGACCCGGCCGGGACGTCAACATCATCGCAGTCGACCTCGTCGACGAGCTCAGCCTCATGATCGAGCCCATCCTGCTGGCGGGGGAAGGGATCTGCCCGGACGACGGTGCGGCGCGAGCCTTCGAGCGACGACGACGCCGGTTTCGGCTGGCAGACCGGCCCCAGCCGCAACTGGGGTCGGGAGCTGATTTGGGGGTTTGTACCGAGTCGAGGGGGCACAACGCAGGTCGAGGTGGAATTGCCTTCGGAGCGTTTCACTCCCAGCCAGTCTCCGATGCCGCCTAACCGGCAATCCGGTCCGGGTCTGAGGTTCTGGCCCGGATTCATCACCGCCCTGCGGTAGCAAATCCCCTCCAGAACTTCAAAGTCGGGCCGGAATGACGACCGGCGTGCAGCTCTGCCGCTACCAGCGAATCCGCGAGGCGACGTGGCCACGTCTGCCCGACATCATCAAGGAAACACCGGGGTCGTCGAGGCGTCACAAGGCCGTGACGGTCCGGTAACGCCTCGGTGATGGGCGTTCCCGCACGATGGCACTGACGAAGGAACGGTGTCTCATGACAACTGAGCCTGTCGCGGCACGAGCCGCCACGCTCCCCAGGTCGGCCCTGACGAAAGGCGCCGCCCTGACCGCTGCCCTGCTACTGGCGATCGCACTGATATGGATGTGGCCCCAGGCGAACGCCGGGGCGGCCACCGCGCCCGGGGTGGTCAACCAGTGCAACGGTACCGACAATGTCGGCGGCCAGGCCGTGGCCTGCAATGTCACCGTCACCAACAATCTCGACGTCGCCACTGGGCTCGCGACCTCGACGGTGACCATCAAGGAGTGTCACGGCGCCGCGAACGCGCCGCCGACGTGCACTACTTCTACGACACCGTTCAACAAGCTCACCACCTCGGTAACCCAATGTGATGGCTCCGGCAACGGCGGTGGAGGAACCGTCACCTGCAATGTTCGCATCGTCAACAACATCACCGGGCTGGCCACCGCCTCGCCCGCGACCATCAACCAGTGCAACGGATCAGGCACCGGTGGCGGAACACAACCCACCGTGTCGTGCAGCCCAATCGGTAACACGACCGCGGCCACCATCACTCAGTGCAACAGCTCCGGCAATGGCGGAGGCGGCACCCGGCGTGTCCAGTGCACGGTGACCCCTTCGACCCAGAGCTCCGCGTTACCCGTCACCGTCGACCAGTGCAATGGTTCTGGCAGCGGAGGCGGCGGGACCGTGACCTGCACCGTCTCCGTTACCAACAACATCATCACACCGCCGCCGACGACGACCACGAGCACCACGGTCGTGCTCCCGACGACCACGACGAGCACCACGGTCGTGCTCCCGACGACCACGACCAGCACCACGGTCGTGCTCCCGACCACCACGACCAGCACCACGGTCATTCTCCCCACGACGACCACGACCAGCACCACGGTCATGCTCCCCACGACGACCACCAGCACCCTCGTGGCGCCGACAACCACCACGACGCGAGTCGCGCCCACGACCACCACCACCCGGCTGGCACCGGTCACGACCACCACAACCCGGCTGGCGCCGGTCACGACCACCACGCTGTTGGCGAACAGCACGACCACGAGCACCCGATTGCCGTCGGCGGTCACCACCACCACACGACTGGGCTCGGGCCCCACCACGACCACAGGTCTGGTACCCGCGGCCACGACCACGACCCGTCCAGCAGTCGTCGCTACCACCACGACCCGCCCGGCAGCCATCAGGACCACCACGACCCGGGCACCTGGCACGACCGGAGGGGGATCCTCGACGGGAGGGGGAACCACGACCGGGATCGTCGGTGGGACGGAGTTCGCCGCCGGCGCCAACTCGTCAGCAGCCGCCTTGCCCCTTACCGGCTCCAACAACGGACCGCTGATGGTCGTGGCGTTGTCCGCCATGGCGCTCGGCGGCCTTTTGGTCCTGTTGTCAGGGCGGCCGGCGAGTCGGGAACGTCAAGCCCGCTGAGTCGCCGTCATCGTCGCAACGCAGGGACGATGACCTCGGTCGTGTCACTGCGGCTGGTCCGAGGGCCCGTGCCGATGTTCTCGTAGCCGTTCCATTCACCGGCGACCGTCGGGGCCGCCGAGTGGGCGCGAGACGCCGAACCGGTCAAGTGGATGCGCTGCGCGACCTCGGCGCGCACCGCTCCTTCGGCGTCGCGGCAGATGCCGTCGACCCCGTCTGGGACGGTCGCCCATACCCCGTCGGTTCGAGAGGCTTCCATCGGGCTCGACGTCCCACGAGCCGAGCGGGATGTGAACGAGTCACCCACGATGAGCGTCGAGCCGTCGGCACCCCTCATTGATGGCGTTACCGGAGTGAGTTCATCATGCGGGTCAGTTCGTCGCGGTTGGCGTCGCCGCTGACAGTGACGACGAGGCGCGCGTCGATCGCCCAGACGTGCGGTGTACCGCCCGGGGTGACGACCATTTCGGCCGCCGCGCCCGCCATCGCCCCCTGGGCGACGGAGTACTTCTGGGGTTGGTCGAAGACGCCCTCGCCCGTGCCCAGGGGATCCGACCAGGCCGAACGGTCGGTGCCGGTGGAGCGGGTCGACACCACGATGAGGTCGAAACCCCGGCGGTAGGCGACCGAGACCACATTGCGCGACGGCGGGTCCAGACCCTCGTTTCCCGTGGCCTGGGCTTGGCGGGCGACGGTGACCTCGGCGAGGTGGTAACCGGGCGGGAGGTCGGTGGGCAGGACCGGCTGGTACCCGACGACCGCTGCCACCTGGTCGAGGGCCACGGCCCGGAAGCCGTAGTCGTGGCGGAACACCTTGGGCCCTGCCGGGGGGTTCAGAACGAAGACCGAGGGGTCGACGGCAGCGTCGATGACCAGGCTCGAGAGCTGCGACTGGTACAGGAACTGGCCGGCGAAGGTCGCGGTGACGCGCAGTGGGAAGCCGCTGGCTTGGTCGACGACAACTTCGAGACGGTCGGGGCTTCGACCCGGGCCGGCCAGCTTGTTGGGTGTCACCTGCACCGCCAGCTGCCAGGCCGGGCGACCGTCAACGGTCGTGTCGACGACCGGTGCGTCGGTACCGGACTCCAGGAAGGTCCGAACCAGCGAGCCGTAGTCACGCGCCAGGGGTGAGCGGCGGGCGCTGTCGGGTGGGCCGGCGGCCAGGCCGGTGGACACACTGGCCGGGGTGAGCGCGTGGAGCGCGGGATCGACAATGGCCACCTCGGTGCGCTGATCGGCGCGGTACGACGTATCGCCTCCGGTGCCGATGCCCGTGACACGCTCGTCGCCTGAGGCGGTGGCAGCCACCGACCAGCGCAACACGGCACGCGCTTGGCCGTTTTCGACTGGAGGCGCGCACTCGCCGATGCTGATCGTGCACTCGACGGTGAGGACGCCTTGCAGGGTTCGAGTGCCGGCCAAGGCGGCCGCGACATGGGCCCGGATCTCGGCGGCGCTGGCCACCTTGGGACCGAGGAATCTGGGACCGTGAGTCCGGCTCGGAAGCGCCACGTTGGCCACCAGGACCGCGATTGCCACCGCGGCCGCAGTGGCGACCCCGAGAAGCGGTCGGGACCATCGCCGTGGCCGTGCGCGGGCGCGCCGCGCGGGGACCCCGCCCGGGGCTCCGGCCGGGGTGGTCGCCTCGCCGGGGGCGTTCGCGGCCTCGGCCAGTCGCTCCCGAAGCTGCGCGTAGAAATCGGGGCCGTGGTCGGGGACCTCGAGTTGGCGAAGGGCGGCACCGAGCTCCTCGTCTCGCCGTTCAGCCATCGGCGACCTTCAAGACGAGACGGAGGGCGGCCCGGGCTCGATTCAGCCGCGACGCGACCGTGCCCGCCGGCACCCCGAGCACGCTCCCCGCCTCGGAATAGTCGTAGCCGAAGGCGTCGACGAGGAGCACCGCGGCTCGTTGGTCGGGTTTCAGGGTGGCCAGGGCGGCGGCCAGATCGTGGCGGGCGACGGCGGTGTCGTCGGGACCGAGGGCCGGCGACGGCCGGTCGTATTGTCCGGGGTCGCCGAACAGCGGTACCACGTTGCGGTCGCGGCGCAACTGGTCGAGACAGGTGTTGTAGGTGATCCGGAACAGCCAGGTCCCGATCGAGGCGTCGCCTTTGAAGCCGGGCAGGGCGCGAAATGCCTTCACGTAGACCTCTTGGAGGACATCGTCCATGAGGTCGCGGTCGCCGACCAGACGGTAGGCCAGGGCCCGAAGTCGCCGGTCGTAGTGGTCGACGATGTGCCCGAACGCCCGGACATCGCCCCGGCGGGCCCGGTCGACGATCGCGATCGCCACGTCGGACATGTCGGCGGCTTCGCCGTCGCGGTCGAACTCGGGCAGCCGGGCGGTCCAGAGCAGCGCCAACCACGCCCGAAGGCGGGGGAACCACCGGCCCGGCGCGCCGAGCGGCAAGCAGACCAGCGGCGCCACGCCGAAATCAAACCACGTAGACGGCGGTGCCGGATGGGACCTGGTCGAAGAAGCTGGCGGCGGCGTACATCGGGATGCGCACGCAGCCATGCGAAGCGGGGGCGGTGGGCACCGACGGCGCCCCGTGGATGGCGACACCGCCACTGAAGTACATCGGGTAGTAGAGCGGCCCGAGAGGACCTGGGTCGACGCCGGGCACCTTCCGGCCCACGTGGAACACGCCCTTGGGGGTGACTGCACTCTGGCAGGACCCGGCCACGCAATAACGCGAGCCTGATCCGGTCGATACCGGCAGGATGCGCGCCAGGCGGCCGTTCTCCCAGAACAGGAGCACCTGGCGGCTCAGGTCGACCTCGACCCGGGTGGCTTCGCCGCCGGGGACCAACGGCCGGGGCGGTATGGCGGTGGCCAGTGCCGCGGTCAGGTTGGCGCCGGCGGTTCCCGTTCGGGGCAATCCCTCGACCTTCTGGAAGGCCATGACCGACGCAGAGGTCCGTTGACCGAGGCGACCGTCGGGATTGCCGACGTCGTAGCCGAGCGAGGCGAGGCGTTGCTGCAGGCGCAGCACCGACCCGTCCGCCCCGGGGTTTGCGGGGCCGGGGGCCGGGCCGGGTGAGGTGGTTGGACGGGCCGCCGTTGTGCGGGTTGTGCGGGTTGTGCGGGTTGCGCCGGTTGCGCTGGCTGAGCTCGATGGCGGGGCCGAGGCGCGGGCGGCCGGGGCCTGGAGGGAGGCGCCGGCTCCGGCGGGGCGTTGGGAGGCGGCTCCGGCAGGCCGCAGCGCCACGAGGGCGCCCGCGGCGGCCACGCTGGCCACGGTGGCGGCAACCAGGAGCCGTTTGACGATCGGTGTCGTTGACGTGTTCATGCCTGCTTAGACGGGCGCCCCACCCCGATCCTTCCGTCCCCGCCGGAAAAGCCGTCGATTGTTCGGCACGGTCCTGCGTCGAGCCATTTGCGAAGCGGCTCGGGCCTTCGACACACGCCGGCGAAGAGGCCGACCTTCAGGAGTCGGTGCTCGGGGGGCGGACCCCACGGACCCGACGGGCGACATGCTGCAGGCTCGGGCCGAGGTGGCCGCGGCCGGTGACCTCGATGCGGTCGAGCTCCAGCCAGGACGCCAACAGTTGCAATTCTTCCATCAACTCGGCGACCACTTCGCGCTCGTTTACCCCGGGTTCCGCCCAGGCGCTCTGGACGAGCAGCGTCTGGTTGGCCCGGTCGGCCTTGAGATCGACGCGGGCGACGAGTGCATCGCCGAGCAAGAACGGGAGCACGAAGTAGCCGTACTGGCGCTTCGGGGCCGGGGTGTAGATCTCGATCCGATAGTGGAACCCGAACATCCGCAATGCTCGGCCGCGGTTCCAGACGACCGGGTCGAACGGGCACAACAGGGCACGAGCGCTGATCTGGCGGCGCAGCCGTGCCTCGGGATGCAGGAAGGCCGGGCGGTCCCATTCGCGCACGCGGACAGGGAGCAGACGACCCTCTTCCGCGAGCTCCGCCAGCGCCGGCTTGCACTGGGTCGGCGGGAGACGGTGGTAGTCGGCGAGATCTTGCACCGTCCCGACCCCGTGGGACTTGGCCGCCAGCACAAGCAGTTCCTTGCGGGCATCGTGCTCGGGCAGCGCTGGACGGGCGAGTGCCTCGGCGGGGATCATGCGTTCCCGAAGGTCGTAGACCCGGGCGAAGTCGCGTGGTCTCCGGCGGGCCGTGATGCGACCCAGGTAGAACAGTGCCTCGAGCGCGGTCTTGCCGTCGTCGTAGTCCCACCAGGTCCCCTTCGGGCCGACTCGCGCTTTCAGGTCGCCGGCGACCAGCGGGCCTTCATCGACCACGCGCTGGTAGACCTGTTCGATGTAGTCCCCCAGTCCGTGGACTCGTCGCCGGAAGCCCGGCCACGGGTACGGCTCGCGCATCCGCCAGCGATATAGGTGGTAGTGGTTGGTTGGAACAAGGCTGGCCTCGTGCACCCAGTACTCGAACAGCTCTCCGTCACGCGTGGCGCCGTCGATCAGCGTGCGCGGGTGGGGCCCGAGCCGGGCGAAGAGAGGCAGTTCCTGGCTGCGCACCAGCACGTTGACCGAGTCGATCTGGATCAGACCGATCCGGTCGAGCACCCGGCGCAGGTGGCGGCGGTCGACGCGACCGGTGGGACGTGGGTCGGCGAACCCCTGGGCCGCCAGGGCGATCCGCTTCGCCTCGGCGTTGGAGAGGGTGAGCATTACGCCGCCCCTCGCTCCGCGACCAAGGCGTCCGCGACTGAGGTCGTCACCAGATTTCTCGGACCGGCGATCCGACCGATGCGGTCACGGTCGTCGGTGGGTGTCGTCACCGTTGTCAGGGAGGGTGGGGTGGTCGGTTGGGTAGAGAGCGACAGCGAATCCGTACACCGTGTCGCCGGAGCGGGGGAGCTTGGCGAAGTCCTGGGCGAGCACCAAGGCCTGGGCCCAGAACTCTCGGGCGCGCTCTTCGGGGATCCGGGCGTGGCGAAGGGTGGCGCGTAGCTCGTCGGCGTCGTGAGCCGTGACGGCCTCGGCTGCGGCTTCGGACAGGGGGTTGGCGGCGACCGAGGAACGGTGGTCGGCGGGGCGCCTGATCGGACCGACGCGGAAGAGGCGGGCAGTTCGGCCGTAGTACCGCTCGTCGATCGCCCGGACCCGCCGGGTGCGCACCACCTGGAGCATCCCCGCGTTCACCAGCACGTTGACGTGGTGGGCCACGGTGCTCTTCGGGCGACCCAGTACCGACGCCAGCTCACTGACGGTCGCGGCACGCTCGAGCAAGAGGTCCAGGATTGTCGAGCGCAGCGGGCCGGCCATCGCCCGCAGCTGTGTCGATGTCGACACCTCGAGGTCCTCCGCCAGGTCGTAGTCCGGCACCTCGACTTCGCTCGACATGTTTGGATCGTTCCGCATATGTTGGATCAAACCGTAGTTGTCGATCATAGCTCACGGGTCCAACCGGACCCCACGGCCCAAACACTCGAGGACGCCACCAGCATGCATGCCATCGTCGACGATCACGGTCGCCCGGAACCGCCCCAGGCGGCCGACGAACTATCCACGATCCTGGGATTCCTGGAGTACCAGCGGGCCACGCTGGCGTGGAAGTGCACGGGACTCGACGCCGACGGCTTGAGGGCGACAGTCGGCGATTCGTCGATCACCCTGGGCGGGCTGCTCAAGCACCTGGCCTACGTCGAGCAGGACTGGTTCTCCCGGGCGCTACACGGGCGAGACCGGCAACCGCCATGGGACGCGGTGGACTGGAAGTCCGATCCCGACTGGGAGTGGCATTCGGCCGCCGAGGACACCCCCGAGCAGCTGCAGGCGCTCTGGCACACCGCCGTGGCACACTCCCGCGCCCTGGTCGCGGAGGCGCTGTCCGACGGTGGCCTGGACCGCC
>JAUTXN010000091.1 GCA_030838045.1 Acidimicrobiaceae bacterium
TGTCACGGATCGTCGTCGTGGCGTCGGTGACCGGCATAGCCGCGGCGTGGGCGACCGAAGCGGGGGCGACCGGTGTCGTACCTCGTTCCATGGCGGATCGCCGGAGGTTGGCCTGGGCCATCCAGAAGGTGCACCGCGGCGAAACGCTGACGTTGATCGCGGCGGACGAGCGCCCCGGCCCGACCGCCCACTCCGAGGGCCGGGTCAACGAAAGGGGTCCCAACATGGTGAGCGAGCGTGATCGGGAAGTCCTGCGGCTCCTGGCCGAGGGTTGTGACACCGGCGAGATCGCCCGGACCCTCGCCTAT
The DNA here is from genome assembly GCA_030838045.1 of Acidimicrobiaceae bacterium. GTDB lineage: Bacteria > Actinomycetota > Acidimicrobiia > Acidimicrobiales > Palsa-688 > JALYXV01. Next base: position 309 of record JAUTXN010000091.1, read on the forward strand.
TCGGAGCCCACCATCAAGAACGTGATCCAGCGCCTTTTCGAACAGCTCAAGGCCAAGAACCGACCCCACGCCGTGGCCTTGGCGCTGCGCTCGGGGATCATCTGACCGCTGGTGTAACGGGCAGCGGTCAGCCGCGGTCAGGCCGCGGTCAGGCGATCCATTCCTTGAGCCGTTCGACCAGCCGGGCGGGCTGGGCATCGGCCGGGATCACGTTGAGCACGGTGACGCCCGCCTCCTGGAACGCCGCGATCCGATCCTTCACGTAGCCCTCGGAGCCGACCAGCGAGGTCTTTTCCAACAGTTCGTCGGGCACCGCGGCCGCCGCCTCTTTCTTGTGCCCGGCCAGGTACAGATCCTGGATCCGGGCTGCCTCGGCTTCGAAGCCGTACCGCTGGATCAGCGTGTTGTAGAAGTTCCGGCCCCGGGCACCCATCCCCCCGACGTAGAGCGCGATGCTCGGGCGGGCCAGGTCGCGCAGTCCCTCGACCCCGTCGCCCACCGCGACCAGGCTGCCCGCGCAGACCTCGAGGGGCGCCAGATCGGGAGATCGGTTGGCCGTGCCCTTGGCCAGGGCGTCGCCCCACACCGTGCTTGCCAGCTCGGGGATGTAGAGCATCGGCAGCCACCCGTCGGCCACCTCGGCGGTCATCTCCACGTTCTTCGGGCCGAGCGACGCGACCCAGATCGGGATCGATGCTCGCACCGGGTGGGTGAGGAGCTTCAGGGCCTTGCCCAGTCCCGTGCCCCGCTCGGGCGGCAACGGCAACTGGTACACGCCGTCGTTGGTCAGGACCTCGCGCCGCCACACCCGACGGCAGATGTCGATGATCTCGCGGGTGCGCTCAAGCGGACGGTCGTAGGCCACGCCGTGCCAGCCCTCGATCACCTGGGGGCCCGACGCTCCGAGGCCGAGGATCGCCCGGCCGCCCGAGAGCGAATCGACCCCCGCCGCGGTCTGGGCCAGCAGGGCGGGCGTTCGCGAGTAGATGGGCAGGATGCCCGACCCGATCAGGATGCGCTCGGTCTTGGCTGCCAGGTACCCCATCTGGCTGGGGGCGTCGAAACCGTAGGCCTCGGCCACCCAGACGATGTCGGCGCCCGCATTCTCGAACGCCACGGCCTGGTCGGCGGCGTCCTTGAAGTCAGCCGCGTAGTTGAGCGGTATCGAGAGCCTCACCTGGCGCGTCCGTCCCCTCCGGCCTTGGGGGGCCGCCGCTCACGGTACCTCCCGCCCGGCAGCGGGCGTTGTTCCGGTCAGCGCGTAGCGTCGCCCAGGTGGAGTATCGAACGCTGGGCCGTACCGGCCTCAAGGTAAGTCCGTTCTGTCTCGGCGCCATGATGTTCGGCGCCTGGGGCAACCCCGACCATGACGAGTCGATCCGGATCATCCACCGGGCCCTCGACGCAGGAATCAACTTCATCGACACCGCGGACGTGTACTCGGCCGGTGAGTCGGAAGAGATCGTCGCCAAGGCCTTGGCCGGTCGGCGCGACGATGTCGTCGTGGCCACCAAGTGCCACGCCGCCATGGGAAAGGACCCCAATCAAGGCGGCAACTCCCGGCGGTGGATCCTCCGGGCGTGCGACGACTCGCTGCGCCGGCTGGGGACGGACTGGATCGACCTCTACCAGATCCACCGCCCCGACCCCTTCACCGATATCGACGAGACGCTCGGGGCACTCTCGGACCTGGTGCGGGCCGGAAAGGTGCGCTACATCGGTAGCTCCACGTTTCCGGCACACGCCGTCGTCCAGGCGCAATGGGTGGCGGAACGGCGAACGCGGGAACGATTCGTGAGCGAGCAACCGCCCTACTCGCTGCTCGCTCGAGGCGTCGAGGCCGACCTGCTCCCCGTGTGCGAGCAGTACGGCATGGGCGTCATCCCCTGGAGCCCGCTGGCCGGAGGGTGGCTCTCGGGAAAGTATCGCAAGGACGTGGAACTGCCGACGAGCGGACGGGCCAGCCGCATCCCCGGCCGCTATGACGCGGCGCTTCCGGAGAACCAGCGCAAGCTGGAGGTGGTCGAGCAGCTCGCACTTCTCGCCGAAGAGGCAGATCTCAGCCTGATCCACCTCGCCCTGGCCTTCGTGCTCGAGCACCCGGCCGTGACCGCGGCCATCATCGGGCCGCGGACGATGGAGCACCTCGACGACCAGCTGCCCGCCGCGGACCTGAAACTGAGCAAAGACATCCTCGACCGCATCGACCAGATCATCCCGCCGGGCACGACGCTCAATGCCGCCGATGCCGGTTGGCAGCCGCCATGGCTGGCGCCTGAGCAGCGCCGCCGCAGGTAGCGTTGCCTGTCATGGTCGAAGACGAGATCAAGGCATTGGCGCAGGACAAGAATTTCGGGGTCCTCACGACCATGCTGCCGACGGGGCAACCCATGACCCATGTCATGTGGGTCGACGCGGACGACGAGTACGTCCTCATCAACACCGAGATCCACCGGCAGAAGTACAAGAACATCGAGCACGATCCCCGGGTCGCCGTGGCCATCGTGGACCGTGACAACCCCTACCACTACGCCGAAGTGCGGGGCCGCGTGGTGGGCGAGGTGACGGGACCGGCCGCCCGGGCTCACATCGACGAGTTGAGCCAGAAGTACATGGGCACCCCCTACGGGGCCCCGATCACGAGCGAGCGGGTGATTCTCCAGATCGCCCCGGACCGCCAGCGCGTCCAGTAACCGCGCACGCGCCTCAATACAGCCCGCCCAGCTTCCGGTGATCCCACGGGGTCACCTTGGCCGGCTTTATGGTCAGCGCCACCCGTTTGGACCCGGCCTGTTTGAGGATCTCCAGGCCGAAGGGGTCGGGCGCCTCGCCATGCCGGGACCGGAACAGCACTGCGGGCGGCGACTCACGGCATCGTTGTAGCACCACCCGTACGCTGACCCAATGGGCAACCCCGAGGCTCCCGGTGTCGCGGCGACGACGATGCGCATGCTGGCCCGGGGCGCGCTGCGCCGTTGCCCCCGGTGCGGCGCCGGGCACTTGTTCCACCGGTGGTTCCGCCTGGTCGACCAGTGCCCGTCGTGCGGCTACACCTTCGCCCGGGAGGACGGGTTTTTTCTCGGCGCCTTCGTCATCAATTTCGGCGTCACCATCGCCGGCCTGGCGGCGTTCATGGGCGTCCTCATCGCCGTCCTGGCGAGTGGCGGCTCGGACCGGGCGATTGCGCTGGTGGCCGTGGGCGCGGCCGCCGAGGCGCTCGTCGTCCCCATCTTCTTCTATCCGTTCTCCAAGACGCTGTGGACCGCCATCGACCTGACCATGCACCGTGGCGAGCCCTGGGCCGCGTTTCGTCCCGGGGGAATCAGCCGAACGTAAGGCGCGCCGAGGCCAGCACACTGCCATCGGCAGCGAGCCACACCTGTAACCCGCGGTCTTCGATCCGGCTCGCGAGCATGGTGGCTTGGGTGCGGTCGACCGGGCCGCGATACTCCAGTTCGGCGCCCACCAACCATGCTCCAACGGCGGCCCGGTCCAACACGTCTTCGACCGCGGCCCACCAGGCCGCGTTGTTGACGTGGCCCAACACATCGAGGTCCGCGACCCGCAATGCCCACGGCCGCTGCTGCGGAGGCGGGTCAACCGGCAGGTCAGGGTGGTTGAGGCGTGAGCTGACAATGCGGTCCCCGACCGCGTCGCCGTACTTGGTCCAGAAGCGCTCGGGCAGGCGGATC
>JAUTXN010000111.1 GCA_030838045.1 Acidimicrobiaceae bacterium
GGCCGGGGAGGGGCCGGAGGGGGCGCCGGTGGTGGGGCCGCCCTCGTCAGAGGAGGCGTCGCCGGTGGCGGGGGTGGGGTCGCCGGTGGCTGAGAAGGAGCCGGTTGTAGGGGCGGCGGTGGGGGCGGCCCCCGCCGCCGTGGGATCGGCGGTTGCCGGAGCCGGACCGGGCACGTGCCCGTTCCCGTTCCCGGCGCCGCTGCCGACCAGGTGCCCATTCCCGACCATGTCGCCGTTTTCGACGGCGTGTCCCTGCGCCGCGGTCTCGGAATCCGGAGTGCGGACCACCGCCATCGTGAGCTCGGGGGTCGCTTCGGCCCGACGGCTACGCACTGCGAGGTACCCAGCGGGAAGCACGACCAGCGCCAGCAGCGAGGTGGTGAACAACCCGCCCAGCAGGCTCACAGCGAGCGGCCGTACGATCTCCGTGCCCGGGACATCGCCGATGAGCAGGAAGGGCACGAACGCCACGGCCAGCACGAGGGCGGCCAGGGCGGTCGGGATTCCCCGCTCGATCGTGGTCTGTCGGACGACGGCGAGTCTGCTGAGCCGCGGGTCGTCGCGCTCCAGGTGCTGGAAGCCGGAGAGAAGCACGGTGCTGCTTCGCACCGCCAGGCCGCCGATCGCCAGAAGGCCGAGGAGGGACCCCATGGTGAACGTGCGCCCGTCGATCCACGAGCCGACCGTGCCGCCGGCCAAGGCGACTGGAATGGCGGCGGCGGCCAGAGCCGCCAGGCGCCAACTGGAGAATGCCGCCTGGAACACCAGGAAAATGAGGATGAGACCGAGCACGCCTGCCAGGAGCAGCCGCTGTTGGGCGGCGCTGCGATCCTGGTGGTCGGTCAGAACCCGGGCATCGTGCTCGGGCGGGAAGCTGACACCCTGCAGCTTCGCCTCGACGTCCTTGGCCACCGCGGCGATGCTGCGGCCGTGGACGGTCGCGGTGACATCGAGGCTGCGTGCGACGTCGTCATGCTTGATCACGCTGATACTCGGCCCGACCGTGATCTTGGCCACGTCGCCCAACCGGATCTGGCCGCCCGCGGGCAGATCGACCTTGATGTCGGAGATCGTGGTGAGGTCGTGACGCAGCGCCGGCGCGCCGACCACGACGACCTGGAAGACCTTCTGATCCTGGTACAAGCTGCCGACGGTGAGCCCCGAGACAAGGGTGGTGGCTCCTCGGCGGATGTCCCCGGGCTTGATGCCCGCCTTCTCGGCCGCGGCCAGGTCGACCGTCACCTGGATGGTCGGTTGCACCGGCTGCGACTCGAGTCGGGCGTCCTTTACACCCTTGACGCCGGAGATCAGGCGTTGGATCTCGGCACCCTTGGCATTCATGATGTCGAAGTCCGTGCCGGAGAGGCGCACGACCAGGTCCGCACCGCCGGCGCTCTGCAGGTCGTTGACCTGATCGGCGAAATAGGTGGACACCCGGCCCTGGACGCCCGGATACCCGGCGATGACCTTCTTGACCTGGGCGACGGTGCGGTCGTGATCAGCGGTCGGCTTCACACCGATCCACATCTCACCGGAGCCCGAGCCCACCACCTGGTCGGCCGAGATGGCCCGACCGACATGGATCCCGACGGAACGGACGCCGTCGACGCCGCGCACCTCGCCCGCGGCCCGATTGATGACTCGACTCATCTCCTCGAGCGAGGTGCCGGGGGGCCCGTCCCAGTGGACCAGAAGGTCGGTCTCCTTGAACGAGGGCACCAGGGACGGATGCAACTGGGTCATGGACGCCGCGCCCAAGGCCGCGACGACCAGCGCGGGCACCAGAGCGGCCATCGCCGGCCGGCGGCTCACCAAGGTGACCAACGAGCCGAATACCCGGTCCGCCCGGGCGGGTCCGGCGGACGCCTGGCGTTTGCCCGTCTGCCGGCGCGTCGGACGGAGCACGAGGGCACCGGCCGCCGGTGCGACCGTTAGTGCGACGACCAGCGAGGCGAGCACGGCGAGGCCGTAGGACAGCGCCGCCGGTGGCAGGAAGGACTTGACCGCCAGCCCGTCGAGGAACAGGAATGGGGCCAGCGCCAGGCCGACGATCACCGTGGCGATGGCAAGGGGCCGTCCGACCTCGGCGATGACGGCTGCGACCGCCGCCGGGCGCTCATCGCCTCTGCCGGTGACGCCTGCGACCGCCGCCGGGCGCTCGTCGCCTCCGCCACCCTCGCCACCGCTGGCGCGCACGCGCCGCTGCATGGCGGTCGTCATGACCACCACGTCGAACACCACGAGCGCCAACGCCGCCATCAGGCCGGCCACCACCACGGAGTTGAAGGTCGCGCCCCGCACCGAAAGCACGGCCGCCGCCGCCACGACCGACACCGGGATGGTCGCCGCGGCGACCACGGCGGCTCGCCACGAGAGGAGCAGGAGTGCGAGCAGCGCGATCGCGAGGAGGGCGCCGGGAACCGCGGCCCGGCGCAGGTTGTCGATGGCCGTGTCGATGAACGACTGTGGCCGGTAGATCGTGTTGTCGATTTGGATGCCCGTGAGGCTGGGCTTCAGCTGGCCGAGCGCGGCTTCCAAACCGTGGGTCACGGCGGCGGTGTTCGACCCCGGCAGCTTCTCGACCACCAGCAGCAGGCCTTGGCCCTCGGGCAAGGAGGCGTCGCCGATGAGCGGCTGGTGGTCCTCGACCACCGTCGCCACGTCGCCCAGTTTGAGCGGCGTCGTGGCGTCGGCGATGGCCACGTTGGACAGATCCGCCGGGGTCTTGATCGGCAGGATGTGCTGCACCCCGAGGCGCTGGTTGGCGGAGTCGAAGAAGCCGCCGCTGCCGGGGGTCGACGCCTCGAGGAACGTCAAAGGCGACACGAACAGGGCATTGCCCGCGGTGGTGATGACCTGATCGACCGAGACTCCCCGCTGCTCGAGGCGGGCCGGGTCAACCTGGATCTGCAGCTGCAGGTCGCGGGCGCCGAAGATCGAGACGCCGGCGACTCCGGGCACGCCGAGCAGCCGGGGCCGGATCGTGAACTCGGTGAGCACCGAGAGGTCGATCGGGCTCAGCTTCTTGGTGGACAGGCCGATCAGCATCACCCGGCTGGCCGAGGACACTGCCTGAAGCATTTGCGGCGGGCTCGACACGTTGGGCAACTCCGCCGTCGTACTCAGTCGCTCTTGCACCAACTGCCGGGCGGTGAAGAGATTGGTGCCGGGTTCGAACGTCAGCTCGATGGACGACAGGCCAGGGACCGAACGGGATCGGATCGATCGCAGGAACGGGATTCCATTGAGGTGGTTGCGCTCCAAGGGAACGGTGAGGAGTTGCTCGACCTCCTGAGCGGACAGACCCAGGGCCTCGGTCTGCACCTCGACCTGAGGGGGATTGAACTCGGGGAGTGCGTCGACCTTGGCGTGGCGCAACTGGGTGAAGCCGCCCACGAGAACCAGGAGCGCCACGACGACGAGCACCCACCGGTGTTTGACGCTGGATCCGACCAGACCGTGCAACGGGACCTCCCGACGTTGGGCCCCAGCTCCCCCGGCGTGCCGAGGTAGCGGGACTTCGTTCGCTACAAGCAGAGAACGGAATGGAGAACTCCAGATACGACCTCGCCCCACGCCCATCTCTTTGGATGAACCAACTCTTGGACAGGCGCGCCGAGTGCCGACCCCCCACTCAGAGCGCGCCGCTCAGCACCTTTTCCCTTAGACGATCAGATTGCCCCTTGGTGCAGTGGCGCCACGAGTGGCGCACACGTCCCGACTTCAGCCCTCTCGACTACGTTCAGCCACCTTCAGCATGCGTGAGATCTCGAGTCTTGTCCATTGCAAATGTCCAAAGGGACCCTTCTGGCTGGGAGTGGAACCCAGCGAGGAACATGCGGATTCGGCCAGCGCTAGGTCAGGCGTTTTTCTCCCCAGTAGGCGGCGTGCGGGTTGTTGTTCCAGTTGCCGATCTCGGAGTAGCCGGATCGTTCGTAGAGGCCCTTGGCCAGCGGCTGCTTCGGTCCGGTGTCGAGGCGCGCCACACGTGCCCCGAGCCGGACGGCCTCGCTTTCGAGGGCGCCGAGGAGGGGCCGGGCCAGGCCGCGCCCGCGGAACGACGGGAGAACATACATCCGCTTGATTTCGCCGACGCCTGTCGCGACCATCCGCACGCCGCCGCCTGCGGCGGGTTGGTCATCGATCCAACCGACCAGGTACACCCCGCTCGGCGGCCCGAGTTCCTCGGGCACGAGCGGTACGCCGATCACGCCGGTCGTGATCTCGTACAGGGCCAGCATCTCGGCGACCATCGCCGCCAGGAGGTCCGATGCCGGCGCCTCGGTGGGTGGGCAGCGACGGAACTCGACGCCGGCCCTCACGCCCGAGAGGTTATTTCTCGCTGAGCAGATCCAGCACCGCCTCCTCGACCACGGCCCGACCGGTGGCATAGGCCCGCACCCCCGCCAAGGAAGTGCGAATCGTGCGTCCCTCGACGAAGCGATCCACGACCCGAGGATCGACATAGGAGCGGCGCGCCACCGCGGGCGTGTTGCCCAACGTGGCGGCCACCTCGACCATGGCCTGCTTGACCAGCACCGCGGCCCGGCGAGCGTTCGGTTTCGACTCGTCGGCGCGTCCCGCCAGAGCCATCGCGGCCACCACGGTGGCATTCCAGGTGCGGAAATCCTTGGCCGAGAACTCCTCGCCTACCGCGGCCTTGATGAACTCGTTGACGTCCCCCGGGTTGACCGGATGCCACCCCGTCGGGGTCGGGGCAACGAGCAGCCGCGGTCCCGTCCGGCGCTTGGCCTTCAGCTCCGCCACCAGTCTCACCAGATCGGGTCGATCGACCTCGACGATCCAGCGCTTGCCGCCCTTGGCCGGGAAGTCGAATCGCGCCCGGCCATCGGCCACCCGCACGTGCCGGCGTTCGATGGTACACAGGCCGAAGGTCCCGTTGTCCTTGGTGTAGGCGGGTGAACCGATCCGGAACAATCCCAGGTCGATCAGCCCGACCGCACCCGCCAGCACCCGATCGGCGTCAAGTCCGGAGGCATCGAGCGCCTCTTGACAGTGGTGCCGCAGCTTGGGCAGGATCGCGCCGAACTCCAGCATGCGGTCGAACTTCTGGCGATCCCGCCGCAGCCGCCACACCTCGTGATACAGGTACTGGCGCCGCCCTTTGCTGTCGGTGCCGACCGCTTGCAGGTGCCCGTTGGGGTCGATACAGATCCAGACGTCGGTCCACGCCGGGGGAATGGCCAGCGCCCGGATGCGCGCCAGCACTTCTTCGTCGCGCACCGGCCGCCCACGAGCGTCGACGTAGCCGAAGCCTCGGCCGTGTCGGCGCCGGATGATTCCCGGATCGAGGCAGTTGACACGGCGGATCCTGGCCACGGGAGGTTGTTTCCCACTTGTGCGACGACCGAACCAGCCAC
>JAUTXN010000128.1 GCA_030838045.1 Acidimicrobiaceae bacterium
GCAGAGAGGGCAGCAGACCAGCCCGCAGAGAGGGCAGCAGAGACGTCCGCAGACCCCGCAGCGAACAAGTCCGGAGATCCCGCAGCGAACAAGCCCGCAACCGAGAACATGTCGGGGCGGGCAGGTCACGCTCGGAGGGCGGCTCGGCTCCGGTGGCGCCAATGGGCGAGCCCCCGACCGCCAGCGACGCCACCATCGACGCCACCGGGTGCCCTGGCCGCCAAGGCTGCCTTCCTTCGGCGGCTGGAACTCGACGTCACCCGCCGCCTCGACGGACTGGTGAGCGGCGACTATCTGGCGCTGACCGCCGGGCCGGGCACCGAACCGGCGGGCGCCCGGGCGTACAGTCCAGGCGACGATGCCCGGCGGATCGATTGGAGCTTGACCGCTCGATCCCTTGCGCCCCACGTCCGTACCACCGAGGCGGATCGGGAGCTCGAGACCTGGATCGTCGTCGACCGTTCCGCCAGCCTGGACTTCGGGACGACTGTTCGAGAGAAGCGGGAGGTGGCCCTGGCGCTGGTCGCCGCGTTCGGCTTTCTCAACAGCCGAGCCGGAAACCGCCTCGGGGTGCTTATTGCCGGTGGCGACCAACTCGTCCGCGTCCCGGCCCGCAGCGGTCGCACCGCCGTGATGGCGGCGCTGTCGCTGCTGTACGACAGCCCCCGGCGCGAACGGGGGCCGGGACCGGACGCCGACCTGAGCGCCGCCCTGGCGCAGGTCGAGCGAACCCAGCGGCGGCGGGGTCAGGTGATCGTGATATCTGACTTCCTCGACTCGAACGACTGGGCGACGCCTCTGCGCCGGCTCTCCCTGCGCCACCAGGTGGTGGCGGCGCAGGTGACCGATCCCCGCGAGTTCGAGATACCGGCCGTCGGCCTCCTTGAGGTGGTCGACGCCGAGACGGGCGTCCGCCTCCACGTACAGACCAACTCCGCTGGGCTACGAGAGCGCTACGCCACCGCCGTCGGTGAGCGTCAGGACCGCATCGGGCGCATGCTCGCTGAGGCGGGTGCCGAGTTCCTTGAACTGTCGACCGACCGCGACTGGTTGGTGGATGTGGCCCGCTTCATTCGGCGCCGCCGCAGCACCGGACCGGTCCGGGGGGGTGCCCGACTCCGTGGAGCTGGATCCCTCGGCGTCGGCCTTGGCCTCGGCGTCGGTCATGGCCTCGGTCCAGCGCGAGCCACGTCCCCCGGTCAAGCTCCGTCCTCGGGGCTCGGCCGAGCTGCGCCGCTCGGCGGTGCCGGCGCTGCGGCCGCAACTTCCGGCGCGGTCCCCGTGGTCCCCATTGACCCCATGGGCGGCGCTGGCGCCAGTGCTGTGGTCCCTGCAGGCTCAGGTCTCCGTGGAGGACGCCAACCATGACTTTTATCGCATCGTGGCGGTTACTACTTCTCTTCGCCCCCGTCGCCCTGCTCGTCGCCTACCTGTGGGTCCAGCGCTCACGGCGGCGAGTCGCTGTCCGCTTTACAAGTGTCGATCTGCTCGCATCGGTCGCACCGCGCCGCTCCGGCTGGCAGCGCCATATCGCCTCCGCCGGGCTGCTCGTCGCGTTGATCCTGCTTGTCGTGGGCTTCGCCCAGCCGGCCCGGGTTCTGCGCACTCCGAAGCAACGGGCGACCGTCATCCTGACGCTCGATGTCTCGGGATCGATGATCTCGAGCGACGTGACTCCCAGCCGGCTGGCGGCGGCCGAGCAGGCCGCCCGGGGATTCGTGAACGCCCTCCCGCCGGGTGTCCAGTTGGGCCTGGTGTCCTTCTCCAGCAGTGCCAGCGTTCTGGTCCCGCCGACCTCCGATCGTTCGTCGGTGCTCGCGGCCATCAATACCCTGCAGGCGGGTGGTGGAACGGCGACCGCCGACGCCATCATGCTGTCGCTCAACACGATCACGACCGTCCCTCCGGGCGCGGATGGCAAAGCCGCACCAGCGGCCGTGGTGCTGATGAGTGACGGCACCCCGACGATCGGGCGCAGCGGCGTGTCCCCCAGCCAGGCTTTGGATGACGCCGCTGCAGCGGCCAAGCAGGCGGGGGTCAAGGTCGACACCATCGCGTTCGGCACGCAAGAAGGAACCGTCGTCGTTCAGGGACAGACGCTTTCAGTGCCATCTGATCCGGCGGCCATGGCCCAGATCGCCTCAGCCACAGGCGGCGTGACCTTCACCGCCCAGACGGCCGATCAGTTGAAGTCCGTGTACAACCAGATCGGCCGGGTGGTCGGCTACGACGTGCATCGCCACGAGATCACGGCCTGGTTCACAGGAATCGGGTTCGTCATGGTGGCCTTGGCTGGGATCGCCGCCCTCCTGTGGACCCAACGGGTCGCCTGAGCCTCGTCTTCGACAAGGCGGCCAGAGCCCGCCCTTCGGCGATGGCGCCCGGACCGCTGGGCCCTTCGGTGACGGCGGCCGGCGGCCGGGGCCGGCTCCACCTTTACACCACGAACGCCTCCGTCTCTGGGTGACGTCATGGGAAAACGCATCGGGTAATTCGCGCCTGATACCACCCGCAACGATTGAGTATCCCCTCGACGGGTAGAAGGTAATGCGCAGCCGAGAGTGCTGGTACAGCTTGTTTGCGAGAGGTTCCAATCCGTCGAGTGGAGCGATCTGGAAAAGTCGGCCAATCCGCTATGGAGACCGTGCTGAAGGCCCGACCGGGCGCCGCGTCGCCTCGTTGGCCGGTCCCGGCCCCCTTCGTACCAGGAAGACAAGGCCAACCCGCGCCGCTGATCTGACGGCGTCGAGACAAGATGTCCTGCACCCCACCGCGGCACGGCGGAGCCGGTTGGGGTGCAGGGCTTTTGCGCGAGTTGGTGTGTGCGAGGGACGTTGTGGGTACGCAATGCGCATGTCCGAAGAGGAAACGGTCGTGCCAGACACACTGACCGCGGAGAACGGGATCGGGTATCCCATGGAAAAGGCCGACCACGCCATGGGTTTGGAGTTGCAGATAGTCGAGTTGGTGGAGCAGCAGGCTCGGGCCCGGGTGCAGCACCGCGACAAGGACGCCGAGCAGTTCGATGCCGAAATCGCCCAGCTACGAGCGGAGTTGGCGGCGACGTCCGAGGTCGTTCTTCCCCCGTCGTAATATCCTTTTCGTCAGTTTTAATGGATTGTTCACGGATGTTTGCGTACGCTCTGTCTTTTGTAAGCGCCGGGATCGATATGCCGGTTCATGGCAAAAAGGGGCCTACAGAGATGAACGAACAAGGACAGCCATCCGCATCGGACGCTGACCCCGGGGCTTCGTTGAGCCAGACCGCCCGTCAGCTTCGGATGTCGGCGACCACCGTCAAGCGTTGGGCTAAGAACGGTTGGCTCCCGTCTACCATCGCGGCGGACGGAGAGCGGAAATTCGATCGGGAGCTGCCGGCTTCGGTGCTGCCGGCGAACGACGACGGAGTTTCGCCGGAGGGCTGACGACCGCCAACGGAGCATGCTCGGCCTTGCTCGGCGGTGCCGAGGGTGCGGCGGTGCTTGCGGCTCGTCATGGCGCGGCGACAGCGGTTCAGTTCGAGTTCGACCAGCCACGGTCGTGTAACCAGTCACCGACCCGTGTACGCAGTGGCGCTTTGGGAGCGAGCCACAGCGCCCTGGGCGTGAGCCAAAGAGCGGGCAGCCTCGTGCTGGTCTCGGCGGTGTGAAGGTTGGACAGGGCGAATGCTGCCCATGCGGTGGCCATGCCTGCGATGACGTCGAGCAGGAAGTGGTTGGCCGTCGCCATCACCACGAGTGCGGTGACGAACGGATAGGCGAGTGCCGCCACCCGCCAGCGACGACCTCTGAGCATCTGCCACAACGCGACGGTCGTCCAACAGGCCCAGGCCATGTGAAGTGATGGCATGGCGGCCAGCTCGTTGGCCTGCGATGCCACGGCGTTGGTCTGCCACGATCCCCAGGCGTGGGTGACGGCGACGACATCGACGAAGCCCGCGGCCGGCAACATTCGCGGCGGGGCCAGCGGATAGGCCCAGAAGACCACGAAACCAATGACGTTGATCAGCACCAAGGAGTTGCGCAACGGTCGGTAGAGGGCCGGGCGCCGCCACCAGAGGACACCGACCACACCGAGGGTCACGACGAAGTGGGCGCTGTCGTAGAAGTTCGCCATCGGCAGGGCGATGGATCGATGGGCCGCGGCCCAGGAGTTGAGGGTCAGCTCCGGGTTGAGGTGCCAGACACGCTCGAGGTGAAGGAGGGTCGTGGCGTGCGCCAAAGCCGTGTGCAGCCGAAGTGGTGAGAGGTTACTGATCTCGTCGTACAGCCAGCAGAGCCACCCGATGACGAGGGCCTCGACCCAGATGGGAGAGCGCCGCGTCGGCGTGTCATTCCACTCGGTGTCGAGGATCGGGCGATTGAACCCGAGTCGCTCCCCAACAGTGACTCCCATCGGCTAGACGCTACCGGGGTGGACGGCCCGGGACCACGATCGGCCACGGCCGGCGCGACCTGACCGCGCGCCATCTGAGCGTCGATGGGCTGCGCTCCTCCTCTCGTAGGTTGGGTGGGTCAGGGCCGCTGGGCCACGTCTCGCATCCACTCCAGCCCGAGCGGGAGGGTCTGGTACAGCACCCCATTGGCGCCCACCATGGTCGGTTGGCGGTTGTCGTTCTTGGTCGATCCGGCGCCGGCTCGCTGGCGCCAGACGACACGCCCATTGCGGTAGTCGACCGCGACGAAGTACCAGACATAGCTTCCGGTCGCGGCTCGTGCTTCGTCCTCGGTGTACCCGTACACGAGGCCGGTCGCGGTCGACAACACGGGCCCGGTCTTCATTCGGACCGGCGCGGTCCATCTGGTCTGGCAACCCGACCCGTCGGGCAGGACGTCGATTCGGGCGACGCCGGGCGCCATCTGGTTGATGTTGTTGGCCCCTCCGCCGTCGGTGGGGCTGGCCAACGCAGGTGGGGCGTTGTACCCGTTGACCACGATCACACTGTTGGCGTCGGTTGGCGAGTCGCCCGATGAGTAGCCGATGGGGGCGGAGTTGACGGCGCTAGCGCCGGGGGAGAACAGCGCCACCGTGCAGACGAGGCGGGGGTCAATGGCCGGTGCTGTATCGGCCGCGCTGCCCGACGAGGGGGCGGTGGTGGCCGTGCTGGTCCCAGCCGGATTCGTCGAGCCGGGCGCCGTCGAGCCGGGCGCCGTCGAGCTGGGCGCCGTCGAGCTGGTCGGCCCCGTCGAGCCTGACCCTCGAGGGCTCGCGCCAGTCAACGGTCCCCTGAGGAAGATGACGAGGTGCGATTGCCCGTCGGCATTGTCGGTCAGCGCCAAGTACTGATCACCCAGCAGTACCACCGGCGCCCCGGTGCCCCGCGTCGTGGCCCCGGGCTTGGCGGCACCCCCGGCGTCATACGACTCCCGCCACACGGTCTCTATCTGGCCGGTCGTGGCCGTCAGGTCGTAAACCATGCCCTGGGCCCCCGCCTTGTCGGCGCCTCCGGCGGGCGCCGTGGCCACGTAGACGTCTCGTTGGTCCACCGCGAAGGCGGTCTCGACCCGCTGGTCGGCCAGTGCGATCGTCACCACCTGGTCG
>JAUTXN010000129.1 GCA_030838045.1 Acidimicrobiaceae bacterium
GCGTTATCCGACGCACCCGCCCAGCGCCAGGCGCTTGACGAGCGGCTTCTCAGACTACCGACGACGGTTCGCAGTGTCAACCCGCTGGCCGTCGAGGCCGCCCCCGAGGGGGCGAAAGAGCACTGTACCAGAAGGGAGCCGTTCAGCGGCTGCCGGGCCGGCGATAGTTCAGGAGACATCCAGGCCCTGGACCGCCCGCCACATCGTAGGGCCGGGTAGGGCCGTGAACCGCTCGCGGCCGCCTGGGTTCGGTTGGCCACCTGGCGCCGGACTGCCAGGGTTCCCGTGACCCATCCCTTCGTGGGTCCCACCGGGGAGGTCATGCCTCCCGGGCGCGCGACGGGCGGCGGGCGGCGGTCGGCGGTCATGGAGCAGGGTCCGCGCCCCGACCCTCGGGAGCGGCGCCGCGGCTGAGGGCCGAGATACGGCCCGATACGTGGCGGTCGCCGGGCACGAAGAACCGCCAGGGGTGCTCAGCCCCCTTCGTGAGGCCGATCCGTACCGATACCCCGGGCTCGTCGGGCGGAGCCATGCCGTCGTCGAGGATCCGGACCCCCCGGTCGCCGGCGACCAGGTCGGCCCCGTTGTGCTCGATGCGGATCCCCAGCGCCTGGCACAACCGGCCCGGGCCCCGGCACAGATCCCGCTCGGCCAGGGGATGGATCTGACCCCGTGACCGAGCCTCCCGAATCTCGTCCGCACCGGAAACCGGCGCCAGTGCCCGGATGAGTACCGCCTCGCCGACTCCGTCGGGAGCGCACACTGCGTTGGCGCACCAGTGCACCCCATAACTCCGGTACACGTACAGCCGCCCGGGCGGCCCGAACATCACGGCATTGCGCGGCGTCAGGCCCCGGTAGGCGTGGCTACCAGGGTCCTCACTTCCGCAGTACGCCTCCACCTCGACGATGCGTCCCGCCCGCGCGCCGGCGACCAGCAGTTTGTTGAGCAGCTCCGGCGCCACCACCCGTGGGTCACGCCGGTAGAAGGAACGCGGCAGGGCGGTCCGGTCACCCACCCACGGCTCGGTCAATCGGCAGAGCGGTCAATCGGCACAGCGGTCACAGGTCGGCCAGCCGGCTGGCGTCCACCGCCAGCTGATGCGCGTAGCGCTTGAGCTGGTCGGCAACGGCGTCGGGGCCGGCGCCTCCCGGCGTGGTCCGGCGGCTCACCGCCACCCCCGGATCGAGCAGCGCCAACGCCTCGGTCCCCAGGTCCGGATGGGCCTCCACCAGCTCCGCCAGAGGCACCCGGCGGGCGAGCGAGTCGCGCACCAGCCCCCCGACGACCTGATGTGCCTCCCGGAATGGCTTCCCGCGCCCCACCAGCCACTCGGCCAGGTCGACGGCCGCCACGGTGGGGGTATCGGCCGCCTGCTGCATCCGCACCGTGTCAAAGGTGGCGGTCGTGAGCAGGCCCCCGAGCGCCAGCAAACCCCGGTTGACCTGGTCGAAGCTGTCGAACAACGGCTCCTTGTCTTCCTGCAGGTCCCGGTTGTACGCCAGTGGCAGGCCCTTCAGCGTCGCCAGCAAACCCGTGAGGTTGCCGATGAGGCGGCCCGATTTTCCCCGTGCCAGCTCGGCGATGTCGGGGTTCTTCTTCTGGGGGAGCATCGAGCTGCCCGTGGCGTACGCGTCGTCGAGCCGCAGGAATCCGAACTCCTCGCTCGACCACAGCACGACCTCCTCGCCGATCCGGGACAGGTGGACCCCGAGCAGGGCCAGGTCGAACAGGGTCTCAGCCACGAAGTCCCGGTCCGAAACGGCGTCCAGTGAGTTCTCGAAGCGGTGCCTGAACCCGAGGTCGTCCGCCACTGCATCAGGGTCGAGGGGAAGCGACGAGCCCGCCAAGGCGCCGGCGCCGAGCGGCGACACATCGAGCCTGCGCCGGGTATCCATCAACCGGTCGATGTCACGGGCCAGCGCCCACCCGTGCGCCATCAGGTGATGCGCCAGCAGCACCGGTTGGGCCCGCTGCAGATGGGTGTAGCCGGGCAGGTAGGAGTCCTCGGCCTGCTGGGCCCGGTCGAGCAGCACGTGCTGCAACCGAAGCACCCTGCGGGCCGTGCTCGCGAGCTCACGTTTGGTGAACAGCCGGGCCGCCGTGGCGATCTGGTCGTTGCGGCTGCGTCCGGTGTGCAGCCGGGCACCGACGTGACCCGACAACTCGGTGACCCGGCGTTCGATGGCGGTGTGGATGTCCTCGTCGCCGGGCTGGAACGCGAAACTCCCGGCCCGCATCTCCTCCTCGACCCGGTCGAGGGCGGCCAGCAGTAGCTGGGCGTCGGCCTCGTCGAGCAGCCGGGAACGCTCCAGTCCCCGGACATGGGCCCGTGACCCCACCAGGTCGTCGATCGCCAGGCGGCGGTCGAAGGACAGGCTCTCGGTGAAGGCCAGCAACTCCTTGGCCGGGCTGGCATCGCCGAAGCGTCCCTGCCAGAGCGTCAACGCCTTCGCCCCCCACCCACCAGGCGATCGGGAGTACAAACCGTCGTGGGCACGACGGTTTGTACTCCGACCCCCACAAAACGCACCCGACGAGCCGTCACGACGAACTTCCCGATCCCCGACGAGCCCGCGACTGGCGGGCCGCCCAGGTCTGCACCCCGAGGCCCCACAGCCGGACGAACCCCTCGGCGTCGGAATGCCGGAAACTGTCCGCCGCCTCATACGTGGCCAGCCCGTAGTCGTACAGCCCCACCTCGCTGCGCCGGCCCGAAACGATGCAGCGGCCCGGGATCTCGCAGCGCAGCCGCACCTCACCGGTCACGAACCGCTGGCTCTCCTCCACGAAGGCATCCAGCGCGTCCTTCAAGGGCGAGAACCACAACCCGTCGTACACCAACTCGGCGTAGCGAGGCTCCAGGCGCGCCTTCTCATGGGCCAGATCGCGCTCCAGCGTCAGGTCCTCGAGGTCGGCGTGGGCCATGAGCAGCGCCAGCGCGCCCGGGCACTCGTACACCTCCCGGCTCTTGATCCCCACCCGGCGGTTCTCGATCATGTCGATCCGGCCCCACCCGTAGGACCCAACCACCGCGGTCACCTCGCCGATCAGCTCGTCGAGCGCCATCTCCTTGCCGTCGATCGCCACGGGAAGCCCCTGCTGGAAGCGAATCACGAGATCACGCGGCCCGGTCGCCGACGGGGTCGTCAGCTCGTACACATCCTCGGGCGGCTGCTCCCACGGGTCCTCGAGGATCCCGCATTCGATGGTCCGGCCCCACAGGTTCTGGTCGATGGAGTACGGGCTGGACTTGGTCACCGTGATCGGTATGCCCCAACGAGCGGCGTACTCGATCGACTTCTCCCGCGTCAGGTCCCACATCCGGGCCGGGGCGATGGTCTCCAGGTCGGGCGCCAGCGCCATGGTGGACACCTCGAAGCGCACCTGGTCGTTGCCCTTGCCGGTGCAACCGTGGGCGATGGCGTCCGCCCCGTGTTCCCGGGCCGCAGCCACGAGATGGCGGGCGATGATCGGCCGCGACAGCGACGAGATCAACGGGTACTTGCCCTCGTACTTGGCGTTGGCCCGCAGCGCCGGGGCCACGAACTGGTAGGCGAACTCCTCCCGGCAGTCGACCACCAGCGCCTCGATCGCCCCCGCAATCAAAGCCCGCTCCTTGATGACGTCGAAGTCCCCACCCTGACCGACGTCGGCGGCGAGGCAAATCACCTCGACGCCCAACTCCTCGATCATCCAGCGCACGGCCACCGAGGTGTCCAGACCGCCGCTGTAGGCCAGCACTACCCGTCTTGCCACGTGTTCGTCTCCGCTCGATCAGTCGGTGAATGTCTACAACCCGGCGAGGCCGGAGAGCTGCTTGGCGATCTGGGCCGCGCTCGCCCGTTCGGCGGCGATGACCATGATGGTGTCGTCGCCCGCCACCGTGCCGATGATGTCGGCCAAGCCGGCCCGGTCGATGGCCGACGCCACCACGTGGGCCGAGCCGGGCGGGGTGCGCACGACGACCAGGTTGGCGGAATGCGCCACCTCCACGACCCAGTCGCCGAAGACCCGCCGCAGGTGGTCCTCGGGCTCCACGCGGTGCTCGTACTCGGGCACCGCGTACACCGACTCCCCACCACCGCCGGTGCGCACCTTCACCGCACCCAACTCGTCGAGGTCACGCGACACGGTGGCCTGGGTCGCCACCACGCCCTCGGCCGCCAGCAGGTCGACCAACTGGCCCTGGCTGGCGACCGCATTGGCCTCCAGCAACTGGGCGATGCGGTGCTGGCGCTGGGTCTTGGCGAGCCTCACAGCACCGAACCGAAGAGCGACAGCAGCAGCCCGCGGAACGCGTGCATCCGGTTGGCGGCCTGGGGCCACACCAGGCTCTGGGGGCCGTCGATCACATCGCCGGTCACCTCTTCACCGCGATGCGCCGGCAAGCAGTGGAGAAAAACCGCCCCGGGCGCCGCCTGCGCCATGACGAGCGGGTCCACGGTGAATCCGCGAAACGCCGACCGCCGTCCGGCTTCCTCGGCTTCCTGACCCATCGAGATCCAGGTGTCGGTACAGACCGCGTCGGCACCTCGCACCGCCTCCGCCACGTCACCGGTCACGAGGACGTCGACCCCCCGGCCACGGGCTCGCTCGACCGCGCCGCGATCGGGCTCGAAACCGGCCGGACAGGCGGCGGCGAAAGAGATGCCCGCCAGCGAAGCCGCCAGCAGGAGGCTTCGGCACACGTTGCTGCCGTCGCCGACCCAAGCCACCTTGAGCCCCGAGAGGCCGCCGAAGTGCTGTTGGAGTGTCAACAGGTCCGCCAGACCCTGGCAGGGATGGGCCAGGTCGGAGAGGAGGTTGACGACCGGCACCGGTGAGACGGCGGCCATGCGTTCCAAGATCTTGTGATCGAACACCCGGGCTCCGATGGCCGCGTGGTACTGCGCCAGGGTCAGGGTCACGTCCTCGACCGACTCTCGCCGGTCGAACCCCACTTCCTCGCCCCGGATCGTGAGGGGGTGACCGCCCAGCTGGAACACGGCCAGCTCGCTGGAGTTGCGGGTCCGCGACGACGGCTTCTCGAAGATCAGGGCCACCCCCCGACCCGTGAGCACCGCAGGAGCCGGGGTCAGCTGCGCCAGCTCGAGGACATGGGCCAGCTCGTCGGGCGCCAAGTCGTCCACTTCCAGGAAATGCCTCATCCAACCTCCTCCAGGTGGGCCCGTTCCAAGACCGACGCCAAGATGGCGACACCTTCATTCAACTCATCGGGTGTGACCAGCAATGACGGCGCCAGCCGCAGGGCGGACTCCGTGACCGGGTTCACGACCAGACCGGCGTCGAGGGCCAGGGCCGCGACCCGCTTGGCCCTTTTCCCATCCAATTCCATCGCCAAGAGGAGCCCGACCCCCCGGACCGACTGGACACCCGGGAGGCCGGCGAGGGCACGCTGCAGCCGCTCGCCCGCCACCCGTGCCCGGGCGGGCACATCCTCGGCCTCCATGACGGCGAGGGTGGCCCGGGCGGCGGCGGTGGCGAGCGGCTGGCCGCCGTAGGTCGTGGCGTGGTCGCCTGGTCTGAAGGCGTCGGCCACCTCGGCTGTCGCCCAGCAGGCGCCGATGGGCATGCCGTTGCCCAGAGCCTTGGCCATGGTGACCACGTCGGGACGGACGCCGAGGCCCTGGAAGCCGAACCAGTCGCCGGTCCGGCCGAGTCCGGTCTGCACCTCGTCGACCATGAAGAGAAGGCCACGGTCGTCGCAGATCGCCCGGACGCCCTGGAAGTACTCGGGGGTGGCCGGGTTGACCCCGCCTTCGCCTTGGAGGGGTTCCAACAGAACCGCCGCCACCGACGGGTCGATCGCCGCCTCGAGGGCGTCGAGGTCGTCCCACGCCACGTGGCGGAACCCCTCGGGCATGGGTTGGAACGCCTCGTGCTTGGCCGGTTGGCCGGTTGCATGGAGCGTGGCGAGGGTGCGGCCGTGAAACGACCCGTAGGCGCTGATCACGCCGAAGCGCCCGTAGCCGCCCCATTTGCGGGCCAGCTTGATGGCGCATTCGTTGGCCTCGGCGCCGCTGTTGCAGAAGAAGACCCGGCCGCCGCCACCGAGCAGGCGGTCGAGGGTGGCGGCCACGTCGTGACCGGGGAGCGAGCCGTACAGGTTGCTGACGTGGAGCAAGGTCCGGGCCTGCTCGGCGATGGCGTCCGCGACCGCCGGGTGGGCGTGGCCGAGCGAGGTCACGGCCAGGCCGCTCAGGAAATCGAGGTAGCGGCGCCCCTGGTCGTCCCAGAGGTAGCTCCCCTCGCCCCGCACGAACGTGACCGGCGGGGGCGGGTAGGTGTGCATCAAGAAATCGCTCATCGGGAGACGCTGCTCATCGGGAGACTCTGCTCATCGGGAGGCGGTGCTCATCGGGACACCATCGTTCCGTAGCCCTCGTTGGTGAAGATCTCAAGCAGGAGGGCGTGGACCGCCCGACCGTCGAGGATGTGGGCCTGGGGCACGCCGGCGCGCACCGCCCGCAGGCACGACACCACCTTGGGGATCATGCCCTCGCTCACCGTGCCGTCGGCGACGAGCCCGTCGAGCTCGTCGAGCGTGATCGACGAGATGAGCGTCGACGGGTCGGCCCGGTCGCGACGGATCCCCTCGACGTCGGTCAGGTAGACGAGCTTGGCCGCCCCGACCGCCTCGGCCACCGCCCCCGCCGCGGTGTCGGCGTTGATGTTGTATGCCTGTCCTTCCTCGTCGCTGCCGATGGTGGCGATGACGGGAATGAGGTTCTGCGCCAGTAGGCGCTCCAGGATCTCGGGATTGACGTGGGTCACGTCGCCCACGAAGCCCAGGTCCGGGTCCCGCTGGGTGGCACCGATGAGCCCGGCATCCTCGCCCGACACGCCGACCGCGATCGGGGCATGGACGTTGATGGCCGAGACGATGTCCCGGTTGACCTTTCCCACCAGCACCATCCGGGCGATGTCGAGGGTTTCGGCATCGGTGACCCGCAGGCCGTGGCGGAACTCGGGCACCTTGCCCAGCCGGGCCATGAGCTCGCCGATCTGCGGCCCCCCGCCGTGGACGACGAGGGGGCGCATTCCGACTGAGGACATGAGGACGATGTCCTGGGCGAAGCTGGCGAGCGTGGCGCGGGCCCCGTTCTGGGACGCGCCGAGGGCGTTGCCGCCATACTTCACCACCACGATCTGGCCCCAGAATCGGCGGATGTAGGGCAGGGCATCGACCAGGATGCCCGCCTTGACGGTGGGATTCAGGGTCTCCGCGTCGGGCGTCACGAGGTTCCCATGTTCTCGTCGATGTAGCCGTGGCCGAGGTCGCAGGTGATCATGGACGCCTCGCCGCTCCCGAGGCCGAGATGGGCGACGACCTCGACGGTATCGCCGGCCATGACCTTTCTCAGCGCGTCGGCCTGCGCCGGGTCGCCCGCTTCGACGCCGCCCCGGCACACGGTGATGCCCCCATAGGTGATGCGCACCCGGTCGAGTTCGAACGCGATGCCGGCGGAGCCGAGTTCGCTGACCACCCGGCCCCAGTACGGGTCCTGGCCGTAAAACGAACACTTGACCAACTGGCTCTGGGCGATCTTGCGGGCCCCGACCGCCGCTTGTACGTGGTCGGCGGCGCCCGCCACCTTGACCCGGACCACCTTGGTCGCCCCCTCGGCGTCGGCCGCCATCTGGCCCGCCAAGTCGGCGCAGGCCTCCCAGAGGGCGTCGGTGAGCTCGAGTTCGGTGGCCCGTCCGCCGGGCGCCGGGGCGGCCCGGCCGCTGGCCAGGACCATGACGGTGTCGTTGGTCGACGTGCAGCCGTCCACGGTCATCTGGTTGAAGCTGCGGCTCACGGCGTCCTGCAGCGCCCGGCGCAGAACGGCAGGCTCGGCCTCGGCGTCGGTGGTCAGCACTGCCAGCATGGTGGCCATGTTGGGGGCGAGCATGGCCGCCCCCTTGGCCATTCCGCCCACGGTGAAGCCCCGGCCCGGGACGACGACCTGCTTGGAGCGGGTATCAGTCGTCATGATGGCGTTGGCCGCGGCCTGGCCCGCTTCGGCGCCGGCGGCCCGGGACTGGACGAGGACGGGGATGCCGGCGGCCACCTTGTCGATCTTGAGCAGGATGCCGATCAGCCCGGTCGAGCAGACCAGGACCTCGGTGGTTTGGCAGCCCAGGCCCTCGGCGACCAAGGTGCACATGCGCTCCGCGTGTTCGTCGCCCGCGGCGCCGGTCGCGGCGTTGGCGTTGCCGCTGTTGAGGACCACCGCGGCCGCTCGCCCGGACGTCGCCTGCAGGTGGCGGCGGCTGACGTTGACCGGGGCGGCCGATGCCTTGTTGGTCGTGAAGGTGGCGGCCGCGGGAACCGGCCGGCCGTCGGCTGTGGCGACGAGCGACAGGTCGGCCGTGCCCGACGCCTTGAGTCCGCAGGCGGCGGCGCCGGCGACGAAGCCCTCAGGTGCGGTGACGCTCATGGGAAGAGGCCGCTCTGGGGCAGGCCGGCGGTCTCGGGCAGGCCGAGGGCGATGTTGGCGCATTGAATGGCCTGGCCCGATGCCCCCTTGACCAAGTTGTCCAGGGCGCAGACGACCAGGATCCAACCGCTGCGCTCGTCGTAGCGGGCCGTCAGATGGGCGGTGTTCGAGCCGAGCGCGGCCTTGGTCGACGGCGGCCGGGCGCTCACGACCACGAATGGTTCGCCGGCGTAGAAGTCGAGCAGGACGCCGAGCGGGTCGGGCGTACCGGCAGAGCCGGCCGCGGTGCGACGGGCATAGCAGGTGGCGAGGATGCCCCGGTTGAGCGGCGCCAGGTGCGGGGTGAAGATGACGCTCGCACCCGAGCCGATGGCCTGTTCGATCTCGGGGGTGTGGCGATGGGTGAGCAGGCCGTAGGCGTTGAGATCCTCGTCGACGGTGCAGAAATGGGTCGTCTCCTTGAGACCCCGCCCGGCACCGGACACGCCGGTGATGGTGTCGACCACGATCCCGGCGGGTTCGATCATGCCTGCGTCGACGAGAGGCGCCAGCGCCAGGGCGGCCGCGGTGACATGGCACCCGGCCGCCGCCACCAAGCTGGCGCCGACCAGCTCCTCCCGAAACAGTTCGGGGATGCCGAACGCCGACTCGCCCAGCAGGTCTGGCTGGCGATGTTCCTCGCCGTACCAGGCCGGATACAGCGCCGGGTCCCGCAGGCGGAAGTCGGCAGCCAGGTCGACGACCAATCCGACCCGCTTGCGCAGATCGGGAACCAGGTCCTGCGACGCCCCGTGGGGCAGCGCCAGGAAGACCAGGTCCAGGCCGTCGGCCGCGGCCGGGTCGGGCGGGGCCAGCACCAAGTCGGGGTAGGCGGCGGCCAGGCTCGGGTACACATCGGCCACCCGGGCCCCGGCCCGGGAGTCCCCCGTCGCCAGGACAATGTCGAGATCGGGGTGACCAGTCGCCAGGCGGAGGAGCTCGGCGCCCGCGTACCCCGAGGCTCCGAAGACACCCGTTCGCATCGCATCAACATACAGGTTTTCTCATACTCATACGCCGCAATGGATCAGCCGACCCCCGGGGCCGGCCCTCATCGGCGCCCAGGGATGCCATATGCTTCCGGCCGTGCTTCGGCCTCCTCCCCGTGGGCTGAGTGATCAGGGCCGGCAGGGAGCTTGATCCGTCGTGCTGATCGAGGCGATCGGGCCATGCACGCCGCTGCCGTAGTTCGAGGTCTCGGCTGATGCTCCTGCTGCTCATCGTCGTGCCGTGCGTGGTGATCGGGCTCGTGGCCGTCTTCCTGCTCGACCGAGGCGGCGTGTTGCCCCGCTTCGAGGAGGACCGATCGGTCCCCGTCCAGGTGCCCCGTCCGACGACGCCGCGTCCCGCGACGCGGCATCGGGTCCTCGCACCGGCACCGTCGTGGGGCGGCGGCTTCTTCGCCGACCGACTGCGCCGGGTCGTCGCGGTGATGGCCGTCGTCAGCATTCTCGTACCGGTGCTGGTGCTCGATGTGCTGGCCGCCACGATCATGTCGGTTTCGGTCTCCGGCCCGTTGCCCTCTCCCCGGCCTCCGGTGGGAACGCAGATCACCGAGGTGTACGACGCCGCCGGAGTCGAGATCGCGTCGTTCCACCAGTTCACGACCAACCTCCCGGTAGCAGCCGACGACATCCCACAAGTGCTGAAGCAGGCGGTCGTGGCCTCGGAGGACCGGCGCTTCTACGAGCACCGAGGCATCGACACCACCAGCGTGTTGCGGGCCCTCTGGGCCGACCTGAGCAGTGGCCACTACGCCGAGGGTGCGTCGACCATCGACCAGCAATACGTCCGCCTGGTGTACGGAAGCAACACCCGTTCGCTGAAACGCAAGGTCAACGAGGCGGTTCTCGCCGGCCGGGTGGACGCGCAACTGTCCAAGGACGAGATCCTCTACGGCTACCTCTCGCGGGTCTACTTCGGCTCGGGGGCGTACGGCGTCGGGGCGGCCGCCGATACCTACTTCCGCAAGTCGGTCCACGACCTGACGTTGTCCGAGGCCGCCCTCCTGGTCGGCATCCTTCCGGCACCCACTCGTTTTGACCCGCGGGTCGACGCCGAGGGGGCCGACAGCCGGCGCCGGGTCGTGCTGACCAAGATGGCCGACCAGGGGCTCATCAACGCCGACCAACTGGCCGCCGCCATCGACGAGCGGGTGGTCCTGGCCGACAAGCCGGCGTCGCCCGACGACCACGTCACGGTGGTGTACCCACCCCGTCCTCAGCAATCCGCCTACCCGTGGTTGGTGGACTATGTCCGGCGCTATCTGATCGCCCGGTACGGCCAGGATCTGGTGGCCCACGGCGGCCTCCGCGTCGAAACGTCCCTCGATCCGCGCCTGCAGGCTCAGGCCGAGGCGGCGGTGGGCGCCACGCTGAAGGGAACGCAGGCGCCGCTGGACATGGCGATGGTCGCCCTCGATCCCAAGACCGGCCAGGTCAAGGCCATGGTCGGCGGTCGCGACTTCACCCAATCACAGGTCAACCTGGCGCTCGGCAGTTGCCCGGCCAACTCGGATCCCACACCCGCCGACCAGCCGATATGCATCGCGGGTGGCGGAAGCGGCCGCCAGCCCGGTTCGGCGTTCAAGCCGTTCACGCTGGCCAAAGCCTTCGAGGAAGGAATCGACGCCAACAAGGTCTACGACGGCCCCAGCACCTACACCTTTCCCGTCAACCAATGTCGAGGCATCGGTTGCACCGTCCACAACGTCGAGAGCGGGCCCTACGGGATGATCACCCTCCGGGAGGCCACCACCTTTTCGGTCAACACGGTCTTCGCGCAACTGGTCGAAGACGTGGGCGTGACCAAGACCGCGGAGCTGGCCCACCGCCTGGGGCTCACCATGATCAACGCCGACGGAAAGGACCCGGCGGGCCATCCCTACGGCCCGAGCCTGACGTTGGGCGCAGCCGACGTCTCGCCGCTCGACATGGCGGCCGCCTACGGGGTCTTCGCCGCCCGGGGCATCCAGTTCCCGGCCACCCCGGTGACGCGGGTGGTCGCCACCGACGGGACGGTACTCGAGGACGATCGGTCCCGGCCCGGCCGAAGGGTGCTCGCGACCTCGGTGGCCGACCAGGTCAACGACGTCCTCAAGGACGTGGTCGCCAAAGGCACCGGCGTCGCCGCCGACATCGGGCGGCCCAACGGAACCGCGGGCAAGACGGGTACCAGTGAGTCCTTCAGCGACGCCTGGTTCGTCGGGTACACCCCCCAGCTCGTGGCATCGGTTTGGATGGGATACACCAACGGCCGCCAGCCGCTGGTGAACATCAAGGGCTTGCCTCAGGTGTTCGGCGGCACCCTGCCCGCCCAGACCTGGCACGACTTCATGACGGCCGCATTGGCGGACCTGCCCGTCGAGGACTTCACTGCCCCTCTTCCTCCGCTCGGCCCCACCACGACGGCCACGTCCGGACGCCAACCCGGCTCGCCACCCGGCGCGACCACGACGCGGCCGATCACGTCGACGACGCGGCCGCTGACCACCACGACATTGTTCAACGTGCCTCCGGCGCCGACCACGACGACGGCCCCCTGATGTTGCTCCTCTTGATCGTCCTGCCGTGCACCCTGATCGGAACCTCCGCCGTCTTGTTGCTCGACCGGGCCGGGGTACTGCCCCGATTCGACCGCCCGGGGCGGGCCTACACCAAGCCCGCCACCTCGATCTTCCGGCCGGCCTCATTGTTGGCGATCGTCGCCCTCGCCACATGGAGCCTGGCCTGGCTGGTCGTCCTGGCGGTGGGCCTGAACCTCATTCTCTCGTCCACCTGATCCTCCCCACCTACTGATTCAGTAGGTCGTGACGGTGACGGTCACCGGGTCGAAGTTGCCCTGCACGATGAGCACCATGGGCACACCGGGCGGCGCGTCGTAGCCGATGCTGCGTTTGTCGTCGCCGTGGCGGGCGACCAGCGAGTCGATGGCGTCGCCGCCTTTCAGACCAGCAGTGTCACCGCCGACGAGGGCGTGAGGTTCACCGCCGAACATCGGGGGCATGGGCCGCAGGCCGACATGAACACCGCTGGCGGCGGCGTTGCCCGGGCGGATGCTCAAGATGGCCATGTCGTAGGTGTTCCCGAGGTTGCGCGGCGTCCAGACGAAGGCGTGGCGACGGCCGAGGAAGCCGGTCGTGGCGCCCGTGCTGAGCACGTCGATGCGCGCCGGCGTGCGCAGCCGGGGTACCCCATCGGCATACGCCTGCAGCGCCAGCCCGGTGCCATGGACCTCGACGTCGGCCTTGGTGCGATGAAAGGTGGCATGGAGTTGCTGGGCCCGCACGCCGAGGAAGGTGGCCTTCAGTGGTCCCACGGAAGTGACGATCGAGCCCGACCCGGCCCAGCTGAGATCGGCTTCCGACGAGGAGACCGACAGATCAGTGGGCGCGTCCACCATCCGCAGGCCCGACCCCGAGATCTGTAGGCCGGTGGCATCCAGCGTCACCGGGCCGGTGACCGGCACCGGAGGGGGCACGGTCGTGGTGGCCGCCACCGTAGGCGGCGAATCCGGGGCCGAGCCTGGAGTTGCCGGCGGGCGGGGCTGCGGCTGGAAGGTGAGGCGGCTGGCTGCGACCGTTGCCGATCGCGAAAAGGTCACGCTCACACCGGAGGCTGTCACCGCCGCGGGCTGGACCCGCAGCAGGCTGGCGAGTTGCAATGAGGCTCCCGGCGCCGCAGTCACCACCACATCGGCGCTCTCGGCTCGCAACGAGCCCGGGCCGAGGTCCCGGCCGTCGTGGTCGACGACGTCGCCGGTTGCGGTGAGGACCGATGCACCTGAAAGGTGCACCGAACCAAGTCCGGTCACCGGGGCCGTTGTTTCGACCGAACGGGCACGGGCGTCGAGGGTCACCAGGTTGTCGTCGCCCGATCGGGGCACGGCGGGCTGAGCGGGCGGACCGGACTGGCCGGGTAGGGCGGGCGGACCGGCAATGGTGCCGCCCGACAATCCGGCCGTCACGGGCGCCCCGGTCCCGCTGCCGAGGGTTTGACTGGGTTGACAACCGGTGGCGAGGAGGGCCAAGGCGGAGGCGATCGTGATGGCCGCGACGGCATGAGCGGATCGCAGGCGCACAAGTATTTTGACCGGCCCCGCACGACCTTCGGTTACAGCCGACAACGGACCGTGAAATGACGGCATGGTGGGGACTCCGATGAAAAGTGTGGCCACCTGGCCGATGTCTTTGCCGGGCAATGGCGCGACGCTGACCCCCCGAGGCAGGGGGCGTGGCGTGGACATCAGGATTTGCGTGACCGTCAGGCAGCCACCCTCGGGCGAGGTGTCGACCGACGGGGGCGAAGCGCACCCCTTCGCCGGCTG
>JAUTXN010000152.1 GCA_030838045.1 Acidimicrobiaceae bacterium
GGTCGGGAGGGTCGGGAGGGCGACGGTCAACCGACGAGGTGCGAGCCAGGGTGGGCCGGCGCTGGGGGTGGCGGGGTTTGGTTGGCGCCGTCGCTCTCGCGTTCGCCGCCTTGAGTGTGGCCGCGACGCTGCTGGGACCCGCCCGAGCCTCGTCGCTGCCACCTGGGCCGCACTTGATGCGACCCGGACCACCTGTGGCCCCTGCGGCCGTCATCCCCGGTCCGATGTCCTTCCACGGCGGGCCGGTGGAAGGCGCTCCGGCGGTGTACGTGGTCTTCTGGGGGTGGACCTCTGATCCGAGCGGTGAAGCACCGTACCTGACCAGCTTCTTGTCGTCGGTGGGGGCGTCGCCATGGCTCAACACCGTCACCGAATATGGCGGCGGAAATCCGGGGTCGTTGTATCGCGGCTCCTGGTCAGACGGCGCGCCGGTGCCGACTCAGCCGACCGATGCGCAGCTGCAGAGCGAAGCGGCCAAGGCAGCCGACCATTTCGCGGTGGGCACATCAGTCGACGTCGAGATCGTGGTGGCCACTCCGACGAGGCACTCGGCCGTGGGCTTCGGTTCGAACTATTGCGCCTATCACGGAGCGGTCGGGGCACGTCCCAACATCACCTACACGAACCTGCCCTACATTACCGACGCCGGAGCGGCGTGTGGTGCCGGACGGGTAAACGGCGCGCGCGGGAACCTCGACGGCGTCAGCATCGTCGCCGGACACGAACTGGCCGAGGTCATCACCGACCCGCTCTTGAACGCATGGACCGATTCATCGGGATTCGAGATCGGGGACAAGTGCGCTTGGACCAACCTGGTCAACATCAGCACCAATCGGGGCAGCTTCGCGGTGCAGCCACTGTGGAGCAACGCCTCCAACGGGTGTGTGACTTCCTCCGGCCGTTCGCCCACCAACGACTTGTCGTTCGTGAAGACTCGGAACACCGGCTCCGGCCAGGTCGAAGTGCATTCCGCGACCCAGGCCTCGGGGTACCAGAGCGGGCAACACAACGCCACCTGGATTTCGACTGCCGACGCTGGCAACGGCTGGTTCCAGATGGAGGGCGCCGATCTCTTCTTCGTCAAGACGGTGAACACCGGATCCGGCCATGTCGAGGTGCATTCCGCGACGCAGGCCTCGGGGTACCAAGGCGGGCAACACTTCGTCACCTGGATCTCGTCAGCCGACGCTGGCAACGGCTGGTTCCAGATGGTGGGCGCCGATCTGTGGTTCGTCAAGACGGTGAACACCGGTACCGGCCACGTCGAGGTGCACTCCGCGACGCAGGCCTCGGGGTACCAGAGCGGGCAACACTTCGTCACCTGGATCTCGACTGCCGACGCTGGCAACGGCTGGTTCCACATGGTGGGCGCCGATCTGTTCTTCGTCAAAACGGTGAACACCGGTACCGGCCACGTCGAGGTAAATTCCGCGACCCAGGCCTCGGGGTACCAGACGGGAAATCACGACGCCACATGGCTGTCGACCCTCGACGCCAGCAACGGCTGGTTCCAGGTCGGCAGGAAGGATTGACGGCGAACCCGCCAGGCATCAGGGCCGAAACGAGTTCTCGAGGCTGTCCAACAGGGGCTGCATCTGCGTCCAGGCGGCATCGGTGGTTTGAAAATTGAAGCCGAACGCGTGATCGCCGACGATCATCCCGAGATCGATGGCATGAAGCTTCAATGATCCAGAGAGGTACGTGTACTCCCAGACAGCAGCGGGATATCCGTGGAAGGTCGTACGGGTGATTCCGATCCGCTGATACCCGGGATTGCTGGCCGCGAAATGCGGTTCCAACTCGTACCAGGGGCCGTCGGGTGTCGGTGCCGGCGGCGAACGGTGATCGATTCGCAGGTACGTGGACGTCGCCGGATCGGAGAAGTCGGTGAGCGTCCCGTCGTGGCGAATGCTCCAAGTCGGGGGATACGCCACTTGGAAGCCCGCCGGGTCCGAGTAGGACCTCCAACCGGCCGGAACGGCACCCCCGGCCGGTTGACCCTTGGAGGCCGTCGCCACCGGACTCTTCGCGGCCGTGGTCGCAGGAATCTTGGGTGCGTTGGCTCCAGGCGTCGTTGTGGGCCGGGTCTGCGCCGATTTCGGCGTGCTGTCCTGTCCGACCCGCGCCACGATTACCAGGCCGGCCACAACGAGTAGCGCGATCACCGCTGCGGCGGCCCACCGCCGGGCGCCAGGGCGCGAATCGCGTCGTCGGGGCGACAGAGTCGTCAGCGGCGGCCGGTCCGGTCCGGCTGCTGCCTCCGGTCCGGCTGCTGCGACGTGGTGGTCTTCGGCGCTCGCCTCGTACGTCATGGGAGCCGTGTCGCCGACCGCCGCGTCCTGGTGCCTTGCGGGGGCGGCAGAGGTGGCCCGATCGCGCGCCTCTTGCGCCACGATCGGCTCGACCGACGCCGACGGCCCGACGGGCAGATCGTCCTCAGCCGGCTCGCTTTCGACAATCGTTTCCACGCCGACACGCTCGGGCTCCGCACCGACACGCTCGGGTGCCACGCCGACAGACTCGGGTGCCACACCGACAGACTCGGGTTCCACCCCGACACGCTCGGGCTCCACGCTTACGGACGCGCGCCCATGCGACTCGACTCCGACAGGCTCGTCGGCCGTGAGGTCGACGCCCCGGAGGTCGACGTCCCGTAGGCCGACGCCGGCGGTTGCGGTGGCGGTGGCGGTGGCTGTGGCGGTGGCGGATTCCACTCCGGCGGGGTCGTTGAGGTCGGGGTCGATGCCTGTGGCGACGACAGGCTGAAGGTCGGCGGCCTCGATCTCGGCTGGTTCGACGACGGGCGGGTCCTCCAGCAGGTCGGCAGACTGGGGCTCGGCGG
>JAUTXN010000177.1 GCA_030838045.1 Acidimicrobiaceae bacterium
TGGCCGAAGTCCACGTCCCCACCCTCATCGTGCACCGCCGCGACGAGTTCATCCCCGTGGCGGACGCGCAGATGATGGCCGACGCTATCCCAGGCGCACGCCTGGTGGTGCTCGACGGTCAGGACCACCTGCCGTGGGTGGGCGACAGCGACAGCATCGTCGCCGAGGTCAGTTCTTTCCTCGCCACGTCGGAGCGGGCGGACGGGCCACGTCGGGCGACGGCCAGTCGCGCGCCCCGCTCCCCCCGGCCCGCCTCGGGATGGGCCAGCCTGAGCCCGGCCGAGCGGCGCGTCGCCGTCCTGGTCGGCCAAGGGCTGACCAACGCCGAGGTCTCGGAGCGGCTGTTCATCTCCCGGTACACCGTCGAGACGCACTTGAAGCGGATCTTCGCCAGGTTGGGAATCACCTCGCGCACCGAACTGGCGGCTGTGGTCGTTCGAAATACCTGAAACCAGGGACGCACCGGCGCGGCCGCGGGCGGAAGATCGCCACCATGGGAGACGACGCGGCCGCGCTAGGCGTCCAGCTCAGATGAGACGGGCGCGAAGCCTGGTGCGCCTCCTCGGCGCCTTCGTGGTGGTTGGCACCCTTGTGGCCACGACCGATACGGCGGTCGCGACCCAGCAGGCCGCGGTCATCGTGGCGCCCGCCAACCCTCCCGGCGCCGAGGGATCACTGAGCTCGGTCAGCTGTTGGGCACCGGAAGAGTGCGTGAGCGTTGGTTACCAGTCGACGACGGACGGCAGCGAAGTGCCCCTGGTATACGGTCGAAATGGCAACGACGCCGGTCGCTGGACGAGGCTCCCCTTTCCCATCTCCGCGCCCACGACGGTGAATGGGTCCTTCGTCCTGACCGGGGTGTCGTGTGTGTCGGAGCGGTTCTGCCAGGCCGTCGGGGCCGGGAACAGCCGGTCGGGGGCTCAGATCCCGTTGGCCGCCACCTTCGACGGGCACCGCTGGTCCGTCGCGGCAACGGCTGTGCCGCTAGGGGCTCGGGCAGCCCGGTTCGACGGTGTCACGTGCACCTCGCCGTCGTGGTGCGTCGCGGTCGGCCAGGTGACCGACGCCACCGGCGCCAGCTTCGCCCTGGCGGAGCATTGGAACGGGGCCCGGTGGTCTCTCGACGCCACCCCATTGCCCGACCAAGGGCGGCCTGATCGATTCTGGGCGGTGGCGTGCCGCTCACCGCAGCGGTGCGTGGCGGTCGGTGAGTACACGTTTGCAGACGGCTTCCTGAGGGCGTTCGCCGAACTCTGGGACGGGACCGCGTGGACGGCCCAGCCACCGATCAATCCGGCTGACGCCTACACCAGTTCCCTGCGAGGGGTCGCATGCCCGGCCGGCGCTTCGGCATGCTTCGCGGTCGGCGAGTCCGACGTTTCCGGCAAAGTCCCGGGGACACTCATGGTCCGGCGCTCCCTGGTCGAGCAGTGGGACGGCTCGGCGTGGGCGGTAGGCACCTCACCCAGTGCAACCGACCGAGACGAGCTGTCCGCCGTGTCCTGCCCGTCGGACAACAGGTGCACCGCGGTGGGCACATCCGCCAACGGGACAGTTCCACAGGTTGTGACATGGGACGGTGTCACCTGGACGGCGAAGCCGGCACCGGCCGCCAGCCAGCCACCGAAACTGGTGCGGCTGTGGTCGGTCTCGTGCCCCTCCGACCAAGCTTGTGACGCGGTCGGCGATGCTGCCCCGGGCAGGATTCCGGTGCCTGTCGCCCTGGCCAAGCGGGCCAATCGTTGGACCACCGACCCGCTGCCACCTCCCGACGGCGCAGAGTCCGACGACCTGGCCGCCGTGTCGTGTCCCAACGCCCAGTTCTGCGAAGCGGTCGGATCGAGAATGTCGAGCGCACCACTTCCCGGTGCGACGCCCGGTGGCCAGCACAACCCGCTCGCCCAAGCCTGGGATGGGCACCGTTGGCAGCTCCAGCATGTTCCGGTCCCCACGGGGGCGGCGATTGTCGATTTCTACGGCGTGTCCTGTGTCACGTCCACGGACTGCATGGCGGTGGGCTCCGCCTCGTTTCCGTCGGCCCAGGCGTTCGTTCCCCTGACCGAGCATTGGGACGGCCAGCGCTGGACGATCCTCCCCACGCCCTTTTTCGAAGGCACGGCGTACGCCGAGCTGTTCGGGGTCTCCTGCCCGGCGGCGAAGACGTGCGTGGCGGTGGGGTACGACTCCAACGGTGACCAGCAGCTCATCTTGACTGAGCTCTGGGACGGCGCTCGATGGACCATCGTCCCCGGGGGGCAACTTCCGGCCGGGGCGTCTGCCCCCAACTTGCTGGCGGTGTCATGCGTCAGGCCCGGGGCCTGCATGGCCACCGGTTTCTACCTCGGCCCCACCGATCCTGCTCCGAGCACTCGGTCCTTCGCCCTGGCCGAGGAGTGGGACGGCGTTCGGTGGTCGCGCCGGGACGTTCCCGACCCGATCCCGTCGTTCGGCCGCACCAATTCCGATCACTTCGCTGCCGTCTCGTGCGGCGCCGCCAACCGCTGCATCGCCGTCGGCAATTACTTCACGGGTGATGGGGGTGGCTATCCCAACCCGGTGCTGGTCGAGGTTTGGGACGGCCGGGTGTGGAAGGTGCAGGCGACACCGGAGCCGCCCGGAGCGCGTCATTCCATCGAGGCGCTCAGTGGTGTCTCGTGTGCCTCGGCCACCGATTGCACTGCCGTCGGTCACTACGACGGCAACACCTACTACGGCAGCGCTGACAACTCGACCCATGCGGTCGCGGAACACTACGACGGGACCAAATGGACGTTGACCGCAGTGCCGGACGCACCAGGGGCGCCAAGCACCCGTCTCATGGCGGTTTCGTGCCTGGCAGTCGCCCCGTGCACGGCCGTCGGCACGTATCAGTACCACCTGGGAAATGACACCCGGTGGCCGTTGTACGGCCTTGGGGCAGCCGAGATCGCGTGGCCAACGTTCCAACTCACCGAAAGGATCGGCTCGTGAGGAGGCTCAGGCCCCGGGTCGGGCTCCGGGTCAGACCCTGGCTCGAGCTGGTTGCGGTCGTCCTGCTGGCATCAATGACCGCCACAGTCGCGACCACTCGGCCCGCGGCCGCCCTCTCCCGGCTGCGCACCCTCGTCATCGGCGGCGGCCGAACAATGGCGCAACCGCTCGACATCAATGTCGTGTTCGTGGGCTTTCCCCTCGGGGCGGGGCCCGGGCAAGTGGACCTCCGGGCATTCCGGGCCGAACTTCCAACCGAGTCGGATTCGGTAGTGCGCTGGCCGCTCAACTACGGCCGGGTGGTCCCCGTGGGAACCAACTTCCCGCTCCGCTATCACCCGACGGTGGCGCCCGCCAACTTCGACGACCGATTCTTCGCCTACCTCTCGTCGATTGCCACGCCCCACCCGTTGACGAGATACCAACAGCTCTACAACGGCCAAGCCGCCCGCTCGACCACGCTGACCGCCAACAGCTGGATCGACGCTCCGTCGGTGGAGCGCTGGCTGGGCGACCACGCCCGGACGGACCTGGGCGTCGACCCCCGCCAGGACACGCTCTTTTTCATCGACTGGTATGGGCGCCCGGACTTCAAGTTCCACGTCTTCACCGTGACCAACAGCCCCGACCCCGACACCGGCGTCAACACGGGCCTGGTCTCGGATCGCGCCAAGGTGGCCGCCTGGGGCGGCACGTATACCCCCGGCCACGAGTCGCGGGATGGCACTCGCCGCGTGTGGTTCGACGATGTGTCCGCCGGCCCGGACTATGCCAGCGGGGGCTGGGACTTGGCCGACCGCGACGTCGACGGAGACGGTTACCTCGACTACCGGATACCACCGGTCTGGGAATACCGGAACACCGCGGCTTACCGCCCGTTCACCAGCCTGTCGTCAGATCTCGGCAAGCTTGCGCGCTACGTGGCGACCGACGAGCTGTTCGTCGCCAGTCCCCTCTACAGCCCGCGGTTGCCTTCGTCGACCATCCCGAGCAGCGTCGAGATCGACGTCAACACCTTTGCCGACACGGCGACGCCCACCGCGGCGCTGCTCAAGCCCGACGTCGTCGCCGCCCGCGAGCAGGCCCTGCAGCCGTACAACGAGTTCAGTGTCCAAGTCCATCCGCAACCGGTTCCTGGCCCGGGGCTGGACGCCTACAAGTGCTGGCTCACGGCATACCTGGACCCGGCCGGCGTGGGAACCACCTGCTATCCGGGCCGGTCGCCATATGGGACCGCCGCCGAGGACCTGCTCTTCTACCAACAGGACCACCACAGCCAGCTGACGACCGGCCAGCACGACTTCGCCATACCGGTGCTGCTGTACAACATCCCCGACGACCTGGCACCGGCCGGACCGTACGGGGCGATCAGTGGCCTCACCGACGATGACTGGACGACTGGCACCCAGACCTACGTCTTCGCCATGACCTGGCCGTCGTTGCGGGCCGGCTCGTGGTTCGGCGCCACTCAGGAGGTCACCCACGAGGTCGGCCACTTTCTCGGGCTCCCGCATCCGCATGACGGCGTCGACAACCAGCAACGGATCATGTTTCTCTCGACCGGACCGTTCTTCTTTGTCCGAGCCGGTGATGCCGTGCAGTCACCGATGAGCTACCTGAACGTCGCTCACGATTTTGGCCAGTTCGATAGAGACGTGCTCGACCGCAGCATGACCGCGGCGTACCTCAATGCGGCGGGGGCCTTGTTGGCACCAATCATTTCGCGCAGAGAGTCGACGCGCGACGACATCGCAATAACGGAGGCTGACTACGCGGCGACGCGAGCGGTCCGATCATTCGCCGACATGAACTACACGACCGCGGCCACTGAGGCCAAAGCCGCCTACCAGCAGATCCTTACTGTCGCGCAGGGTCTCGGAGTCAGCACCACGGTGGCGCCGATCGTCCCAAAAGCGGTGGCCTCAGTGAACGGTTACAGCAGTACTCCGGGCAAACCGTCACCCCGCCTCGATCCTGCCGCCAGTGTCGATGACCCCTGGTGACCACCGGAACGTACCCAGACGAGCCCGCCGACCTAGAGGGCGGGCATCTCGCTTCGGGGTGGGGTACCGGTAGTTTGGCGTGAATCAACGCTCGTGGGGAATGAGGCGAGGGCAGTACCACAATGCGCCTCGCTCATGAGCTTCGGCCCGCGGTGATGGCGTCCATGTGGGCGTAGAGGGTGCCGCGGCTGACGCCGACCAACCGGACGATGGCCGAAATGCTTGATGGCTGGCCGGGACGAGGCACCGTCAGCGTTTCCCACGTCAGACACGAAGGGCCCGTTACCGCTCGACGCGGGAGCGCC
>JAUTXN010000204.1 GCA_030838045.1 Acidimicrobiaceae bacterium
AGGGCTGGGAGAGCTACGCCGTTCCCGGTTCCCCGTACTTCGTCCTGGTCGACGGCCCCGCGGGAGCGGTCATCGGCGAGGGGACCGGGACCAGCTGGGCCCAGGTCCAAAGCCTGATGCGCCAGGCACTGGGCGACCGCTCCGCGGACCGCTCCACGGACGGCGACGGGGGCGGATCAAGTCGCCAGCGCCGGCGCCGAAGCGACCGGGGCCGTATGGAGACCGACGAGGTCGAGCTGCTGGCAGCGGGCATCGGACCTGGTCATGCCAGCCTGTTCGCCGGCCCAGCAGCGACCCAGGCGACCGAGGGTCCGATGAGCGCTGACCCCGCCGGCACGACCGACGACGGCCGCCCTCCGGTGCGCCGATGAGCCCCGCCCACAACACCGTCCGCACGTTGCAGTTCGACGTTGCCGTGCCCAACGGGTGGGACGTACGCATCAAGGGCAGCGCGCCCGGCACCTCGGGCTCGGTGGACTACCCCGTCGTCCACGCCGCCAACTTCGCGCTGTCCGCGACGCGCGAGGACTTCGGAGGCGAGCTGGTCGCCCGCATGACCGGACGCCAGGTGTTCGTCGCCCTGCTCGGCTACGGCAGCGACGGTGCCGGCCACGGACTCTTCGCCCCCTCGGACCTGCCGCGCGCCCTGCAACCCGATTGGTTCGACCCGCTGGCGATGCAGCGCCCGATCGCGGGCATGGCGGGTGTGCAGCGCTTCTTCAGCGCTGAGGGAAGGAAGTTCTGCCTCTACGCCGTGCTCGGCTCGTATGCCCGACGGGCGGTGCTCGTTCCCGCCGTCAACCAGTTCCTCGCCGGCGTGACCATCCAACCGGCGGCCTCGGCCGCCCAGGGAGCCCCATGATGCGCACCACGGGAGTCAAGACCCCCCTCTCGCAGCGGGTAGTCGAACGGGCGGCCCTCCGCATGAACCGAGCGCCGAAGGCCGACCGCGCCGGCCCTGGCACCCGCCCCGGCTCCGGTTCCGGCTCCGATCGTCCCGGCTCCACCCGGCGCAGCTTCCTCTCCCGCAGCGCCGTGGTGGGCTCGGCCTTGGCCGTGGCACCCGCCCGGTTCCTGCTGCGTCCGGGCACCGCCTACGCGGCGGTCACCGACGTGTGCGGACCCGATGCCACGTGCCGCCCCGGCGGCTTCACGGTGTTCTGCTGCACCATCAACAACGGCGTCAACAAGTGCCCGGGCGGAAGCATCCCCGGCGGCTGGTGGCGGGCGGGAACCGGCTCCAGCTGGTGCTGTGGCGGCGACCGCTACTACATCGACTGCCAGGCTGCCTGCCCGCCGGGGTGCGCGTGCGACAGCGGCAATTTCTGCCCTGGCTGCCAAGCGTGCACCGGCGGCTGCTATCAGGGTTCGTCCTGCGACCAGCGCAATGTCTGCCAGGTTCGCTTTCGTTACGGGCAGTGCAACCAGCACGTCAGCTGCACCGGCAACGTGCTGTGCCGCATGGTGAGTTGCACCCCTCCCTGGCAGATCGCGGGCCTCAACTGTGCGTCCGGTCCCGACAAGTCCGACGCCCGGACCGCCGAACACAGCGCTCCCTGCCTCCAGCAGGCGTCGTGGTCGGGCGGTGCATTTCCGATTTCGTCCAGGTTCATTCAGGCCAGCCCGTCGGTCGTCCAGGCCCACGGATCGTCCCGCCTCGAGGTCTTTGCCAAGGGCACCGACCAGCGCATCCACCGGGCGACCAACTTGGGCGGCGGGTTCAGCGGCTGGCAGAACCTCGGCGCCCCCCGGTCCGGTTCCAACGGCGGCCCCGCGGCCGTCGGCGAGGGTCCGGGCACGCTGAGCGTCTTCGTCCGGGGCGGTGACAACCGTCTCTGGCAGCGCCGCTCCACCGACAACGGCACCACATGGTCCGGCTGGCTGAAGCCGCTCGGTGATGACATCCGCCTGGCGTCCGCACCTGCGGTGTGCTCGTGGGCGCCGGGCCGCATCGACCTGTTCGTGATCGCGACTGATGGGCTGATGTACCACCGATGGTTCGAACACGGATGGAATTCCGGAGGCTGGGAAGGCCTCGGGGCACCGCCGGCGCCATTCCAGTTCTCAGCTCTCGCCGCAACGTCGTGGGCGCCCGGGCACATCGATGTGTTCGCCACCGCGGGCGATTCCCTGTGGCAAAGCACCCTCGACGGCGCCTGGCACCCGTGGGTTCGACCGGCGTCATCGGGCGCGCTCACGCTCACCTCCGCCCCGGCCGCGACATCGTGGGGTCGCGACCACCTGGCCGTGTTCGCCAAGGGCGCGGACTCGACCCTCCACTGGACGACGTTCTTCCAGAGCTTCTGGAGCGACTGGCAACGGATCGGCAACCCCACCGACACCATTGCCGGTAACCCGAGCGCCTCATCCGGAGGCTGCCAGAACCTCAGCGCCTTCGGTCGTGGCCAATCGGGCCACATCCGGCAGTACCGGTACTCCGGCTAGCCGCCGGCCAGCCGGCTGCCGCCCCGGACGCGCCGCGGGCCGGTGGCAAGCAACGCATGCACCGGCCCGCGTTTAGCTCCCCCCCGGGATTTACTTGGCTGCTTCAGCCGCCCGCTGCTCAGCCTCTTTCATGTCAGCCTTGGCGTCGTGCGCCGTGGCCTCGGCTCGGGCCTGCGTGGCTTCACGCTCGGCCTGGCCCTTGTCCTGTTGTGCCTGACCCTCGCGACGCAGACCGTCGTTGTCGACGAACGATCCGGCCGCCTCCTTGGCCTTGCCCTTCAACTCTTCGCCGATTCCCATGACATTCCTTTCTCGTCAGACTTTGTGCAGGCTCTCGTCAGCCGTTGGCCGGTCCTACCTGTTCGAGTTGTACCCAGGGGCCACGAACCGCGAAACCAGCGGCGGGCAGACGGTCACACCCCCAGGGCTACCGTGCAAACGTGGAATGGCGAGCCTTCGGCGAGACCCTTGTGACCCTGCTCGTCATCATGGATCCCGCGGGCAACACCCCGATCTTCGTGGGCCTGACCGCCGAGCTCACCCCTCGCCAGCGGGCCAACGCGGCCCTGGCGGCCGTGGCCGCAGCCACCGGCCTCATCCTGGGGTTCGCCCTGTTCGGCCAGGTCATCCTTGATTACCTCCGCGTGTCTCTGGAGAGCCTGTCGATCGCGGGTGGACTCCTGCTCCTCCTCGTCGCCCTCGAAATGTTGCGGGGCATGGACATGACCCCGACCCCGGGCCGCAACGTGGCGCTCGTTCCCCTCGCCACTCCCCTCCTGGCGGGACCGGGTGCCATCGCCACCGTCATGGTCCTCGTCCGTCGCTACCCGGGCACGTCGGGCCGCGTCGCCGTCATCGGCGGCATCGCGGGGGCGGCCGTCGTGCTCGGCGTCGTGCTCCTCCTGGCGGCCCGGCTGGCCAGGCTGGTCCCCCTCCCCCTCGTGCACTTCCTGACCCGGGTGTTCGGGTTGCTCCTGTCCGCCATCGCTGTGCAGCTCATCGTCGACGGCGTCCGAGCCCTGATCGAGGCGGGGTGAGCCCGATTGGAGCTTCGACGGCGGGGTATATGAGCCGTCAGCGATGGCCGTCACCAAGTTCGGAGATTTCCCGCTCGCCGACCGGGGGAGAAAGTGGGACGGCGACGCGGCCGAAAAACGGGTGCGCCGATGGGCCGGTGTCGACGACAAGCCCAACGCCAAGTACCGCGACGCCCACGTGTGGTACGACGCCGAGAAGAAGGACCAGTTCGGCTCCTACAAGCTGCTCATCGCCGATGTCGTCGACGACGAACTCAAAGCGGTGCCCCGGGCCATCATGGCCGCGGGAGCGATCATGCAGGGCGGCCGGGGCGGGATCGACCTGCCCGAGAAGGACATCCCGAGGGTCAAGTCCCACCTGGCCAAGTACTACAAGAAGATGGGCGACGAGCCGCCGTGGGAGCGTGACTGAGACCCGCGTGACGCCGGCGCTGCAGCACCTCCGCGAGGAGGCTGCGAGCTGCACACGCTGCGACCTGTACCGGGCCGCCACCCAGACGGTGTTCGGCGACGGCCCGGTCCCGGTGACCCTCGCCCTGATCGGCGAGCAACCGGGCGATTACGAGGACCGCACCGGGCACCCGTTCGTCGGTCCGTCGGGAGAACTGCTCGACCGGGCGTTGGAGGCGGCGGGGATTGACCGCAGCCAGGTGTACGTGACCAACGCCGTCAAACACTTCAAGTGGACGCCGCGCGGTAAGCGCCGAATCCACCAGACCCCCAACCAGACCGAGGTCCAGGCGTGCCGCCCGTGGCTGGAGCGTGAACTCGAACTGGCCGCCCCCCAGTTCGTGGGGCTCCTCGGCGCGGTGGCGGCCAAGGCGGTCCTGGGGTCCGCCTTTCGGGTGACCCGCTCCCGGGGCCAGGTCCTCACCGCCGCGGTCGGGGGCTGGTCGGGCCAGGCGGTGGCGACGGTGCACCCGTCGTCGATCCTGCGGGCGACCGACGCCGACGCCCGGGAACAGGGTTTCAAGGCGTTCGTCACCGATCTCGAGGTGATGGCCGGCCTGCTGGCGTGACGCTGTGGACGGTCGGACATGGGAAAAGGGCGGCCGAGGAGCTGCTCGAGATCATCGGGGCCGAGGCGATCGGGTTGCTGGTCGACGTGCGCCGTTTCCCGGCCTCGCGCCGCAACCCCCAGTTCGGCCGGGCGCCACTGGAGGCCGCCCTGGCGATCGGCGGCGTGCGCTACGAGTGGTGGGGCGAGACGCTCGGGGGACGCCGGCGCCCCCTTCCCAGCGGGAGCCGCCACCCGGCGTGGCACGATGCCGCCTTCCGGGGTTACGCCGACCATCTCGACCGACCCGAGGTCCGGGAGGCATTTTCCCAACTCCTCTCGGTGAGCGACGAGATCCGGACCGCCGTCATGTGTTCGGAGACCGTTTGGTGGCGCTGCCACCGCCGGTTGCTGAGCGACGCAGCCGAGTTGGCGGGCACCCCGGTCGTGCATCTGCTGGCCCCGGGCCGGACCCAGCCCCATGTGCTGCACCCGGGGGTGCGGGCCGATGAGGACGGGTGGCCGGTCTACGACGTCGGGGCGCAGCCCCATCTGCTGTGACGCCCGGCCCGTTACCCGCTTCGGCGCACCGGGTACATGTCTGGAGGGGGCAACCGTTCGCACGGAAGGAGAAACACATGGCCAACGAGCTGCAGGGATTGCGCGTGGCGTTCCTCGTCGCCAACGAGGGCATCGAGCAGGTGGAGCTCACCGATCCCTGGTCGGCGGTGGAGCAGGCGGGTGGTTCGCCGGAACTCATCGCCCCCAAGGCGGGCCAGGTCCAGGGGTTCAACCATTTGGACAAGGCCGACACATTCCCCGTCGATCGCACCACCCGCGAGGTCAGTCCGGTGGAGTACGACGCCGTGATGCTGCCCGGCGGGGTCGCCAACGCCGACGCCCTGCGCATGGACGACCCGGCGGTCAACTTCGTCCGTCAGATGGTGGAGGCGGGCCGTCCGGTGGCCGTCATATGCCACGGCGGGTGGGCGTTGGTGGAGGCCGACGTGGTCCGGGGCCGCACCCTCACATCGTGGCCCAGCCTGAAGACCGACATCGCCAACGCCGGTGGGCACTGGGTCGACAAGGAGGTGCAGGTCTGCACGTCGGGGCCCAACGTGCTGGTGAGCAGCCGCAATCCCGATGACCTGCCGGCGTTCTGTTCCACCATGGTCGAGGTGTTCCAGCAGGCCCGGCAACCAAGCGGGGCCCGCGCCTGAGCCTGTAGCCTGCGGGACCCGATGGCGGATCCCGCAGGCGACGCTTCCTCTCCCGCTTCGACCGGGGCGGACGAGGCGTGGCATTGGCGCTTCGGCGCCGAGTTGTTCAACTCGACCTGGGACCTGATCGACAAGGCGGACCGCAGCGCCGAGGACGACGCGATGATGTTGCTCGGCGCGATGGCGTCGCGCTGGCACTGGTCCACCGTCGGAACGGCGGAACAGTTGGCGACGGGCGACTGGCAGGTCGCCCATGTGTTCTCGCTCTTGGGCTACGGGGACGTGGCCCTGCGCTTCGCTCGCCGGGGTCTGGCCACGGCGGAGTCCGAGGGATGGGATGGCTGGCGCCTGGCGTCAGCGCACGAGGGGGTGGCCCGGGCGTGTGCCGCGGCGGGCGATGCCGCAGGTCGGGCTGCGCATGTGGCCGCGGCCGAGGCGGCGCTCACGCGGGAGCCGGACGACGAGGACCGGGCGGCCATCGCCTCGCAGCTGGCGTCGATCCCGCCGATCGGGGCTGGTTAGGGGCGTTCGACGTCGTGCGTGTCATTTGCAACTGCCGGTGGCGCGGCTCGGCGGGGCGGAGCGGCTGGGCCGGAGTACAAACCGTCGTGTACGCAGCGTTTTCCGCTCCGGCATGGGATGGGATGGGACTGGTACCGCCTAACTTGCTCTGGCTCTGGGCATTGCCCCTCGACGGCCCCCTGCCTTTTCCTCGGGCCGGTCAGGCCCGAAGGAATCGCTCGATGTCGTCGACCTCGACCTCGACCTCGACCTCGACCTCGACCGACGTGTCGGTATCGGTCCGGCCCGGCGTCGCAGGAAATGGCGTCACCTCGCACTGGACCTTTCCCTGCGCCCGGCGCAGCTTCCAGGTCGCGACGACCCTTCCATCGGTGACCACGACCGGCTTGATACGTCCGCCGCCCGCGTTGACCGCCCTCGCGTGGTCGGCATGCAGGTGGAGGCTGCGGTCGGCGTAGCCAAGGATCAGGGTGTCGAACGCGCCCAGCAGCCGGGTCGCAACGGGACCAGGATCGGGTGGGCAGTGCGCCGCCAACCTCCATGCCGGACCGTTCGGAATGCGAACCTCGAGAAGCTCGTCGTCGTCGGACACCTCGCGCCAGCCCGTCGCGACGACTCCGGGCGCCAGACCCGACCAGGCGACCAGATCGTTGGGCGTGGCCGGCCCGTAGGCGGCGAGGTATCGCCGCACCAGCTGGGAGACGCCGGGACGATCCGCAGAAATCTCGGGGACCCAGCGGTCGAGGGACACGTAGCGCTCTCGGCGTGCGTCACCACCGGGGCCGGGAAGGATGCAGAGGACCCCTTCGAGTGCGGCCCTTCGGATGACGTGAATCGGTGCCTGGCCCGTCGGGTCGACGCCGTGGCCCGCCAGC
This sequence comes from Acidimicrobiaceae bacterium, assembly GCA_030838045.1. Classification (GTDB taxonomy): domain Bacteria; phylum Actinomycetota; class Acidimicrobiia; order Acidimicrobiales; family Palsa-688; genus JALYXV01. Next base: position 7,097 of record JAUTXN010000204.1, read on the forward strand.
AGGTCGGCCACGTCCCGCCGGGTGGGCGTGGCGCCTCCGGCCAAGGCATCCGCCAGGACCTGTACCGCCCGGTCGCCGGTGGTTCCCGCGACGCCAAGTTGTTGCTGCCGGGCCCCAGGCCGGGAGAACGTCGGCCCTACCATCGCGAGCAACCAGCGCACGTCCGCCGCGTGGTGAAGATGCCGGGTGCCCCGCAGCGTCCAGGTCAGCACCAGCGGGTGGCTCGCGGGGTCCGTCGCCGCGCGCTCGACGTCTCCGACCACCAGCCCCTCAGTCCGAGCCCGGATCGACAGAGAGGCCGCCACCAGGTCCTGGGCCTGCACGCCGACCAGCGTCGCCGCGACCTGGGCAGGACCTCGCGAGGCAGGGACGCGGGGGTCGAGAAGCTGCCCCCGGATCCGGAGCCGACGAGCCGCCCCTTCCGTGAGTTCCTCGACCGCCTGCGTCAACGCGACGCGGGCATGGCGAACGTGTCGATCATGAGCCGGACGTCGTCGCCGAGGGGATACAGGATCGGGCAGGTGCAACCGGACTCCACGTATTCGGCCACCTTGGCCCGGCACTCGTCGGGGGTGCCGCACGCAGTGATCATCTGCACCACATCGTCGGGCACCAACGCCGAGGCGGCCACCACCTGCTCATGGGTGGCCGGCCAGGTCAGCACCGCCCCGATGCGATCCAGCACCTCCGCCGGAACACCAGACGCCTTCATGATGTGGGGCTGCTGACCCAGGTACTGAGTGACCAGCAGTCGGGCCCGATCGACCGCGGTCGCCCGGTCCTCGTCGACCGAGCACACGATCAACTGGGGTCGGTCGATGTCGTCGAGCGACTTCCCCGCTTTGGCCGCGCCTCGTTCCAGGGCCTCCAGCGCCGCCCGGTTGTACGACGGGGAGACGAGGTAGTTGAGTACCGCCCCGTCGGCGATCTCGCCCGTCAGTTCCATCATCTTCATTCCCGTGGCGCCGATGTAGATGGGCACGTCCTTGGGTCGCCGGTCCTGGTACACGTAGTCCAGTTCGACGCCGTCGAGGTGCACGAACTCGCCGTCGAAGGTGACGGTCTCGTTGGCGAGGAGGGCGCGCACCGTGGTGACGATCTCGCGCATCGCCCGCAAGGGTTTGGCGCGCGAGACGCCGACCGCGGCGGCGAGCGGATCCCACCACGCACCGATGCCGAGGATGACTCGACCGGGCGCGAGGTCGTCGAGGGTCGAAAACGTCGCCGCGAGGAACGCGGGATTGCGAACCCACATGCTGACGACGCCCGAGCCCAGCTTGATGCGTTCGGTCGCGGCGCCGAACGCGGCGAGGGGGATCGTGGCCTCGCGCACGAGCCGGCTCTCCGCCTGCCATACCGCCTCGAAGCCGGCCGCCTCGGCCACCTGCGCGAACCGCATGCCGTCGCGGATCGGATGCGCATCCTGGAGGTAGAGCGCGACCCGTTGCATCGTCAGAGCTCTCCCAGTCGCTTGTGCAGACGCGCGGCCTGTTCGACGGCCCGAGCGCGGATCTCGGTGGCG
>JAUTXN010000206.1 GCA_030838045.1 Acidimicrobiaceae bacterium
CGGATGTTCGAGCTCGTCGAGCCGATCGGCGTCATCCCCTACTCCGCCGACGAACCCAACGAAGCGATGTACGCCCTCGGGTTCACCAACTACTGGGACACCTACTTCGCCGGCCGGGCGGCGCCTCTGGGCCTCGCCACCGCGGAGGTGGTGGACGCGCTCTTCTACAACTTCGCTCCTGGTGAGGTGGCCCGACACATTCCGAAGGTGTGGCGGACCACCACCCCCGAAGCGGCGATCGCCGCTCGCCAGGCGGGCTGCGCGAAGGCGTTGCGGCGGATCCTCGGCAATCACGTCGACTCTCCCGGCTTCGCCCGCGCCGCTGAACTCTTGACCAAGGCCGCGACCAGCGCACCGTTCGAGGGCCGGCCGATGTACGCCGCGCTCCGCGCGATCCCGATCCCCGATGACGTGGTGGCCCGCCTCTTCCATGCCGCTTCCTTGCTGCGCGAGCACCGTGGCGACGGACACATCGCAGCCCTGATGATTGAGGGTGTCGGCGGCCTCGAAGCCCACGTCCTGTTCGCCCTCGACATGGGCATGCCCGCGGAGAAGTTCGGACGCATCCACCACCTTCCGGCAGCGCAGCTCGCCGCCGAAATCGACCGAATGCGCGATCGCGGCCTGATCGGCGATGACGGTTGGCTGAGCGAACAGGGTCGCGCTGTCAAACAGCGGGTCGAGGCGCTCACCGACGACCTCGCGGCGAAGCCCTACGAAAGCCTCGAACCGGGCGACCTCGACGAGCTCATGGCCACGCTCGAGCCGCTCGCCGCGCTGCTACTTGCCGCCCAGAACTGGTAGCGCAGCAGCGACAGTTCTGTTCGACGCCATTGTCCAGACGGTTCTCGCCCACGAGAAGATCGTCCACTGAGCCGACCGTCCCGAAACGCCGGCTGGTGCACATCAGTTCAGGGGCAAGAGGTCGACTTCGTATTCGGAGAACCGAGGGTCGACACTGACGAGGGTAAGGGTTTTCGACCTGGGCTTGGACTAACAGCATCCGGTCGAAGGGATCGGCGTGACGAGGTGGCAGCCGCCCGGCAGCCATGGGTGTTCGGCCGAAATGGCGAGGGTTACGAACTCGTTTGCCGCTACCCGCATCCAGGAAGTCGTCGGGGGCCTCGAGCCGCCCGGCGGCTCGCTTGATCGAGATCCCGGGCGGTAGCGGCAGAGACAAAAACATCGGTGTCACGGTCGGCAATGATGTCGACCACCGCCGAGGGTAGGCGCGGATCGTCGGCTAGCCACCACACCAGGATGAGCGTGTCGAGAAGAACTTTCACTCCTCTTCGCCCGAGAACGCGGCCTCCATGTCTGTGGGAAGGGTGTCGAAGTCAGCACTGATATGGACCCGTCCGGCCCAAAAGCCGGGGCGCCGTGGCGAGCGCGGCCGGGGTCGAACGATTCGCGTTCGTCTTTGCCTCATGCATGTTGACTCGCATTAGGAAGTCGACCTCGGTCCTCGGGCGCTTCGCGAACTGCCACAAGGAATTTTTCCGGGCTGCGTCGGAGTTGGCCGCTGTCGAACGATGATAGGGATGTGACGGCTGTTCCGGATCGACCCGACGTCACATTGCTGGCGCTGTATGACCGGGCGCTGCCCCAGGTCTACGGGTACCTGATGGGCCGCTGCGGCGACCGCGCCGTGGCGGAGGACCTCACCTCCGAGACGTTCCTGGCGGTCGCAGCGGGTCGCGAGGACGTGCCGCTGACCGTCGGTTGGCTGATCGGGGTGGCCCGACACAAACTGGTGGACCACTGGCGCCGGCAAGCGCGACAAGAGCGCCTGTCCCGAGCGGTCGAAGGATCAGCTCCCGAGGTCCACGATCCCTGGGACGTCGAGTTCAACCGCTGGCTCGCCCATGAGATCCTCGCCCGCCTCGCTCCTCAACATCGCGCCGCATTGACCCTCCGCTACATGGACGGCCTCAGTGTCCCCGAGGCAGCCACGATCCTCGACCGCAGCGTGGCCGCAACCGAGGCCTTGCTGGTCCGCGCCCGGCGGGAGTTCCGCCACGTCTATGAGGGGAGCAGCGATGCCTGAGTCGCGGGCCGATCCTTTCGACGCGCTGCGCGCCCCGATCACCCCCCTCGCACCCGACCCGGCATTCGCGGCCGCCCTGCGCGGCCGCATCGTGCGAGCTTTGCCCGCGCTCACCCCAAAGGAGTCCTTCATGAGCACCGAAATGACCACCCGTCAGCGCAACGGCTTCCGCCACGGTGATGTTTCCTACATCACCCTAGAGCTGCCCGACCTGGCCCGGGGCCGGGCGTTCTACGGCGCTGTCCTCGGTTGGCGCTTCAGCCCGGGCAGCAGCGAGCACGGCGCACAGGTCGACGACACCGTCCCGATGATCGGCCTGTCGGAGGGCAGGGCGGCGGGCGAAGCTTCGGCGCACGGCGCGGTGCTCGGCTTCCGAGTCGACGACATCTCCGTCGCGGTCGCCGCTGTCCGAGCACACGGCGGAACGATCAGCGATCCCCACCGCGAGGAATATGCCCTCGCCGCCGAAGGTCACGACGACCAAGGCATCCCGTTCTTTCTACATGAGATGCCTCCCGTACGAAGCGAATCGGCCTCCGCCGACCGAGAGTTCCACAACGGCGAAATCCAAGGCGACGTGTCGTATCTGACAATGGTGGTCGCGGACTTGGCCGCGGCGAACGAGTTCTACGGCGGCGTGTTCTCCTGGACCTTCAACATCGGCCGCGCGGGCGGCGCACAAGTCACCGGCGTCGCGCCGCAGATCGGTATGACCACCCGGCCGGAAGCGGGACCGGCCACACCTGGCGTGATCCTCTGCTACCGGGTCGACGACATCGCTGCTGCGGTCCAGCGAGTGCAGGACGCGGGCGGCCACGCCCGTGACGTGGCCCAGCGTCCTTACGGCCTGGAGTCTTTGTGCACCGACGACCAGGAGACCCCGTTCTACCTGCACCAGTTTTGAAGTGATTCGGCGGGCATTCCCGTCTCCCGCCAGCCGCAAAGCACCAGTGCGTACCGTCTTGGTCGACCTTGAAATCCAGCAGGCAGAAGCGAGCCCTTGTTCGGCTGTCTTGGTCACGAGAAGACGGCCGTCCGTGCCCCGTCGTGCTTGCCAATGTGACCACCAAATGGTGGCCAGATCGAGCCGATAAGGCGGAGGCGATGCGCCGACTTGCGTCCAGGGTGTCGGGTTCCAGTTCGGCTGTGCTGGTCGGCCGATCGCCGACCACCCGCACCCTTCACGAGCCTGGCCGAGACGACAGCGATACGACGCCCGAAGGGGTCCGGTCGAACATGGGGGCAGTCTCCGATCGACAGTGCCCAGCACCCGAGCGTCGCCTGCATGGGGGCCCACCAGACAGTGACTAGTTCGTTCTGACTATTCCGGATAGTCATTTCGGGTGATGGACGGCGGCCTTACTTCCCAGCAGACTCGGGGCCGACACGTGATCCGCGTTGACCGCATCCTGGAGGATTTGCGATGGCGCCACAAGCACAGGCGATGTCGCGGCGCAGGCTCCCAAGCGACGCCCAAACCGACTCGCTTCGTGAGCCGCCCGTGGCCCCGGCATCGGCGTCGCCCAAGCTGGGCTTCGCGTGACCGACGTGCGCGCGGTGGGAGCGACTCCTGAGGAGCTGCCCTTCCCGGTCGAATGGCAGCTGCCCGGAGGCGGCCCGCCGGTGAGCGACAGCGATCTGAACAACGCGGTCCGGCTCTTCGGGCCAACGCGACCCGACCGAGAGGACGAGCGGCTTGGGCCGTTATGACGGCTCCCATCGCCAGCCATTGTTGTTCCGGCACGTGATGGTTCTCCCGTCACCTGCCACACCGCTCACACCGTGATCGGACGCCCGGCAGAACTGGCCGGGCACATAGCAGTTGCCGGCGTTTGAAAGGGGATGGCATGTCGTCGTGGATGCCGGAGGCGACGTGGCCGGGGGCCGAGTCACCGAAGGCGGCGTCGGTGATGGCTGCGTCACCGGCCGCGCCGTGGTCGGGGCAACGGCCGGCGTCGAGGTGCGCGGCGCCGTAACGACCGGCGCCGTAACGACCGGTCCGGCCGCCGTGGTCGGGACCGGCGCAACGGTCGTGGCGAACGCCGCTGTATCGGGCGCCGCGGTGGAGGACGACGACGAGGAGGGTGACGACGCAGGCGTCGAAGAAGAGGTCGAGGTCGAGGTCGAGAACGAGGTCGACCCACAACCAGCGACCAACCCGACAACTGCGACGGCCGCGAGAATCCGCAGTCGCACTGACATTTGCTTCGCCTCCCCGGCACCCGCTGTGCCAGGCCCGCGACCTGGACAGTAGCTCGCTCGTGCTGTACGCCCGGCAGAGATTGCGAGTTCGTCGAACCGACTCGGTCAGCGCGACCGCTCAGGCCCGCGAGACTGTCCCAAAATGACGGACTCCGCCGACATCGACACAGCAGGTGACACCGAGGTTGATACAGAGGTTGATACAGAGATCGAGATGGAGACCGATGCCGCCCTACGAGCCGACATCCGTCTCCTCGGGTCCTTTCTCGGTCAAACGCTGGTGCGCCAGGTCGGCCCCGACCTACTGGCCCTGGTCGAGCAAGTACGCGAGCTCAGCCGGCGCAACCAGCGCATCGAGGGCCCCGACGAGCTCTCTGCGCTCTTGGAGACGGCCGACCTGGCCACCACGATCTCGCTGGCCCGGGCCTTCGCCTTGTACTTCCACCTGGCCAACACGGCCGAACAGGTACAGCGCGCCGCCACCCTCGACCAGCTACGGGCCACCTTTGGCAGCGCCATCCAACAGATGGCCCGGCGAGTCAAACAAGACCCGGACGCGGTGGCCGAGCTCGCCTCGGTCGCGGGCCGGATCGAGTTGCAGCCCGTCTTCACGGCCCACCCGACCGAGGTCGCACGCCGCTCCGTTTTAACCAAACTGCGTCGGATCGGCGAACTGCTCGAAGTCCGGCGCCGGAGCATCCCCGCCGACCAGACCGCCGTGGACGAGCGCTTGGCGGAGGTCATCGATCTCCTGTGGGAGACCGACGAGCTGCGGCGTGAGCGGCCCACACCGGCCGAAGAGGCCAGCGCCGTGAACTATTACGTCGACGACCTGGCCCGCAACGTCGTGCCGCTCGTCGTCGACGACTTCGTCGTGCAGCTGCGGGCGCTCGGGATCGACCTGCCGCTGACCGCCCGCCCCCTGCGCTTCGGAAGCTGGGTCGGGGGCGATCGGGATGGCAATCCCAACGTGACCCCGGCGGTCACCGTCCATGTCCTGGCCCAACAGCACGCCTTGGGGATCCGGATCCTCATGGCCCGCCTCGACGCCCTCATCACCGAGCTGAGCACGTCGACCCAGATCGTGGCAGTGTCACCCGAACTGTCCACCAGCCTGGCCCATGAGGCCCAACTTCTCCCCGAGGTGGTGCGGCGCTACGGCGGGCTCAACGCCGAGGAGCCCTACCGCCTGAAGGCGTCGTTCATGCTGGCCCGGCTGCGCAACACCCTGGCTCGCCTGACCGACGGGCGCACCACGGTGGCGCCCACCGAGTACCACGACGCGGCCGAGTTGCTGGCCGACCTCGAGCTGATGCGCCGTTCGTTGCTCGCCCACAAAGGCCAGCTGATCGCCAACGGACTGCTGGCGCGGCTCATCCGAGCCGTGACCACCTTCGGATTCCAGCTGGCGACGTTGGACATCCGGGAGCACTCGGAGCGCCACCATGTCGTCCTCGCGGCCGCGGTCGACCGCTTGGGCGAGCTGGGTCGCCCGTACGCCACGCTCGACCGGGCCGAGCGCTTTCGATTCCTCAGCCGAGAGCTCGAACACCGCCGGTCCCTGATGGGTCCGATCCCCGCGTTGACGGGCGAGGCGGCCGAGACCTTCGCGTTGTTCACCACGCTGCGCTCGGTGCTCGACCGCTTCGGCCCCGACGCGGTCGAGAGCTACATCGTTTCGATGACCAAGGGCCCCGACGACCTGCTGGCGGCGGCCATCTTGGCCCGCGAGGCCGGCCTGCTCGACATCCACCTTGGTGTGGCCCGCATCGGTTTCGTCCCCCTCCTCGAAACGACCGACGAGCTGCGGTCGGCCGGCGAGATCGTCGACCAACTGCTGTGCGAGCCCGCCTACCGCAGCATCGTGCGCCTCCGGGGCGATGTCCAGGAGGTGATGCTCGGCTACTCCGACTCCAACAAAGAGGCAGGTATCACGACCTCACAGTGGGAGATCCACCGGGCGCAACGCGCCCTGCGTGACACCGCCAGCCGCCACGGCGTGCTGTTGCGCCTCTTCCACGGACGCGGGGGAACGGTCGGCCGGGGTGGCGGCCCGACCCACGACGCCGTCATGGCTCAGCCCTACGGCGTTCTCCAAGGCGCCATGAAACTCACCGAGCAGGGGGAGGTCATCTCCGACAAGTACCTGCTGCCCAACCTGGCCCGCCACAATCTCGACCAGGCGCTGGCCGCGCTGACCGAAGCGACCGTGCTCCACCAGACGTCCCGGCTGGACCTCACGCTCCTGGCCGAATGGGACCGCACCATGGACCGGGTGTCGAGTGCCGCGGCCTCGGCGTACCGCGCCCTGATCAACGATCCCGGGCTGCCCGAATACATCCGGGCCTCGACGCCACTTGACGAGTTGAGCGAACTGAACATCGGATCCCGGCCGGCTCGACGCCCCGGGCGTTACGACCTGGAGTCCCTGCGAGCGATCCCTTGGGTCTTCGCCTGGACCCAGACGCGCCAGATCGTGCCCGGTTGGTTCGGCGTCGGCAGCGGCCTGACCGCGGCCCGGGCGGCGGGCGAAGGCGACACGCTGAGCGCCATGTACGCCGAATGGCACTTCTTTCGCACCTTCATTTCCAACGTCGAAATGGTGCTGGCCAAGGTCGATCTCGCCATCGCCGGGCGGTACGTCGAGCGCCTCGTCGACCCGGCCCTGCACTACGTGTTCGACATCATCAAAGCCGAGTATCAACTGACCGTCGCCCAGATCCTCGACATCACCGGTGAGCCAAAACTGCTGGCGGCGCAGCCGACGCTCGAACGAACGTTGGCGGTCCGCGACACCTATCTGGCGCCCATCAGCCATCTCCAGATCAACCTGCTTTCGCGTTGGAGGCTGGGAAATGAACCCGACCCGGCACTGCGTCGAGCCCTCCTGATCACCATCAACGGGATCGCGGCCGGACTTCGCAATACCGGCTGAGGCCTGGGAAACGAGATCCACACGCGGCGTGGCGTCAGCCCGAAATCATGCGGCCGAGATCCGATATGTTCGTGAGGTGAAACCTGTCAGCCGTCGACTTGGTCACGACTACCGTATCCGAATCGGTGGCGCTTGGCGGGTCGAGGACGGTCAATCCCTTCGGGGCAAGCGACTCCCTCAACTGCGAGACGGCACTCGCCAATTCGACTCGACCCACCGTTGAGTTCACAAACGCCAGATAGTTGCCCACATATTCGGGCATGAGGTCAACCTGGCCTTTCTCCAGCATCGGTTCGTACGTCTCACGGTTGCCCAGGTTGAGGGCGGGGTTGACTTTGTAGCCGGCCCGGCTGAGGACCTCTATGTAGACATCGGCCAACATCTCGTTCTCGGGAAAGGCGGCGGAGCCAACAGTGATCGACAGGTTGGCGTCTGGGGTCGCTATCGCCCCGATACCCTTTTGCTGCACGTACGCTCGGGCCACCTGCAGCACCCATCCGCGTCCTGAGGAACGCCCCGAGGACGCGGCGATCCGGCGGCTGCACGAGGAGACCGGGCTGGTCGCCAGCAACCTCGTGACGGCGGGAGTGTTCGTATATCGAGCAACCGATTCGATGTCAGGTTTGGTCGAACACGAGATGAACCACGTGTACGTGGCGGTGGCGGTGGCGGTGGCGGTGGCGGTGACCGATACCTGCTCGGTCTCAATCAAACAGCGAGAAGCGGCCGACATCGTCGGGCTCAGCTACCGCGAAGCCCGGCGGCTCGTGTCTTCTGACCGGGGCGCCCTTGGGCAGCCGAAGTTCTCTCGCGCTCCTTCGACATCCTGGACAAGCGCAATACTGGGAACGAACAAGACGACGATGGCGCCGGACACCGGTGAGCGCCGTCGCTCAGCCTTGAGGCTTCATCGTCGGACCGGTTTCTTGCCGCGCCACTCCATTGGGAGACGAACGTTGTCCTCCAGGCAATCACGACCGCCCCGGCGGTCGGCACGCTGATGATCCACCGACTGCTCAGATTGGGCGGAGTACAAACCGTCGTGGACACAACGGTTTGTACTCCGGCCACCCGGTGTCCGGCGAACTTCGACAAGACCGGAGGCTCCGATGCGGGGGGCGGACCGGGGGGCGCGAGCGCCGCCTCCCTGCAAATCACGGCGGGGATGCGTCAGGCAGCCGATGAGGGGCTCCCTTGGCCATTTGAGGAATGGGTCGCGACCCTTTATCAGGTGATCGATGCCGACGGTGACGGACATATTACCAAGCAGGAATACACCGATTGGCTCTCAGCACTCGGGCTGGCTGAGGACACTGATATCGACGGAGCATTCGGGGGTTTTGACACGAACAGCGACGGAAACCTCTCCCGTGAGGAATTCTCGGCCTGCTATCACCAGTTCTGGTCGGACTTTGATCCCAGTTCGCCCGGTCATCGCTGGATCGGTCCGTAGCGACCGCTACTGCGCCTCCCGTGGTGAGAGACCGCTACTCCGTCGGCACCTTCATCGTCGCCGGCGGTTAACGCCGGACCTCCTGGACGAGCCAGCCGTTGCCGTCGGGGTCGCTGAACGAGAGGAACGATTCGTAGTCACCGCGTTCCGGGTCGGGGCCGGGCTGCTGACCGCCCGCGTCGAAATGGTAGATCTCGCTGACTTCCGTCCCGCGTCCGACCAGCTCCGCTCGCGCCGCCTCGATGTCGGAAACGACCAGGTGCAGGCCCTGCACCGAGCCCGCCGCCTCGGTATTCCGCATCAGGGTGATCGAACAGAAGGAGCCCGGCGGTGTCAACTGCACCACCCGGAAGTCCTCGCCGGCGCGGTGGTCGACATCGAGAACGAAACCGGCTCGCTCCATGTAGAACGACTTCGCCCGGTCGACGTCGGACACGGGAACGATGACCAGTTCGAGCTTCCAATCCATTCGTACCAACTCCGATCAGAGGCGAGAAGCGGCGATGGTACCGATCCTGGTCCGACTCCTTCGAGCCCAAGAGGCCCCGCAGCGCGGAAACTCCTCGCTGCGAATGCTTCTTCACAGAATTGACCGAGATGCCCAGCGATCGGGGCGACAGCCGCCTCGTCGAAGTCGGCCAGGTACCTCATCGTGACGACCTGGCCCTGCCGCTTGGGCAGCCGTTTCAAGGCCGCCACCAGCGAGAGTCGCATGGTTGCCTCCTCCATTTCGTCGGGCGTAGCGGCCGCCGGCCACGGCGCGCCCCGGTGCCGGCGCAACTGGTCGATGGCGACATTGGTGGCGACCCGGACCACCCAGGCCTGCCGGCCGGGCTGGCCGGCCAGCCGTCGCCAGGCGACCAATGCCCGAGCCAACGCCTCGGCCGCGGCGTCCTCAGCATCAGCGGTGGTACCGATCAATCGACGGGTGACAGCAAAGGCCGTCAAATACAGACTTTCGAACTCCAGCTCAAACCCATCCGACTCCACTACCCGGTTCTAACGTCTGAGCCCGGTGTTTCGGGTGACAGCCTCCGACAAATACCGTGAAATAGTCGGCATATCGGCCCGACCCCTCCCGTGATTACCGGTAGGCCTCCGCCTGGATGCCGTAGAGCTCGGAGTACTGCCCACCTTTGGCCATGAGGTCTTCATGGGTGCCGACCTCGACCACGCGCGCGCCGTCAAGTACGACGATCAGATCGGCCATCCGGACCGTGCTGAATCGGTGCGACACGAGAACCGTGATCCGCCCGTCGTCGGCATCTCGGCGGGCGCCCGCGGCGTAGCGCTCGAACAGGGCGTGCTCGGTCTCGGCGTCGAGCGCCGCGGTCGGTTCGTCGAGCACCAGAACCAGCGGGCCGTCGCGCATGAAACCCCTGGCCAGGGCGAGCTTCTGCCATTGACCAAAGCTGACTTCTACACCCTCGGGCCAGTTCGGACCGAGTTGAGTCTCGAGTCCTGACGTGAGGTGTTCGATGACATCGTCGGCGCCCGCCCGGCCGATGGCGGTCGCGACCGCCGGTGCGTCGTCCAATCTGGGCACGTCGCCGAGGCCGACCGTCTGGTGGGCCCGGAACTCGAAGCGGAAGAAGTCCTGGTAGGCACCCGCCAGCCGCTGGCGCCATTGGTCCGCGGGCATCCTGGCCAGTTCCTGGCCGTCGACGAGAATGCGACCCGACGTCGGCTCGTAGAACTTCGACAACAGCTTCACCAGCGTGCTCTTCCCGGCGCCGTTCTCACCGACGATGGCGACCACGATGCCCGGGGGCAACGTGAAGCTCACGTTTTCCAGAACCAGGCGGGTGGTGCCCGGATAGGAGAAGGACACATCGTCGAAGGTGATGCCCGACTCGATTCGCTCGGGCACCGGAATGTCGGCGCCGACCACGAGCGATGCGGCGTAGTCCTCCAGCCACGCCAGGCGGCGGGATCCGTCCATCCAGATACCGCGCAGGAAGCCGATCTCGCCGACCGTTGCGCCGATATAGGACGACAGGCGGGCGCCGGCCGCCAGGACGAGGAGCACATCCTGGGGCGGAGAGTTCAAGCCGTCGGCCACGAAGGCCACGGCGCCGACGAAGGCCCCGCCGAACAGCGCCCAGGCCAGTGTGTGCCACACCGCGGAACGCCAGCGGGCGTCCGCGACCAGGGTGTACCAGCTCTCCCAGGAGCTGCGCCGGTCGCGCGCCAGGCGGGGACCGATGCCGGTGACACGCACCTCCTTGCCGGGGGGCGCAGTGGTGGCGGTGGTGAACAGGTGCCGGGAGAGCCGCTCAGAGGGGGCGGCGCGCTCATAGGCGGCCCGCTCCACCCCCGGCCGCCAAGTCGAGCTCAGCACCGTCGGGACGGCGAAAAGCGCCAACAAGGCGAGCGCCGGGTGTACCGACATCAACAGCGCCACCGTGATGCCGAGGCGCAGGATCCAACCGCAGGTCGAGAACAGCGACATGTACATGTGGTCCAGCACGAATATCTGGTCGCGCAGGACCGACAGTCGATCGAGGTAGTCGGGGCGCTCCTGGTGAGCGATGGTGGCGACCGTGGCCTGCAACCGGGCCACGTGGGATTCGAGGGCGATGGTGACCTTGTCCCGGAACCGCCTCTGGACCCGGGTGGAGATGATCCGGAGGAACCACGTCGCCACGCCGGACAACGCCATTCCGATGGCCGCCACCATGATCAGCGGCCTGCGGTGTTGCAGCACCCCTTCGCCGAGCAATTTGAGCCAAACCGCGATCAGTGCGTCGGGGACCGCGGCCAGCAACGACAGGAGAAAGGCGGCCAGGATCAGCCCCGGCTCATGCTGGTAGCCGAGCTTGCACAGCCGCCACATGGACGACAGGGCCGGCGGCAGATTCTCGTCCTTGGATTTGGGAGTCCCCTCGGCGTCCTTACGTGAGGATGTCATAGGTCGCATCCTCCTCTCCGTCGACTGCGCCACCCTGTGCGAATCGTTGGGCCTGCAGCTCGAACATCGTGTGGTAGCGCCCGCCCAGCGCCATCAACTCGTCGTGGGTACCGAGTTCGATGACACGGCCGTGTTCGAGCACGCAGATGCGATCGGCTTGGCGAACAGTCGAGAAGCGGTGCGAAATCAAGATCGTCGTGCTGTGACGGGTGGCGGCGAGAATCCGTTCGAAGATCTCGGCTTCGCCCCGCACGTCGAGCTGGGCGGTCGGCTCGTCCAGGATCACCACCCCGGCCCCGAGTTGCACCGCGCACAGGGCGCGGGCCAAGGCGACCCGTTGCCACTGCCCGCCTGACAAGTCGGTGCCCCCTTCGTATCCCTTCGCCAGCACGGTGTCGAGCGTCGCCAGGTCGGAGCCTCCGGCATCCGCCAGGGCGGCAAGTACGGCCACGTCGGGCGCCCCCTGAGGCGCCACGTTGTCGCGCAGGGGAAGCTCGAACCGGATGAAGTCCTGGAACACGGCGGCGACCCGCGACCGCCACGATCCGAGGTCGAGGTCGCGGAGGTCGACCCCGTCCACCTCGATGGCCCCCGACTGCGGGTCGTACAGGCGGCACAGCAACTTGGCGAGAGTGGTCTTGCCGGCACCGTTCTGGCCGACGATTGCGAGCGAAGACCCGGCCGCGATGGTGAGGTCGAAGTCCTGCAGGACGGCCTCGGCCGACGAGGGGTAGGCGAAGGTCACGTGGCGAAAGCGCAGCTCGTGGGCCGGCAGGCCATCGGCGGCTCGGTCACCCGACGCAAGATCACCGGCGCGGCCCATTTCGCCCTCGAGACGCAGCACCGCGGCGACGGGGGCGGCCGATCCGTCGAGCGCCCAGTTGAGTCCACCGAAGGCGATCATCGAGGCGCCGATCGCGGCTTGGGCATAGACGACGATCGAACCGAGATCCAGCCGACCGGCCGCCGCGCCATCGGCGAGCGACCAGAAGACCGCGATGTTGGCGGCTGCGACGATGACCACGCTGGTCACCACCGAGCGTTCCCGCAGACGGGTCGCCCTGTACTGCAACTGGTGGAGCAGGGTGCGCCGGGCGACGAACCGATCGAGGGTCCATCCGGCCAGGCCGAACAATCTCAGTTCCTTGGCCGCGGGAGGATCCACCGCCAACCGGTAGGCGTACTGGGCGTCGCGCTGGGCCGAGCGGACCTCGTCGGTGTTGCGGTCACGCCAGATGGCACTCTCCTTGAGCAGCCAATGGGTCGACAGCCACGCTCCTCCGAGCACGAACGGCGCCCACCACGCGTAGGCAAACAGGACCGCCGAGGAGGCCAGGCCACCCAGCATCTCGACCAGTCCCCCGGCGATGAAGTCCATGCTCATCGACAGCGGGGGGCCACTCATTCCGAGATCGAATTCTCGGGCGGCCGTGAGGTCGGTGGTGAGCTTCGGGTCTTCGAGGTGGCCCATGCCCGGTGGGTCGACGCAGGCGTCGGTCAAGCGGTCATACAGCCAGGCGGCGGTCCGGTCGCCGAGGCTGGCGCTGATGGCGGTGTGAATCGGATTCAGCACTTGCAGCAATACGAACACGACGCCGACCAGGGTCAGCGGTCCCGCCAGATCGTGGCCCTTCTGCACGGCGCCGACCAGGCCACCGATGGCGATCGCGAACCCGGCCGGCAGCACCCCCCGCAGCACCAGGACGATCCACCAGGACAGCGCCATGGCCGGGTCGGCCTTCGGGAGGACCCCGAAAAATCGCCACTCCTGGCGGGCGCGAAGCTTTCTCAACATCGGGCATCCTCCATCAGGACCTCAGGCTTACACATGCATCGTCGGCCCAGCGGACGCATCCGACGGCGCGACTGCTCGGACGGCCGCGACGGCGCGACGGCCGCGACGAAGGACCGGTCTCCTAGTCTCGCAGCGGCCGGTCGGACGCCTGCCGGGAGGGTATGGCACGCGTGACGGCGTGAAGGGAGCCTCACCATGGCCAAGTTGATCTACTCGGCGATCATGTCACTCGACGGTTACGTCGCCGACGCAGACGGGAGCTTCGACTGGGCGGCGCCGGACGAGGAGGTGCACGCCTTCGTCAACGACCTCGAACGGCCGATCGGCACCTACCTCTACGGGCGCCGGATGTACGAGAAGATGCTCTACTGGGAGACCGCGAACGCGGTGGCCCGTCAGCCGGGCGTCGAACGCGACTTCACCGCCATCTGGCAGGCGGCCGACAAGGTCGTCTACTCCAAGACGCTGACGACGGCATCGAGCGCCAGGACGCAAATCGAGCGGGACTTCGACCCGGAAGCGATCCGGCAGATGAAAGCCTCGGCGGGCGCCGACATCTCGGTGGGCGGTCCCGATCTGGCCGCCCACGCGATCAGGGCCGGATTGGTCGACGAGTGCCAGCTGTTCCTCACGCCGGTCGTGGTGGGGGCCGGAAAACGGTTCCTGCCTGACAACGTTCGCCTGACGCTCGAACTGCTGGACCAACGGCGCTTTGCCGGTGGCGTGGTTTTCCTCCGCTATGCCCCCAGAGCGTGACGTGAGCCGGGAGAAGATCCTCGTCACGGGCTCGTCGGGCCACCTGGGCGAGGCGCTGGTCCGCGTGCTGCAGGCCGACGGGCAGGGCGTCGTCGGCCTCGACATGCTGCCCTCGCCGTTCACCACCGTCGTCGGCTCGGTCGCCGATCGCAATGTCGTCGGCGCGGCGCTCGACGGCGTGGGCGCCGTCATCCACACCGCGACACTCCACAAGCCGCACGTCGGTTCACACGACCGCCAGGCGTTCGTCGACACGAACGTCTCCGGGACGCTGGTCCTGCTTGAGGAAGCCACCGCCGCCGGTGTCGCCCGCTTCGTGTTCACCAGCACCACCAGCGTGTTCGGACGGGCCCTCACTCCCCTGCCAGAAGCGCCCGCGGCATGGATCACCGAAGACGTGACGCCGGTCCCGAGGAACATCTACGGCGTGACCAAGGCGGCGGCCGAAGACCTGTGCGAACTGGTCGCCCGGGATCAGGGACTTCCGGTCGTCGTCCTGCGCACCGCTCGCTTCTTCCCCGAGTCCGACGACCGTGACGAGGTTCGCGTCGCCTACCCCGACGCCAATATCAAGGCCAACGAGTACCTCTACCGCCGCGTCGACATCGAAGATGTCGTGAGCGCCCATCTGCTCGCCCTGGTGCGGGCGCCCGCGATCGGCTTCGCCAAATACATACTCAGCGCCACCACACCGTTTGGACCGGACGATCTGGCCGAACTCGCCCGGGATGCCCCGAGCGTCGTGCGTCGCCTCTTTCCCGACCAGGAAGCGGAATACGACCGACGGGGCTGGAAGATGTTCCCCGGCATCGATCGGGTGTACGTGAACGCCCGGGCGCGCTCGGAGCTGGGCTGGACGCCGAGATTCGACTTCGGTCACGTCCTCGACCGCCTCCGGGCCGGGGAGGATCCTCGTAGCCCCCTCGCACGAGCCGTGGGCGCCAAGGGATATCACGCGGTATCCACTGGTCCCTACACCGTCCGGTGAACATCGCCCTACCACCCCGACACCACCACCCCGACACCGACACCCCATCACCGCCACCGCCACCACCACCCCGACACCGCCACCGCCACCACCACCCCGACACCGCCACCGCCGGTATCTGATCGGCCCCGCCGCGGGCTGGCCGATCCAGGCAACGGGTGTAGGATCGAATGGTTTGCACGAGGGCTCGTAGAGCAACGCGGGCAGGCATGACGCGACCCAGGTCCTGGGTCCGTCCCGACGCTGCCCCTATAGAGTCCCGCGGTTCGAAGAGAGAAGGCCATGGCAAAGCTGATCGCATTCAATGATGTTGCCCGCCAGTCGCTGGAACGGGGGATGAACCAGCTGGCCGACGCAGTACGCGTCACCCTCGGGCCTCGAGGGCGCAACGTCGTGATGGACCGCGGCTACACCGCGCCGCTCATCACCAACGACGGCGTCTCCATCGCACTGGAAATCGACCTCGAGGATCCTCACGAGCGACTCGGTGCCGAGCTCGTCAAGGAAATCGCCAAGAAGACCGACCAGGTGGCCGGCGACGGCACCACGACCGCCACCATCCTGGGTTGGTCGATGGTCCATCACGGCTTTCGCAACGTCGCCGCCGGGGCCAACCCGATGGCGCTCAAGCAGGGCATGCAGGACGCCGCCGCCATCGTCATCGCGGGCCTCAAAGACATCACCAAGGAGTTGACGACCCAGGACCAGATCGCCCAGGTCGCCACCATCTCGGCGGACGACGAGGAGGTCGGCGCGGTCATCGCGGAGGCCATGGCGAAGGTCGGCCGAGACGGCATCATCACCGTCGACCAGGGGCAATCGTTCGGCATCGAGCTCGAGTACGTCGAGGGCATCAAGTTCCGCAGCGGCTACACCTCGTCGCAGTTCGTCAACGAGCCCGACCGCAACGAGGTCGTGCTCGACGAGCCCTACATCCTGGTCGCGGGCGCCAAGATCGAGGCCGTCAAGGACCTGGTGCCGGCGCTCGAGATCGCCATTCGCACCTCCCACCCGCTGGTCATCATTGCCGAGCGGATCGAGGGTGAGGCGCTCGCCATGCTGATCGTCAACCAGGCCCGGGGCATGATCAAGTCCGTCGCCGTCAAAGCTCCGGCGACGGGCGAACGGCTGTTCGGCATGCTCAACGACATCGCGGTACTCGTCGGCGCCCAGGTCATCAGCGAGGAGACGGGGCAGCGTCCCGAGAACGTCACCCTGCGCCAGTTGGGCCGGGCCCGCAAGGTCGTGGTGACCCGAGACGACACGACGATCGTGGATGGCAAAGGCATCGAGGATTACGTCACCAACTACGTTTCCAAGCTCAAGACGGAGATGGAACTGGCGGAGTCGGAGTACGAGCGCGAAGCCCTCCAGGAGCGCCTGGCGCGGCTCGCGGGCGGCGTCGCGGTCATCAAGGTCGGGGCGGCCACCGACCTCGAACTCGAAGAGCGCAAGCACCGGGTAGCCGACGCCGTCTCGACGACCAAAGCGGCGGTGTCCGAGGGCGTCGTGCCCGGCGGTGGCGTCGCCCTCCTGCGGGCCCAGAAGGGCCTGCTCGAATGGCTGCACGGCACGCCCGGGCCCCGCAAGCCCCTTCCGGCGCTCCCACCGACGCCGGTGTGGGATTCCGACATCGCCACGGGGGCGAGAATCGTCGCCCGCGCCCTCGAAGAGCCATTGCGGCAGATCGCCACCAACGCCGGCATGGAAGCCGGAATCGTGGTCGAAAAGGTCCGGGAGATGGAAGGCGCCATGGGCTACAACGCCGCCACCGGTGAGTACGAGGACATGATCGCGGCCGGCGTGATCGACGCCGCCAAGGTGACCCGCTCGGCGCTGCAGAACGCCGTCTCGATCGGCGGCCTGTTCCTGACCACCGAGGTCATCGTGGCCGACAATCCTGAGGAGCCGAGCTACGGCGACCCCTCCGAAGGCGGCGGCATGGAGGACGAGTTCGGCGGCGGCCAGATGACTATGGATTGACGGGCCGCCACCCCCGA
>JAUTXN010000210.1 GCA_030838045.1 Acidimicrobiaceae bacterium
GTGGCTCTGGCAGTTGTCGGTGCCGCCTGCACCGGCGGGGGAGGGGGCAAGGCCGCGCCCCAAACGACCTCGGCCGCACCATCCACGTCAACGACGGCAGGCGTGACAACGACCACGCTCGACCCGACCAAATCCGCCATCCTCGCCGCCTACCGCGCGAGCTGGGCTGACTACATCGCGGTCGCCGAGACTTTTCCCGTGAAGCCGCTGGACCCCCGGTTGGCCGAGCACGACACGGGAACCGAACTAACCGGTGACCGAAAAGCGCTAACCGAGTTGAATGTGCTCGGTCACTACAACGTCGGGACAACAGATTTGGCGCCTGTTGTTACTTCGACGAGCGGAGAGTCCGCAGTCGTCACTGACTGTGTATTTGATCACTCATACGAAGTTGACGCCCGTACCAAGAGTGCGGTCGAGCAGCCCGACGTTGGACATACACTTTACCGATTTGAAATGACGCGCATTAATGACAAGTGGTACGTGTCTGATTCGATGATGCTTAAATCCGGAAAGACGGAGGAGGCATGTTCACCCGCCGCCGCTTGATTTCGTTCGCATGCGCTCTCGCATCCGCTGTTCTGTTGTCATCGACCGTCGCATTTGCGGACAACGGCGGCGGGCACGGGAGCGTCACCCCCTCGCCCACTAACAACGGGACGGACCAGAGTGCTCAGTCTGGGTCTAGCTCGCCGGGCAGCAGTGGTGGGGGCGGGGGGGGAGTGCAAGGGTCCATCAGTTGTACGTTCATGCCTGTCCCTGCGGGCGATCCGTCCAACCCGTCGGGGTCACAGGGCGGTGTCACCAGAGATGGTCAAGTCATACCACCGAATACCCCCGGTACCTGGGTGTTTGAAATCTGTCGGTATCGCGATCTCAGCTTGGCCAGCCTGCCGAGGCTGACCTTTCTGCCGCCGGGGCGATCGGTCGAGCCGGCCCAACTCCTCGTCGAGGCTCGTAGTCATCTTGGGCTGCCAGCCCCGCCCGTCCAGCTGAGCCCAGCTCCCGACCACTGGCAATACGTCCAGATGCCGACGTGGGCCTGGGTTCCCAGGAGCGCGTGGGTCCCATTGACTGGTTCCGCTACCGCTGGGCCAGTAAGCGTCACGGTTGTGGCCACCCCGGTAAAGCTGGTGTTCTCATACCAGGTCAAGGGTGATGGGTCCACGGCAACTGCGACGTGCAACGGTCCAGGGACGGCGTATGACGACCAACTGGCCCTGAGGGAAAATCCGCAACGACCGGTGCTCGCGCCCTCACCGGATTGCGGCTGGATCTGGCACCAATCCAGTGCTGACACACTGGATAAGAAATACACCATCACTGCGCACACCGTTTATCACACGGTATGGACTATTCGCGGCGCTCCCGGCGGAGGAGACCTGGGGGAATTGGGTAGCTTTAACACCACATTCCGGGTGACGGTCGGAGAGATTCAAGCCCTCAACACCGCTCCGAACTAACCGGCGAGGCATTTTCCCAACGGGTCTCGAGTGCGGTTGAATGGAGGGAATGCCCGATACTCAGCTGTTCGCCGACGTCATCGGCCAGGATGCGGCCGTCTCGTCCCTGCGCGCCGCCATCGTGCGTCCGGTGCACGCCTACCTTCTTGTCGGGCCAGCCGGATCGGGCAAGCGAGCCAGCGCCCTCAGCTTCGCCGCATCGCTCCTGTGCGCCGCGGGTGGCGACGGCACCTGTGACATCTGCCGGCGCGTTCTCGGCGGCATACACCCCGACCTGGTCGCATTCGAGCGTGAGGGGCCTTGGATCACCATCGGCATGGCCCAACAGGTCAGCCTGGCGGCGGCCCGAAGTCCGGTGGAGGGCGACCGCAAGGTGCTTATGCTGAGCGACTTCCACCTGGTGAAGGAGGCCGGGCCGGCACTGTTGAAGACGATCGAGGAGCCGCCGCCGAGCACCGTGTTCGTGATCACCGCAGAGTTCATGCCGCCCGAGCTGGTCACGATCGCCAGTCGGTGCGTGGTGATCGAGTTCCGTCCGCTGCCGCTGGAAGCCGTGGCCGCAGCCTTGCAGGCGGGTGGCGTGGAAGCAGGGTTGGCGCTGGAGTTGGCGACGGCAGCTGATGGCCGGCTCGACCGGGCCCGCCTCCTCGCGGGCGACTCGGAGTTCGGGGTCCGGCGCCGGGCCTGGCAGGCGGTGCCGGAGCGCCTGGACGGAAACGGCGCGACCGCGGTCGCCATTGCGGGCGAGCTGGTCGCCCATTTGGAGCGCAGTGTCGCCCCGTTGCGGGCGCGCCATGAGGCGGAGGTGGCCGAGCTGGACGCCCGGGTGGCGCGGGCCAACGAGGTCACCGGCGCGAAGGCCGGCAAACGACCGGCCAAGACGGGGGCCAAGGAACTCGAGGAGCGCCACCGCCGCGAGATCCGCCGGCAGCGCACCGACGAACTCCGGGCCGGTTTGGCGGCGCTCGCCGGCGTCTACCGTGACCGGCTGGCTGCAGGTGGCCCATCCTCGGTTGCCGGCGACGCCGTCGAATCGGTGCGACTCATCCAGGAGCTGTACGCCAACCTCGCCTACAACCCCAACGAACTGCTCCAACTCCAGGCGTTGTTGGTGAAGCTCGGCCGCCAGCCCGCACGGGTTGGTTGAGCGCCGGGATCGTTCCGGCTGCGGCCACCGCGACACCTCGCTGCAGCAGGGCGCGCGGCCTCAGATGGCCGGCGGTCTTGTGGCCGAGGAGCCGGCCCGTCCCTGCGGCCGGCCGGACGACCGGACCGACCGGACCGACCGGGTTACGGCGCGGTGGGAGGGATGGGATCGGTGGCGTCCGACGGGTCGGCTCGGGACTGCGCCTGATGCTGCCGGTAGCGGGCCAGGATCACCTCGGCGTCGACGATCTGGTAGGCGTACCCCTGCTCGGCCAGGAAACGCTGCCGTCGTGCTGCGAACTCCTGGTCGTTGGTATCGCGGGACACCACGGCGTAGAAATGCGCTTGGCGGCCGTCGCTTTTCGGGCGCAGGATCCGCCCCAGCCGCTGAGCCTCCTCCTGGCGGCTCCCGAAGCTCCCGGAGATCTGGATGGCGACCGATGCCTCGGGCAG
This sequence comes from Acidimicrobiaceae bacterium, assembly GCA_030838045.1. Taxonomy (GTDB): domain Bacteria; phylum Actinomycetota; class Acidimicrobiia; order Acidimicrobiales; family Palsa-688; genus JALYXV01. The sequence continues at coordinate 3,063 of JAUTXN010000210.1, forward strand.
GTCGATCGAGAAGTTGGCCACCTTCGACACCACCAGCACCGGCTCCTCGCCTTGGCGGAAGGCGTCGTACAGCCGCTGGCGCTCGATCGTCGGCGTCTTGCCGGTGATGATGGGTGCGCCGAGCCGCTCCGCCACCTGGTCGAGCTGGTCCAGGTACTGCCCGATGACGAGTGTCGGCTCGCCCTGGGCGACCGCTTCGTGACACAGCGCCTCAGCGACCGCCAGTTTGCTCAGCGCCGTGGCGCCGGCCCGGTACCGGTCGTCGGGGTCAGCCAAGGCGTAGCGCATCCGTTCCTCGTCGGTGAGGGTGACCCGGACCTCGGTGCAGTTGGCGGGGGCGATCCATCCCTGCGCCTCGATGTCGCGCCACGGTGCGTCGTAGCGCTTCGGGCCGATGAGGCTGAACACGTCACCCTCGCGACCGTCCTCCCGGACCAGGGTCGCGGTCAGTCCCAGCCGGCGGCGGCTCTGGATCTCGGCGGTCATCCGGAAGACCGGCGCGGGGAGGAGGTGGACCTCGTCGTAGATGATCAGCCCCCAATCCTCGGCCGAGAGCAGCTCGAGGTGGGGGAACAGGCCGCCTTTACGGGTCGTGAGGATCTGGTACGTGGCGACCGTGACCGGTCGTATCTCCTTGCGCTCGCCCGAGTACTCGCCGATGTCGGCCGCCGCCAGGCTCGTGCGGGCGAGCAGTTCGGCCTGCCATTGGCGCGAGGCGACCGTGTTGGTCACGAGGATCAGCGTCCGGGCGCTGGCCCGGGCCATGGCCGCCATGCCGACGAGGGTCTTCCCCGCTCCGCATGGCAACACCACCACACCGCTGCCGGCGGCGAAGAACTCCTCGACCGCCTGCTCCTGGTACGCCCGCAAGGCCCAGCCCCCGCCGACGGTCTGGTCGAGCGCGATCGGATGGGCGGCGCCGTCGACGTAGCCGGCCCGGTCCTCGGCCGGCCATCCCAGCTTGAGCAGCGCCTGCTTCAACCGGCCCCGCTCGCCCCGGGGAACCGAAACCGTGTCGGCATCGATCCGGGGCCCGGTCAGTGGCGCCACATTCTTGGCCCGTATGACCTCTTCGAGCACCGCCCGGTCGGTCGTGCGCAGCACCAGACCGTGCACCGGATCGACCTCGAGCACCAGCCGGCCGAAACGGGCCATCCGTTCGGCAACATCGATCAGTAGCGCCTGGGGGACCGGGTAGCGAGACCATCGCAGAAGGGCGTCGACCACCTGTTCGGCATCGTGGCCGGCGGCGCTGGCGTTCCACAGCCCCAGATCGGTCAGCCGGTAGGTGTGAACGTGCTCCGGCGACCGTTCGAGCTCGGCGAAGACCGCGATGTCGGCGCGGCACGCCGGCGACTCATGGTGGTCCACCTCGAGCAGCAGCGTCCGGTCGGACTGGATGATGAGCGGACCGTCGGTCACAAAGCGTCCTCCTCTTCCTCGGTCATCACCCGTGCCCATGCGATCTTGCTGAGCGTCAATGTACGGGTCCCGTAGTTGGTCAGTTCGACGACGAAGGCCTTGGACTCGTTGATGCGGTAGACGGTGGCGTTCATCAGCTGGCGGCGGCCCTGGCGGTCCATGTACTCGAATCGCACGGCCCAGTCGTGTTGGACTGCGAGTTCCAGCAGGTCCAGGATGTCATCGTACGACTTGGCGATCTCGTGCGGACGTACAGGCAACAGTTGCAGCAGCTCGATCGGGAAAATGGGGGCCGGTGCCGACGGGGTTCTGCCCCAATCGGGGCCGTCGAGCCGCCGGGCGGGGGCCGGCGATGGTCGAGGGTCAGAACCGCCCTTTGGCTTGGAGTCCAGGAGCCGGCGAATCAGTCCATCCAGCTCGTGTTTATCGTCACGATCATCCGTCCACGGTCTGGATTCACCATCCAATGAGGTGCCGACTCGCTCGGTCCAGCCGGGGCTGCGTCCCTTGGTTGCTCTCCCTACCTCCCGCCTGTGAATGACCAGCGTGCCTTCGGCACTCTCCTCGGCGGGTAGGTAGCCACTGCTGCGCAGAGTGGCGACGACCGTCTCAGGCGCGGCCGTGCTCACCAGCACCGTGGGGGCCAGCTGTCGCAACTCCAGCTTGGCCGCTCGACGGGCCACGAGTAGCTCAGCCAGAAGAGATGGGTCGTCGCTGCGGACGTAGGATCCGGCGGAACCCACGCGTACCTGTCCGTGGCGACGCCCGACGTCCTCGACCAGGTATGCGAGGGGCTGGGGAACACCCTTGGTGGCGTGGGCCGTCAGGAATGCCAGGATCTGGGACGCACTTCGGCCGGCGTCGAAGGCACGGCGCAGCGATTGCTCGCTGAATCGGTAGACCGTAGCGGCACCGGATGACTCCAGGTCGGCTACCAGCTCGATCTCCTCGCGGATCGAGACGCCGAGTGGTCCGGTGGCGACCGCGGTGAGGTCCGCCTGGATGACGAACTGGGACGTGACCTGCGGCGCATGGGCGGCCAGCTCCTTGACCGCGTCGTCGACTCGTCCCCTCACCATGGCTCGTCCGAGGCTGCTCAGTGCGCCCGACGAGCACAGCCCCAGCACCTCCGCCTCCTCCTGAATCCACGAGATCAGCGTCGGACCGGGTGCCGGTCCGCGCTCCCACACCCCTGGCGCGTCCCAGGTGACCCGGGCCGCCAGGCTGGCGGGGTCGGCTGCTTGGCCGGGCTCGCCTTCGAGCAGCGCGTGGAGCACCAACATGCGCCCGTCCAAGGCCGAGAACTGCGCCCATCTCGCCTCCATCGGCGCGATGGGTTTTCCATTTACGCCGGTGGCGCCCGCAAGGTTGACGTGCAGCTCCGTGGTCATCCACGCCCCGGCCACCGTCGCCCATCGGCTGGCGACGTCGAAATCGAGCCAGCTGTCATAGATCGGACATGGTTGGGCGACGGTCTCCTCCGAGTCCCAGCCGGCCAGCCCTGCGACTAGCGCCAGCTCGATGAGCCTGGCCGCTTCGGTCTCAGTCCCGCCGATCGCCGAGGCGGACCGACGGATGTCGCGGACGCCGATCCCGCCTGCCTTGAGCATCTTCGGAGGCTGGTCATCCCAGCCGTCGAGCAAGGCCGTGAGATTGGCGACTACGCGGAGGGCCCGCTCGGTACTCGCCCGGTCTACCGAGGCGGCATCGACGGGGCGCCACGCAACCGCGGGCGGCCGCAGCGTGAAGTCTGGAAACGGCCGGCCACCGCGCACCGCCAGCGCGACCTCCCGGGGCATCGCGACTGTTTCCCAGTCAGTCGCGAAGAGGAAGCCCCGTTGGGCCAGCCATCCGAGCGGTGATTCGGGCCGGATGTAATAGGCGCCCGAGGGCACGGTTGCGACGCCGCGATCGGCGAGCTGGGCGGCAAGTGCGGCTGTACCCGCGGGCGCGTCGAGTAGCACCCGCCGCACGTGATCGGGGTCGCTAAGGGCGGCCACGACGGTGTCCAACGTCTCGCCCTTCACCCGCCCGGGTTCGACACCAAGTCGTTGGGCGACGGTGGCCAGCATCTTCGACTCCTGTGACACCAGTGCGGTCCGCAGCGGTGGCCCGAGACGACCTGGGTTCGGGATGGCCGATAGCTGGGGGTGAACCCGCAGCTCCTGCCCGCGCCGAAAGACGAGGGCTAAGTCGACCAAACGTCCCAGCGCCGCATCCCATTCCCGCAGGTCGATCTCGAGGTCGAGTAGTCCCACGAGAGCGTCGACGGTCGTTGGCTGCGGCAGCAGGCACAGCGCGTCGAGCAGCTGCAAGCTCCCCCGGGACAGCGTGCCCCGGCAGGCGTGGATGCTGGGCCAGGCCGAGGCGCGGTCAACGAAGGCGCCCCAGTTCTTGGGCGGCGGTGAGGCCAGGTCCGGACGGGCGCGGAGCAGGTGCACGAGCTGGGCGTGGCTGAAATCACGGAGAGATTTCGCGGGGGAGAAGCCCTCCCAGGCCGGGGTAAGCGCGGATTGCGCCACGACGCCTCCAACTGAAGTCGATGGATCCTGAGCCGGGGAAGCTGTGAGTCGACGTTACCAACCGACTGTGACCGTATCGGTGGACCTAGTGGAGTGGGCGGCCGGGGGACCTGGGATACGATCGTTGCCCCGCCCGAGTAGCTCAGCCGGTAGAGCAGCGCACTCGTAATGCGCAGGTCAGCGGTTCGATTCCGCTCTCGGGCTCCACATAAGTGCTGGTCAAGAGGCTATGTTCGGTGGCCGTCACACCCGTCAGGCAGTGTTGGTCCGACAAGTGGTCCAACAACCTGGAGGGAGACGATGGCCGGGGGCATCAGACAGAAGCCCAACGGGACGTGGGTTGTTGGAGGTCTACCTGGGCCGCACTGCAGCGGGCAATGGGAGACACCGGAGCCGGATCTTCCGGGGTACCCGCACGGAGGCGGAGCGGGAGTTGGCCCGGATGGTGACCACCCAGGCCGACGCCCCAGCGGTGCTGGACCCCGCGGCGCCGGGCATATCAGGCCCGCTTCGGTGGGGAGTGGGGACGACGGTCAACGACGCCATCGCCGGCTGGAAGCTCAACGGCTGGGACGACCTGTCACCGACCACCACCCGGCGTTACGAGGTGATCTGGCGGTTGCACGTGCGGGAGTCCATCGGCCGGCGCCGGCTGGTCGACCTGACGCCCTGGGACTTCGAGTGCTACTTCCGGGAGCTGAAGGCGGCAGGCCAGAGCCAGTCCAGCGTTCGCTACGCCCGGGCCATGCTGCACCGGGCGTGCCGGCTGGCCCGCAAGTGGAGCAAGGGGGCACTGCCCAACCCGGTGGCCGACACCGAGATGCCGGAGTGGCGCTATGGCGAGCAGGCAGTGCCGGTGCGCGCTCCGAGCGTCGTGGAGGTTCGGGCGATCATGGCGGCGGCGGATGCGGGCGAGGACCGGCGTCTGTGGTTGTTCATCCGGGTAACCGCGGCCTCGGGTGCCCGGAGGGGGGAGATTTGCGCCATCCGGTGGTCCGACATCGACTGGGCACAGGGGTCGGTCCGGATCGACGAGTCGATCATCTCGGCGCCGGGCGGGGGCATGCTGAAGCAACCCAAGACCCACGCCAGCGTCCGGCCGCTAGCACTGGATGCCGGGACGATCGATGCGCTGCGGTCCCTGCGGGTTGACAACGAGGCAATGGCGATCGAATACGGGACGATGCTCGACCCGGACGGGTTCGTGTTCTCGGTCGAACCGGATGGCCGGGCGGCGCCGCACCCTGATGTGTTCACCGTCAAGTTCCGGAGGCTGTGTGACCGGGCGGGGGTGGCGTCGGATGTCCATCTCCACTCACTGCGCCACTTCCAGTCAACCCAGCTGGACTCCGTGCTGACCTCGAAGCAGAAGCAGGCCGGGATGGGTTGGAGCACCGCCCACATGGACACCATTTACACCGACGCCATCAGCAGCGAGGACCGACGCGCCGCCGACCACATCGGCGTCCTGCTCGACAACCCGATTGGGGTAGCGGAACCGGCCTACTGCCCCCAGCCTGCACCCGAAGCGCCGTCGGCGTAACCGAAGGTGCGCCTCTACCATGGAACCGACGTGAACTCGCTTGTGGATCTGTTGAACGGACACGATCTCGACGCTGAGGTCGCCGCTGGTTGCCACCGCAACGGCGCGCCTGGGTTCTACCTCGCCGTCCTGAGATCCGATGCCGAGTACTTCGCCCTTCGACGAGAGGGCAACATCGTGACAATCGACATCGAGGACGAGGCGGTTGCAGAATTGACAAGACTCGGTGCAATGCTTCAAGCCATACCGATGAGCCCAATGTCCGCCAACTTCGATGGTGATGAACTGTTCATCCCGGTCCACCTCTTCCGAAGCTTCAATGAGATGAGAGAACAAGGGCGAATACATGCCTTCCTCTGAGGAAGAACTTCCTACGCAACCAAACGGTAAACCCGTGCCAGTCGATCCAGTGGCGTCCGTACGACAACACCCGACCTGGTTTTTCACAACGGGCCGGTTCGAGTGGCGAACTGCCGTGGCTCTTCTCGTGACCGAGGCGATGTACTCGCCGTCAGTCAATTCGGTCGACGTCGATCGCAACGGTGACTGGGTCGCTGTAAGTGCAGAAGCAGATTGGTTGGACGGCGACCTGGAGGCGTTCACCAAGCCCACCGTGTTTCCGGAAGGGGGTACCAACGCCACACGCGCCGAGGTTGTTCTTACGGCCTTTTGTGAGGCGGTCTTCACGGCGAGCCACGGCCAACGCAGCGATATCCGGGCGGTCGGCGGGAAGTCAATGCCGGCTCCAATGGTCGAGGCACTTGCAAACCCAGAACTAGGCCGTATTGTCGTATTCCGCGTAGCGACAGACGAGCCAGAGGTTCGAACGGCCATGCCGCGGACCACTGGGCGAATGGCAATCGCCCTCGCTGAGTTAGCTGAACTGGAGCGAAAGTTCCAGAATGCTTGAGCCTCCCGACATTGCGGAGACATTCGCCTCAGACGAACAACGAGCTGAGGCGATCGTTCAACTTCTCTCAGTCGATCGGAGACTACAGGCGTGGCTTCCGATCCATGCGCAGGCGAGCGCTGGCCTTCCGCAAGAGGTTCGGAGTCGGCTCCTACGCCAACCCGTCGAAGCCGGCGATTCTCCCGAGGCGCGCTTAGGGAGGTGGGTGACTATCTTCGGCGACGACATCGAAACAGTTCACGATACGCGCTCCCGTGTGGTCCATGGCGTGCGAACGCCTGATGGTGAGATCGGTGCCGCGATCTGGTTGGGGCAACGACTGTTGGACCTCCTAGAGGGAGAAGACAACGTGACCATGTAGGGCCGAAGCTCGGCCACAGGATGTCGGTCCGACATGCCGAGCAAGGCGCCAGCGTCGCGTCCCTGAGTTGAATTGGTCGACGACGTGATCGGAGGTGAGGGGTGGCCCCTCGAGGCTCACGGCCGCTCCAGGACCGATGGGGTGGTCAGCAGCTTCGCCAGTTGCGGCTTGCGGACCAGCGGGCGGCTCAGCATTGCTTGGAGTTCGTTCCATGAGTCGTCGTCGACGACGACGAACACTCGCCGGTCTGCGAGGTCCATTTCGGGTGCCTCGATGGCGTAGCGCGGCACCTACTCGCTCATCGACTCGCCCTGCGCCTCAGCGGCGCACGTGGAGAACGTCGTCATGCGCTGGCGTGAGCCGCACGTTCGATTGCTCGGTCTTGCATGCCATGACCTCAATGTACGCCAGAAGTACGTACCGTCTGACCGTGATTGGTACCGCGTACCGGTAGCGTTGTGCGCCGATCGTGGCGCTGACTCCTCAGCGAAGCTGCCCGAGGAGGCTGTTGTCGGCGGCCGGCGGGGCGTGATGACGGCGGTCGGTGGATCGAAATTTGATTAAGTCCGAGGTCTTCTGGTGGGTTCGGGCAAAAGTAGGCAGCTCGCTCAGGGCGGTGGTCCAGACTGCTCGGGCGTCGACCTAGAGTTCGGATTCGACCAGGTCAGCGAGAAGCTCTGCGCCGATCAGCACACGATCTCGTGCGTCTGCCACCGCGCCGTCGAAGGTCGTCTGCGGGGCGACGACAACGAACCCGTCGTCGGTCGTCGCCACGTCACTTCGCAGGGCGAGGACTGCGGCGAGCGTCGCGCCATACGCATCGACGCCGCTTCTAACGGCGATACCCGCCTAAGTGCTCCGCAGACCGATTCCGCTACGCGTGAGCTGCATCCAGCGGGGAGTCGTCGAGTAGCCGTAGAACCACGGATCCTTCACCTCCGCCGGCGACCCGGCCTCGCGCCAAATGGCGTACAGGTAGGGGTCGCGGGAGTAGCTGCGCTGGACCGTCTTGTCGAGCATGGTCATCTCGTAGCCCAGCGTGCGTTCGCGCCGTAGTAGATACCTGAGCGGCCTTCTCTCATGCAGCCGTAGCGGGCGAGATAATACCGCCAGTCGAAGCGGCGACGACTTCGCGCGCCTTGAGGAACGCACTGACGACACGGCCCATTCGTTCCGCGATTGAGCCTGTGCCCTCGGCCAGGTCGTCGAGAAGCTGAGTGACGACGCCGCCCGTGCGGGCCAGGCCGGCGCGGTCACCACGGTCGACGAGCAGGGTGCGCCACACGCTCTCGGTCGTCGTCGAGCCGAAGAGGTGATAGTCCGAGTGCGGGTAGTCACGGTGATACTCGCCCGTGGCCACCAGTGCGGCAGTCAGTTTCGAGACAACCTGCTCGGTGAGGATTCGCTGCCTGCCGACGCCATCATGTTCTTCGTTCGCCGCCCCGAGATCTCCGGCGAAATGCCCGGCGGGGACTGAAGCTGCCGCGACTCTGCCTTGCGGGGGAGGCGACCGGGTGCCGTGCGGCAGCAGAGTGAGGGTTGCCGAGGACGGTCGCCGTTCGTGGTGGGGCCAGGTGAGGACCACTCGATCAATGGGGCCGCGGCGTCGCAGGCGGCCACCGTTGCGCCTTCCTCATATTCCGATCGATCGTCGGTCATGGCAAATGAAGCAATACAAGCAGCGCGTGCCCTATCTCATCGAGGCTGGCGGCCGCGGCCAATCCGAGCCGGCCGACCAGGCGCGCCGAGTCGAGATCGACTTGACATCTTCTGTCTTGGCGTAACTCGGCTCCACCAAGATCTATCGCCCGGCCCGACTCCAAGTGGGACCGCAGGCTGCGACGGATTCGTGTCAGTGCACAACATCACAAGTTCCGTCCGGCTGCAGTTCAGCCGATCCGAGGACACGATCACGGCCGGGCGACGATTGGCCTGCTCATGTCCACCGGCTCTCCGAAGTCGACCATCCAGATCTCGTCCTGCCAGAATGAGGCATCTCCATCGCAACTGACGTGCTCCGACATGTCGGATGGGTGCTGTCAAAGCCTGATTCGTCTTGAGACCGGCATGGCGGTGTGCTCAGGGAGTTCGACCGGGTTCGGACCGGCGGAGCAGGTCGATCAGGCGGCGGGCGTCTTCCACCAAGGTGGGTAGGGCGTGCTCGAGGGCCATGCGGGCGACGCTCATGGGCTCGGCCCGGGGCAGCATGGGCGAGCCCTCACCGAAGGAGAGGTCGACGGGCAACACGGCGTCGTCGATCTGGGCGTCGACCATGCTGCCCCCGCTGCGACGAACGAAACCGACGAGCACGGCGACGACGTCGGCCGGTGTCGCGGCGTGGATGATGGCCCGGGTCGTGTCATGGATCAGCGCCAGGAACTCGGCCTCGCCCGACTCGGCTGACAGACGGGCCGTCTGCGGCATCGTGGCGACGGACGACGGCCCGGTCCCTCCGGCTGCCAGTTGGTTACCCGCCCACGCCTCAGCGCGGCCGCCGAGGGCGGTGCCGGCCGACGGGATCGCCCGCTCACCTTTGGCGACCCAGCGGGCGGCGGCGCCGACCGCGACGCCTTCGGAGGTAAGGCGCTGCACTTCGCGGACGCGCGCCTCATCGTCGGCGCTGTAGAGCCGTTGTCCTCCCGCGGTTCGCGACGGCCGAAGCAACCGGTACCGGCTCTCCCACGCCCGCAGCGTGGGCACGGCCACCCCGGTGCGCTGCGACAACTCGCCGATGCGTAAGGCTCCCGCGGTCTGCTCCACGCCTCTCACTATAACATAGACAATACCTTGACAAAACCTCTACATCGGTCCACGATGGAAACGTGAACATGGAAGAGGCGGACCGCAGAAGCAGAGACAACGAGGGTCGAGACGAGAGTGACACCTGCCTTGCCCAGCGCCTGCGGGAGCACTCGTCCTCGGCGCTGGCCGAGGTGTACCGGCGGCACGGCTCGGCCGTCGTCCAGCACGCCCGACGATTTTGTCAACAGGATGCCGCCGAGGACATCGCCCAGGAGGTGTTCCTCGTCTTGTGGCGCGACCCGACCCGCTTCGATCCCTCTCGCGGATCATTGCGCACCTACCTGCTGACCTTGGTGCACAACCGCTCGATCGACATGTATCGGTCCGAGGAAAGCCGGCGGCGCCGCCAAGACCGCTACTGGGCCGTGCCGGAACCCCGAGCGGACCTTGACGACACCGTGGTCGCGGCCGATCAGGCCGCGGACGTCCGGGCTTCGCTCGACGCGCTACCGCACAACGAACGGGTCGCCATCGATCTGGCCTATTTCGGGCACCACAGCTACCGGGAAGTGGCTCAGCTCCTGGAGCAACCAGAAGGCACGGTCAAGAGCCGGATCCGTCACGGATTGGAGACACTCCGGTCTACCCCGAGCCTCGCCGGAGCGTTGGCGTAACGCGCCTCGAAGGCGCGACGGTGCGGATTGAATCGCGGGGGCCGCAAGCCGAGCACAGGAAAGGGGCTTCTTGGCCCACGCCCTGACCGGTGTACTTTGATCCAACGAACGCGCCCACCGCAGTTACGCAGGAAGAGGCTGGCCCGTACGTCGAGCGCCTTCTGGAGGGCGACCTCGATGGCGCCCGACACCAGATCGAAGCCCTCCTGGCCCACCATTCGCCCCGACAGATCATCCTCGACGTCCTCGTGCCCGCCCAGGCTGAGATCGGCCGGCGTTGGGAGGACAATCGGTGCAGCGTCGCCGACGAGCACGTCGCCACCTCGATCACCGACTCGATGCTGGCGCAGGTGGGCGCCGCCGCACCACCGCCGACCGGCGACACCACGATCGCGGTGTCTTGCGTCGAGGGCGACTGGCACGTGCTGCCGGCTCGCATGGCGGCCGAGCTGTTGCGGACCGAGGGCTACCGCGTCCGCTTCCTCGGCGGCTCCCTGCCAGCTGACCACCTGGAGCGCTACCTTGCCGAGCTGCAACCGGCCGCGGTGTGCCTGAGCTGCTCGCTGCCGCTGTTCCTGCCCGGTGCCGTGCGATCGGTGGAAGCAGCCCACCGAGCGGGTATTCCGGTCATGGCGGGTGGCCGAGGATTCGGCCGTGACGACCATGCCGCGCTGCGCGTGGGCGCCGATGCCTGGGCGAAGAACATGGCGGGTGCGTCGCGCCAGCTCAAAGCGTGGTCCCGCAGCCGGCCCGACACCCACCCCACGCCATTCGCCGACAACGAGGCATGGTCGTCCATCGAACTGGCACGCCCGGAGTTGGTCGACCACACCATGGTCCTCCTGCCCGACTCCCTGCCCGGCATGGCCGCGCTCGACGAGCGGCAGTTGGCCCGCACCCGAGAAGACATCGCCTACATCTTCCAGTTTCTGGCCGTCTCGCTGCTCGTCGACGACGACCGGATATTCGTGGAGTTCCTGGTATGGCTGAGCGGCGTCCTGACCAGCCGCAAGCTGCCGCCATCGACCGTCGGCGCGACGATCCCGGTGCTCACGGAGGCACTCACCGCCGCCGGCCGGCTCACACCTCGGGTCGAACGCCTGTTGCGAGCAGGGGCGGGTGCGTTGCCCGCCAGCAGCGCGTCTGGGGCCTAGCAGTCGGGGCGACGCCTGCTGCCGCATCGGCGGATTTTCCCGAGCCGGCCACACGCTGGGCCGGCCCCGCAGCGGGCCAATCCACCAGCGGGCAAATTTTCCCCAGGGCTATTGGGTTGAAGCTCCCGTGGGCGACGGGCTGGGGGCCGCCCGGTCGAGGCCGTCGGTGACCTGGGCCACCTCTTGAGCCTGCGCCACCGGGGCGCCGAAGCGCAGGATGCGGCCACCGAAAGCGATGGAGGAGAGAGCGAACCACGCCCATCCGAGCGCCAGGCCGGCCAGGACATCGGTCAGCCAGTGCACCCCGAGGAACACCCGGGTGCACGCGACGCCAACCGCCAGCGCAACCGCCACCGCGGCTAGGGCGGCTTTGGCGCGAGACGAGCGGCCCATCCCCGCGAGGAGCGCGAAGGCGGCGAAGGTGGCCGCCGCGGTCGTGGCGTGCCCCGACGGAAATGACGGTCCGTTGAATCCGGTGAGGCGATCGATGTTGGGCCGGGTGCGGTCGACGATCCACTTGATCAGGTCGGCGATCGCAAATTGTCCACCGACGACGAAGGCGAGGAAACCGACGACCGCGGCCGAGCGGTAGCGCCAAACCGCGACAATGGCGACGACGATGGCGAGCGGCACCGCCACCAGTGCTCCCCCCAGTTGGGAGAAGTCCCGGAGTACCGTCGTAGATGCCGCGCTGGCGTGGCGGGCCGCGAACTGCGCCGCCCCCTGGTCGAAGTGGGCAAAGCCGAGTTTGGTGCGAACCATCAACAGCAGCAGCCCGACCGCGACGACGCCACCGACGAGGATCGCGGATGCCGCCGTGAGGGCCAGACCGGTCGTGACCGCGGGATCGCTCGGAGAGTCGGCGGCGTCGGCAAGACGCGGATGACGCCGTACCGCCGACCAAATGCGTCGGGACGAGACTTGCGGCGCCACGATGGCCGGCCACCGCAGCCCGAGCCACCACATCGTCAGTCCGGCGGCAAACATGAAGAGTGCCGTCACGACGAGAGTCAACATGGGACGGCTCCGACTGCCCGGCTCACGATTGCCCGGCTCACGACCACTCGGCTCACGACCACTCGGCTCACGACAGGCGGCGCAGCGGCGTGGTGATCCGTTCGGCCACCCGTTGGACAACGGAGCGCTTGCGCCACCGGCTCGAACGGATTCGGACGCTCCGTTCGAGGTCCTCCTCGAAATGAAGGTCGAGGATTTCGACGACTTGGGGGTCCATGGCGACGAGGTTGATCTCCTCGTCGGCATGCAGGGAGCGGGTGTTGAGGTTGGCCGAGCCGATGTTGGCGACGAGGCCGTCGACGGTCATGATCTTGGCGTGCAGCATCGACGGCTGGAAGTTCCACAGCTCGATACCTTTGGCGAGCAACTCGGCGAAGTCGGCTTCGCCCGCCAGTTGTACGAACCGCTTGTCGGCGTTCGGGCCGGGCAGAAGGATCTGGACGTTGACGCCCCGGTCGACCGCGTCGCCGAGCCGGGCGATGAGATCGTCGTCGGGCACGAAATAGGCCGTCGTTATTCGCACCTGCCGCTCGGCGATTTGCAAGAGGGTGCGAAAGAGGGTGGAAACGTCGCTGCGCCCCGTCTCCGATGCGCCCCGGACGCACTGCACCATCGTGTCACCGGGCTTCGGCTGGTCGGGAAAGCGATCGTGGGCTCCGTCGAACAGCAGCGAGTCGGTCTCGATCCAATTGTCGAGGAATGCCGCTCGGAGGCCGTCGACGCATGGTCCTTCGACCCGGAAATGGCTGTCTCGCCACTCGTCGGGTTTCTGCGCGTTCCCCTGCCAAAGGTCCGAGATGCCGACGCCGCCGGTGAACCCGATCGTTTCGTCGACGATCAGGACTTTTCGGTGTGTGCGGTGATTGACCTCACCGGGCCGGAACCGACGCAACGGGCGGAACCAGCGGACGTGCACGCCGGCATTTTCCATGTCATCGATCAGGCTCATCTCGATCGGATGGGCGCCCCAACCGTCGAGGA
>JAUTXN010000223.1 GCA_030838045.1 Acidimicrobiaceae bacterium
GCCAACAACAACCCGGCGGGCCCGACGCCCTGCGGCGCCCCCAGTGAAACGGTGATCGTCGGCAAGTTCCCCACGGGATTGGCCACCACGGCGACGCCCATGACCGCGCCCGTCGGGGCCAGCATCCACGACACCGCCACGATCGGTGGATTCAACCCCACCGGCACGATCACCTTCAAGCTCTCGGGACCGACCGACACCTTCTGCTTCGGCCCACCGGTCTTCACCGCGGACGTGTCGGTGAACGAAGGGAGCGGCACCTATCCCTCACCCAGCTTCGTGCCGACCGTCGCGGGCACCTATCGGTGGCAGGTGTTGTACAGCGGGGATCTCAACAACGGAGCGACGCCCATCAGCGGCTGTCTCACCGACGGCGAATCGGTAGTCGTCACGGCGGCCATGGTGACGCCGACGATGTCGACCACCGCCTCGCAGCCGGTGGTGGTCGGCGGGACCGTCACCGACACGGCCACGCTGGCCGGCGGCAACACCCCGACCGGCAGCATCACCTTCAATCTGTTCGGTCCCGACAACGCAGCATGTACCGGTGCGCCCGCCTTCACGTCGGTGACCAGCGTCAACGCGGGCAACGGGGCGTACCTGTCGGGTGCATTCACAGTCGCCGCGGTCGGCGTCTACCGCTGGACCGCGTCCTACAGCGGCGACGCGGGCAACAAACCCGTGTCAAGTGGGTGTGGCGCCGCCAACGAGAGTGTGACCGTCACCAAGGCCAACACCACGATCGCTACGCAGGCGTCAGGGCCGGTGACGGTGGGAGCCACGATCGGTGACACGGCCAGCCTCACGGGCGGCTTCTCCCCCACCGGCACGATCACCTTCGATCTGTTCGGCCCGGACAACTCCACCTGCACCGGGCCGCCGGCGACAAGCTCGACCAAGGCGGTCAATGGCATCGGCAACTATGCATCGGCCCTTTTCCCGACGACGTCGCCGGGCACCTACCGATGGGTGGCGAGCTACAGCGGTGACGCCAACAGCAACCCGGCGGGGCCGACCGCGTGCAACGACCCGGCGGAGGCCGTCATCGTGACCGCGGCCGTCACCACGACGACGTCCACCACGACGACCGTGCCTCCCACGACCACGACGTCGACCACGGTGCCGCCGACCACAACCACCTCGAGTACGACCATCCCGGGCACGACCACGACCACCACCAGCACCACCATCCCGGGCACGACCACCACCTCCACCAGCACCACCATCGGATCGACCACCAGTACCAGTACCAGCACCACCGTGAGGCCGACGACCACGACCACCGGTTCAACGACGACATCGACGACGATCCCCGAAGTCCCGACCACCACCTCCACCACGACGACATCGACCACGACGACCACGACGCTGCCCCCGCCGACGACCACGACCACCAGCACCACGGCGGGCGCCGGTCCCTCGGCGCACGTCAGCCCCTCGACCGTTGAGGCGGGCGACACGACAGTGGTCAGCGGGGGTGGGTTCCCCGGCGGTAGCCAGCTGCACCTGACGCTGTTCAGTGACCCCGTACTGCTCGCCACCACGACCGCGAACGCCCTGGGCGGCTATCAGGCAACCGTGACCATTCCGGCCGGCACAGCCCCGGGAACGCACACCGTCGTGGTCAGCACCACCACCGGAACCACTCAGGCCCAGACCACCCTGACCGTCACCGCCGCGTCCGGCTCCGCCACGCCGGCTCCGACCGAACCCGGCGCCCTTTCGTTCACCGGTGCCGATGTCCGAGGTCCGAGCGCCGCCGCCCTGATCCTTCTGGTCCTCGGCTTTGTCACCCTCGCGGCTTCCCGGCGACGGCCGCTGCGCTAGCCATCCCGCCGGCATGGCCGGTCCGGCCGGCGGCGTCTGTGCGGATTCAGAGCTATGTGCCGATTGGAAGTGCGTATGTGACCTCCAATCAGCAAATAGCGCCGAATCGGCACAGACGCCTTGTCAAGCCTCATTCATGATCGGTTCACATACCTGAGACACGGCCTTGACCGAGCTGTGCCAATCTTCTGCGGTGCTCACCCTCGGCGTCGGCTGCCTCTTCGCCTTCCGGTCGGAGGTGCCGACCGCGGCGATACTCCAGGTCGAACCTCGCACCGACGGGCCCGAGGTGGTGCGCCACCAGTGGACCACCGACCCCCTCGTGGCATCGCGGTCCTACGTCGACCACTTCGGCAACACCTGCCGCCGGCTGACGTTCCCCCCCGGTCTGCTGACGCTGCGCTATGACGCCGACGTCCTCGTGAGCGAGCAGATCGACGTTCGCGACTGGTACGCAGCCGAAGTAGCGCCCGCCGACCTTCCCGACGACGCCTTGGCGTTCACCCTGCCCAGCCGCTTCTGCCAATCCGACGTCCTCGGCGACGCGGCCTGGAAGCACTTCGGTGACCTCCCGAGGGGGATGTCCCGCGTCCAGGCGGTCAGCGATTTCGTGCACCAGCACGTCACGTTCTGTGCCGACAGCAGCTCACCGACCAAGACCGCGGTGGAGGTGTATCAAACGGGCGAAGGCGTGTGCCGGGACTTCGCCCACCTCATGATCACGTTCCTGCGGGCCCTCAACATCCCGGCCCGCTACGTCTTCGGCTACCTCCCCGACATCGGTGTACCGCCGCCGCATGATCCCATGGACTTCTGCGCCTGGACCGAGGTGTACCTCGGTGGCCGCTGGTACACCTTCGACCCCCGCAACAACCAGGCGCGTTCGGGCCGGGTGTTGATCGGTCGGGGACGCGACGCGATCGACGTGGCCATGGTGACGTCCTACGGCGGCCCGGAGCTGGTCGAGATGTCGGTCTGGGCCGAGCCGCGAGCTATCCCGCCCGGCGGCCCCTCAGCCCAGGAACTCGTGGGCCACGCCGAACCACAGGTCGGTGGTCAGGCGTAGCGACTCCACGTCGATCCGCTCGTCGTTGCCGTGGAACCGGTTGGCGAACTGTTCGTAGGTCACCCCGGGGCTCATGAGCCCGCATCCGTAGGCGACACTGCCCCGCTGGCGGAAGTACCCGGCATCGGTCCCGCCCGCGGTGATGCGGGGTAGCAGCGTGGCGCCCGGATACACGGCACCCGCCAGGCGCTCCAGCACCGACCACATCGGCGTGTCGGTCGGCGACGACGTCGAGATCACGTTCTGCAACGCCGTGACTTCCACCTGACCGGCGAGATCGCCCAGGGCCTCGTCGAGGTAGCGGGCCACATCCTCCCTGGTCTGGCCGGGCAGCGTCCGGATGTCGACGTCCAGGTCGACCACGTCGGGAATCACGTTGGTCTTGATGCCGCCATGGACCACATTGGGTGAGAACGTCGTGTGGGTACAGGCGTGCCAGTATTTGGCGGTGCGGGGATCGTCGCACCGGGCACAGGCATCCCACACCTGCTCGGGGTCGAGAAGGGCGGCCCGCAGGTCGTCGTCGAAGACGGTGTGCTCCACCAGGGACCGCCATAGTTCCCCGATCTGGGCGCGGGGTCGGAACTCCGCCAGGCGCCGCACGACCTCGGCCGTCTTGACGATGGCGTTGTCGGAGCCGAACGGCATGGAACCGTGCGCCGGGGTCCCGCTTATCCGCAGCCGGCGCCAGGCCACCCCCTTCTCGGCCACGGTCACCGTCACCTGCGGACCGGTGGGCGAGGGGGTGAGGATCCCACCCGACTCGGTGAGGACGTAGTCGGTACCGATGGCGTCCCAGGCGTGTTCGGCCAGCCACGCGGCGCCGTGGTGCCCGCCCGACTCCTCGTCGGCGACCGCCAGGTACACAAGCGTCCCCGCCGGGCGGAACCCGTCGAGGGCCAGGTGTCGGGTCGCGACCGCCATTGAAGCGGTCAGGTTGAGCATGTCGATCGCGCCGCGGCCCCACACTTCGCCGTCGATCAGCTCGCCACCGAAGGGGTCACGCGTCCAGTGGTCGGGGGTGACGGGCACCACGTCGGTGTGACCCATGAGGCACACCGACGGCGCATCCGGGTCGTGCCCCTCGATCCGGGCGACGAGCGACGTGCGGCCCGGCCAGGGCTGGTAGGTCTCGACGTCGAGGCCCGCACCCGAGAAGTAGTCGTCGAGCAGATCGGCACTGCGATCCTCGTGGCCCGACTCGATGGTGCCGTCGTTGACGCACTCGTTGCGGATGAGGTGCTGGAGCAGCTCGGTCACCTCGCCGAGTAGGGCGTCAACCATGGTGGGCGACGCTAGCGCTCAGGCGCCAGTGCGCTGGACAAGCCGGACCCGGGCGGGCGGGCACCAGGTGTGCGGGTGCCAGTGGCCAGGCGCCTGGTCCGCTCGCCCCGGGTGGCCCGGACCCGGGTGGCGCGGCCACCACGGGCCCGGGCGCCGGGTTCGCGGGCGCGGACGCCGGGTTACAGCCGGAGGGCGGGTTCCGGGGATGACCTGCTTGAGCCGGGAACGGGCTGGGGGCGACCAGCGCTTGGCTGGTCGCCCCCGTGACGCCTGATCAGATCGGGCGAGGATTTTCCCCGATTCCTCAGTCGTAGCGACGCCGGCGCCACCCGACGAGGGCAAGGAGCAGGCCGCTCAGGATCAACCCGCCCGCCAGCGCGATGGGACGGCGGTTGTCCAGGCCGGTGAGGGCCAGGGGCGGGGCGGTCGGCGGGGCGGTGATGCCGACGGTGGCCCGGGCGTTGGCGGTGGCCGTGTTGCCCTGGGTGTCCTTGCCCGTCACCGTGACGATGTCGGTCTGGCTGGCCCCGCCCGCGCCGTTGAAGCTGCCGGTGAAGCTGCACGGTGCCGATGCGGCACCGGGCGCCAGGGTGGTGCCGATCAGGGCACCGCACGTCGAGCC
>JAUTXN010000190.1 GCA_030838045.1 Acidimicrobiaceae bacterium
GATGGTGGCGCTGTTCGGCCGTGAGCGCCGGGCGGCGCGGGTGGGGCTGAGCGGCGTAGAAGCGGCTCTTGGCAATCTCGACCAGGACGAGGTAGGTGACGATCATCCCGATCAGGATGAGGAAGAAGCTCAGCGGCAGCGCGGTGAAGCCGAGGAGGTGGGCCAGCGGTGTGAACGGCAGCACGGCTCCTGCGACGGCGCAGGTGATCGGGGTCACGATCATGGCTTTGCTGGGCCGGCTGCGGATGAAGGGGACCCGTCGGGTCCGGATCACGAACACCACCAGGGTTTGGGTGGCGAGCGACTCGACAAACCAGCCGCTGCGGAACTCGTTGTGCGTCGCGTGGAGGATTGTCAGCATGACGAAGAAGGTCATGAAGTCGAAGATCGAACTGATCGGCCCGAAGACGCTCATGAAACGGCGGACGAAGCCGATGTCCCACGCCGCCGGTCGAGCGAGCACCTCGGCGTCGACTCGGTCGGTCGGGATGGCGAGCTGGCCCACGTCGTAGAGCAGGTTGTTCAGCAGGATCTGGGATGGCAGCATCGGCAGGAACGTCAGGAACAGCGACGCGCCGGCGGCACTGAACATGTTCCCGAAGTTCGACGACGTGGCCATCAGGACGTATTTCAAGGTGTTGGCGAAGATGCGCCTCCCCTCCATTACTCCCTCGGCCAGCACGCCGAGGTCCTTGTCCAGGAGCACGATGTCGGCCGCGTTCTTGGCGATGTCGGTGGCGGACTCGACCGAGATCCCGACGTCGGCGGCGTGCAACGCCACGGCGTCGTTGACTCCGTCGCCGAGGAAGGCGACGTCGACGCCGCTGCGCCGGGCGGCCTTGATGATGCGTGACTTCTGGTCGGGGCTGACCCGGGCGAAGACCGTCGTGGCCGGGATGACCGCCGCCAGATGGTCGTCGTCGATGAGCTCGAGCTCGGCGCCGGTGAGAATTCCTTGGACATCGACGCCGAGGTCCCGGCACACCTTGGCGGCGACGGTGCCGTTGTCACCGGTGATGACCTTGACGGCGATACCGATGCGATTCAGTTTGGCGATCGCCTCGCCCGCGTCGGCTTTCGGCCGGTCGACGAAGGTCAAGAAGCCCGCCAGACCGAGGTCGCGCTCGTCGGCGGCCGTTGGTTGGACAAGACCAGGAGCGACCCGAGTGGCCACTGCCACGACTCGGGCGCCGTCGCCGAACAGGCGCGCCAATGTCTCGTGCGCCCTGGACGAAACGTCGATGCAGCGGGCGAAAACCGCTTCCGGCGCACCCTTGGTCACGAGGACCGTGTTGCCATCGGGACCACGGGCGGCGACCGAGCAGAGCTGGCGGTCATGGTCGAAGGGGAGGACCGCGACTCGCTGATAACTCGACGGACCGCCCGCCGCGATGGCACCGGCACCGGGCGCTGTCAACAGGGCCACGTCGAGGCTGTTTCCACCCGCCGCGCCGGTGGCGGTCATCGTCGCCTCGTTGCACACCAAGCCGAGCGCAAGAACCGCCGCCGCCGGCATTCCCGACGCGTCGAGGGCTTGATCGAAGGTGATCGCACCCTCAGTCAACGTGCCGGTCTTGTCGGTGAACAGCACCTCGATGTTCCCGAGGTCCTCGATGGTGACCAGCCGCTTCACGAGCACGTGGCGCCGGGCGAGCTGCCGTGACCCGGTCGACAGGCTGACGCTGACGATCGCGGGCAGCAGTTGGGGCGTAATCCCGATGGCTATGGCCAAGGAGAACAGCAGCGCCTCGAGCAGCGGGCGGGAGAACGCCACATTGATCACGAAGATCGAGACCGTCAACACCGCCGCGACACCCACGAGCAACTTCGAGAAGCCCCGTAAGCCGGCTTGAAACGCCGTCTCGGCCTGGCGCTCGCCCAGGCCGACCGCGATCTTCCCGAAGGCGGTGGACGAACCGGTGGCGACCACCACGGCCCGCCCCGAGCCTTGGTGCACGACGGTGCCCATGAAGGCGCACGACGGGAGATCGACCGCCGAGTCGCTCACGTTCGGCTCGACCGTCTTGGCGGCCGCCATGGATTCGCCGGTGAGCACACCCTCGTCGCATTCGAGCTGGTTCGCTTCGACGAGGCGCACGTCGGCCGGGACCAGGTCGCCGACGCTCAATGCCACCATGTCGCCCGGCACGAGGTCCTGCACGTCGACGCGCCGTGCGGCCTCGTCGCGCCACACCAGCGCCTGGTAGCGGATGTTGGCGTGCAAGGCCGCGACCGCGACCTCGGAGCGGTACTCGTTGACGAAGCCCAGCCCCACACTCAAGACCACGATGGCGGCGATGATGCCGCCGTCGGTCGTGTCGCCGGTCGCGGCCGAGACGCCCGCGGCGGCCAGCAACAAGATCAGCAACGGGTTGCGCAGCTGACGGACCAGTACACCCATCGCGGTCACCCGATGCGAGGCCAGCACATTGGCGCCGAACACGTGCTGTCGCCGCGTCACCTCGGCGGCGCTGAGGCCACCCTCGGCGGCGCCCAAGCGTTCCAGCACCTGGGCGACCGGCAGGCGGGCGGCGGCCGCCAGATCCAACGGCACCGACGTCGTCGCAGACGGGTCGATCCGGTTCACACCGAGGCCTCGTCCAGCGTGTGGGAGCTACGGGCGCGACGCCCCGGTTGCGTTGCCATAGGTCTGCCTGTCGTACCACTCGCGACAGGGGCCGAGGCGACACCCGTATCGCTGCTGATGCCTACGGGCGCCAGTAGATGCGGACCTGGATCATGTCGGGACCCCACATCCGTACCACCGAGGCACCGTCGGCCTGGTGCACCTGGGTGTGCAGGACGCCGCGTCGGCTGAGGTGGGCGCCAAGGTCGTCAAGGCTCGTCCGGCTGGCGACGTCGAGCGACAAGACCGGGAACCCGGCCATGGCGGCCGCCCGGTCCGGCGCCGGGTACAGCACCACGCGTGCGCCACTGGGATGCCTCAGGGCAACCGTGGCCTCGTGATCGGGCTCCCGGGCGGGACCGGTTTCGAAACCGAGGGCCTGTGCGAACCAGGCCGCGGCCACCCTCAGGTCGGTCACCGGGATGGCGACGCTGTCGATCCCCACCCACAGGTCCCCCGCTCCTGCGGGCATGGTGTCGGCGGCCACGGCGCAACCCGCTTCGCGGACCTGGGCATCGGTCATGTCTCGATCCTGATCCGTGAAGCCGCCCCCGGGTAGGGCCACGAGTCCCAAGTCCGAGCTGCGAAGGTCCCAGCGGGGTTTCTGCGGTGCGCGCTCGTGGGTGGACGGCGGGACGCGAATCCCGCTCAGCCCGACGCGCCACGGCACCCGAAGCCCGTCGCCGTGGGCGCGCCGGGAACGGCGAGGCTTTTCCCCGCAGTATCCTGCCCACCAGGACGTATGTGCGCGACCGTTCAACACCCGGCAACACGTCGGAAACACCTGGCTGCTGTGCTGTCCTGAGTGGGCGAC
>JAUTXN010000239.1 GCA_030838045.1 Acidimicrobiaceae bacterium
GCGGTCGGGGTGCTGATCGGCCCCGGGGTAACCCTGTCGAGCGTCGTCTCCCAGGGCTGCCGCCCCATCGGCCGGCCGCTGGCAGTGACGCGCACCGAAGGCAACATCATCTACGAGCTGGCCGGCCAACCGGCCCTGCAGCGGCTCGTCCAGATGGCCAAAGAAGGGATGTCCGAGCGCGATATCGAGCTGATCAACCAGGGCCTGCACATGGGCATCGTGATCGACGAGCACAAGGTGGACTTCGGCCGGGGCGACTTCCTCATCCGCAACGTGGTGGGCGCTGACCGGGCCAACGGGGCGATTGCAATCGGCGACGCGGTCGAGGTGGGCACGACCGTCCAGTTCCACGTGCGCGATGCCGACGCGGCGGACGAGGAGCTGCGCGAACTGTTGACCGACCGCCGGGCCGACGGGGTCCTGCTGTTCACCTGCAATGGACGCGGCACCCGCCTGTTCACCAAGCCCGACCACGACGCGGGAGTGGTCGGAGACCTTCTCGGTGACCCGCCCGTCGCGGGATTCTTCGCGGCGGGCGAGCTCGGACCAGTGGGCGGCCGCAACTTCGTCCACGGCTTCACCGCTTCGATGGCCCTGTTCGAGGAGCCGGCACCGCAGGTTCCGGCTTCTCGGGAGCCTCCCGCACCGACGGCGCCGCCCGATTCGCCCGCGCCGCCCGATTCGCCCGATTCGCCGGTGGCGGGCTCCGAACCCGCCTAGGCAGGTAGAAGCGGCCCCCCGGTCGCCGTGTCGCGCAAGACCGCGTCCCGCAAATGCTGTCGCCGTTCCAGCCTGGGTAGGGTTGTTCCATGAGCGACAGCGACATCGAGCAGCTGGGAATCAATGTCATTCGGGGCCTCGCCATGGACGCGGTGCAGAAGGCCAATTCGGGTCACCCAGGCACGGCGATGGCGCTGGCGCCGCTGACCCATGTGCTCTGGACCCGGATCATGCGCCACGATCCGTCCGAACCCGACTGGCCCGACCGTGACCGCTTCATCCTGTCCTGCGGCCACGCCTCGATCCTGCTGTACTCGATGCTGTACCTCACCGGTTACGGCCTCACGCTCGACGACCTGAAGAACTTCCGCCAGCTCCACAGCAAGACGGCCGGTCACCCCGAGGTCCACCACGCCCCGGGCATCGAGGTGACGACCGGTCCCCTGGGCGCGGGGTTTTCCAACGGTGTCGGTATGGGCGTCGCCGAGCGCTTTCTCCGGGCCACGTACGGCGCCGACCTGGTCGACCACCACACCTTTGTCTTCTGCAGTGACGGCGACCTCATGGAGGGCATCAGCCACGAAGCGGCGTCGCTCGCCGGTCACCTCGGCCTGGGCCGCCTCGTCTACGTCTATGACGACAACCACATCACCATCGACGGACCCACCGAAATATCCCTGACCGATGACGCCGGCAAGCGTTTCGAGGCCTACGGGTGGGACGTCAACAACCTGGGCGAGGCGGCCAACGATCTCGACACCCTGGAGGGCGCCATCCGCGGCGCCATGGCCGTCGAGGACAAGCCGTCGCTGCTGATCCTGCGCAGCCACATCGGCTGGCCGTCGCCCCACAAGACCGACACCCCCTCTGCCCACGGCGAGCCTCTGGGTGTCGACGAGATCCGGGCCACCAAGGAGATCCTGGGCCTGCCCGCCGACGAGTCCTTCTGGGTGCCCGAAGAGGTGCTGGATTTCTACCGCCAGACCATCCCCCGGGGCCAGGCGCTCCGCCAGGAGTGGGAGCAGCGGCTGGCCGACTGGACCGGCGACCGCGACGCGTGGGACGCCGCCCTGCTGGGCCGGGGCCTCACCGGCTGGGCGGCCAAGCTGCCGACCTGGCCGGCGGGCGAGAAACTGGCCACCCGCCAGGCCGTCAAGTCCTGCGTCAACTCGACCCTCGACGTCGTCCCGGGCCTGGTCAGCGGCGGTGCCGATCTCACGGGTAACACCGGCACCAAGCTCGACAACGCCGAGCTTCAGAGTCCCGAGCACCCCGGCGGGCGCCAGATTGCCTTCGGCGTTCGGGAGCACGCCATGGGGGGAATGATGAACGGCATGGCCCTCCACGGCGGCGTCCTGCCGATGGGGGGGACCTTTTTCATCTTCAGCGACTACATGCGTGGCGCCGTGCGGTTGGCGGCGCTCAGTGAGGCCAAGGTCATCTACAGCTGGACCCACGACTCCGTCGGCCTGGGTGAGGACGGCCCGACCCACCAGCCCATCGAGCATCTGGCGTCGCTGCGGGCCATGCCCCAGCTACGGGTCATCCGCCCCGCCGACGCCAACGAGACGGCGCACGCCTACCGCATCGCGGTGGACAGCGACGGTCCGACCGCCCTGATCCTGAGCCGCCAGGCCATCCCGGTGCTGGAGGGGACGTCCGAGCGTTACGCCGACGTCGCCAAGGGCGGCTACGTCCTCGTGTCCGGCGGCGACGAACCCGATGTCGTCCTCATCGGCACCGGAAGCGAGGTCTCGGTCTGCGTCGAGGCGGCCAAGCTGCTGGAGGCCGACGACATCAACACCCGAGTGGTGTCGCTGCCCTCGTGGGAACTGTTCGAGTTGCAGACCGAGGACTACCAAGCCGAGGTGCTCGGGTACGACACGCCGGTGCTGTCGGTCGAGGCGGCGACGTCGTTCGGTTGGTCCAAATGGGCCGACGACTGGGTGTCCATCGACCACTTCGGCGCCTCGGCTCCCGGCGCAGAGGTGCTGGCCGAGTTCGGCTTCACCCCCGACAACGTGGCCAACCGGGCCCGCCAGCTGCTCGACACCTTCGGCGGCATGGACTTCGACGACGAAGACGACGTTGACGCCGACATCCTCGAGGAGGTCGAAGACATCGAATGACCGACACCCGGCTGCACCAGCTGTTCGCCCAGCAGGGCCAGAGCCCGTGGATCGACAATCTCATGCGGTCCTACCTCACCACCGGTCGGCTCCAGGAGCTGGTTGCCGCCGGGATCCGGGGGGTGACCTCCAACCCCACCATCTTCCAGAAGGCCATCGAAGGCTCGGCCGACTATGACGACGACTTTCGCCGGCTGACCGAGCGCGAGAGCGTCGACGACGCGTACTGGGACCTGGTGGTCGACGACGTCACCAAGGCGTGCGGGGTGCTGCGGCCGCTGTACGACCAGAGCGGGGGCGGCGACGGCTACGTCTCACTCGAAGTGGCGCCGAGCCTGGCGCGCGACACCGCGGGCACCATCGAGGCGGCCCGCAATCTGCACCAGCGCATCAATCTGCCCAACCTGATGGTCAAGATCCCGGCGACCGCCGAGGGTGTGCCGGCCATCCAGCAGATGATCAGCGAGGGCCGCAACATCAACGTCACCCTGATCTTCAGCCTGGGCCGATACGACGACGTGATCGAGGCCTACCTCGAAGGGCTGGAGGCATGGGTGGGCGGTGGCGGGGACCCGACCCAGGTCCACAGCGTGGCGTCGTTCTTCGTGAGCCGGGTGGACACCGAAGTCGACCGCCGGCTCGACAAGGTTGGGGAAAAGGGCCAGGCGTTGCGCGGCAAAGCCGCCATCGCCCAGGCCAAGCTGGCCTACCAACACTTCGAGAAGGCGTTCTCCGGCGATCGCTGGGCAACGCTACGAGCCCAGGGTGCGCACCGCCAGCGGCCCCTGTGGGCGTCGACGTCGACCAAGAACCCGGCGTTTCCCGACCTGTACTACGTCGAGAACCTGATCGGCCCGCACACCGTCGACACCATGCCCGACGCCACGGTCGCAGCGTTCCTGGATCACGGCGTCGTCGCCCGGACCATCGACCAAGGGGTCGATCAGGCCAAGGCTGACCTGGCGGCGCTGGGCGATCTCGGCATCGACATGCACGAAGTGGCCGTGCTCCTCGAGGACGAAGGGGTTGCGAGCTTCGCCAAGAGCTTCGACGAACTACAGCAGGCGCTCACCGACAAAGCGTCCCAGCTGTAGCCGGTCTGACCTCCAGCCGGTGACGACCACAATGGCCCGTCGGGTCGTGATCGCATGACCAGCGCCGAATCGATGGAGGCCAATCCACTGGCCGCGGGATTGGAGCAGGGACGGCGCGCCCCGCCGGGTGTGCTGGTCGTCTTCGGAGCCTCGGGCGACCTGACGGCCCGCAAGCTGATGCCTGCCGTCGCCTCGCTGGCGCGCCGCCGCCTGCTGCCCTCGACGTTTGCGGTGGTGGGGGTGGCCCGCAGCCCCATGAGCGACGACGACTTCCGGTCCAAGCTGATCGATGCCGTCCCCGATGGCGGCCCGGCATGGGCCGAACTCGTCAAAGGGTTCCGTTACGTGTCCGGCGCCTATGGCGGGGCCGACACCATGGAACGGCTGAAGGCCGTCCTCGAGGAGGTCGACGCCGACCGGGGGACGTCGGGCAATCGCCTCTTCTATCTGGCGACGGTCCCGTCGGTGTTCGAACCGGTCGCCGACGCCTTGGGGGCGGCCGGCCTCAACTCCGCCTCGCGGCCGGACAGCTTCGTCCGCCTCGTGATCGAGAAGCCCTTCGGCCGTGACCTGGCCAGCGCCCAGCACCTCGATGACGCGCTGCACCGCAACTTCGACGAGACCCAGATCTACCGGATCGACCACTACCTGGGCAAGGAAACGGTGCAGAACGTCCTGGCCCTGCGCTTCGCCAACGCCATCTTCGAGCCCATCTGGGATCGCCGCTACGTCGATCACGTCCAGATCACGGTGGCCGAGGCGCTCGGAGTGGAGCATCGGGGCGGGTTCTACGAGACCGCAGGCGCCTTGCGCGACATCGTCCAGAACCACGTGATGCAGGTTCTGTCACTCACTCTCATGGAGCCACCCGCCACGATCGACGCCCAGGGCATCCGCGACGAGAAGGTGAAGGTCCTGCGGGCCGTCAAGATCATGTCCGTCGAACAGGTTCCGACCGACGTGGTCCGGGCCCAGTACGAGGCCGGCTGGTCGGAGGGCATCGCCGTGCCCGGCTACCGGGAAGAGGACGGCGTGGCGCCCGACAGCCGCACCGAGACCTACGTCGCCATGAAGCTCGAAGTCGACAACTGGCGCTGGGCCGGGGTACCCATCTTCGTGCGCACCGGCAAGCGACTCCCCAAACGGGTCACCGAGGTGGCACTGCAGTTCCAGCGGGTCCCCCACCTGCCGTTCCGGGCCCATGAGTCGCGCGATCTGCACCCCAACGCCCTGGTGTTGCGCATCCAGCCCGACGAAGGCATCAGCCTGCGCTTCGGAGCCAAGGTCCCTGGTCAGGCGTTCGAAGTGCGCGACGTTCTCATGGACTTCTCCTACGGTGCCGCGTTCCTCGAGGAAGCACCAGACGCCTACGAGCGGCTGCTGCTCGATGCCATGATCGGCGACCCGACGCTGTTCATTCGCAGTGACGAGGTGCTGCAGTCCTGGTGCATCGTCGACCCCATTCTCACCGCCTGGGCGTCCAAGGACACGCCGCTGGCCCGCTACCCGGCCGGGACCTGGGGCCCCAAACAAGCCGATCAACTGCTGGCCCGGGAGGGGCGGCGGTGGCGGACGCCGTAGCCCTCAACCGCTGGAACGGAACCGACGTCCGGCTGGGCGCGGTCGTCGACACCATGGCCCAGCTGCGGCGCAGCGTGGCCCGCACGGCCTCTCGCACCTGGGTCATGACGCTGGTTGCGATCGCAGTCAGCGACGACGAGGTGTATCAGGCGACCCAGGTTCTGCGGGCGCTGGGCGCCCACCATCCGGCCCGGCTGCTGGTCGTCCAGGCGCAGCCCGAGGGAGGGGCGGCACCGGGCGTCGACGCCAGCGTGACAATCTACGGGACCGAGATCGACGGCCACCCCTTGACCTTCGACGAGGTGTCACTCCTGGTCAAAGGTGATGCGGCGCAGCACCTCGACTCGATCATCGAACCGTTCACCCTGTCGGACCTGCCGGTCGTCGTGTGGTACCCCGCCACCCTTCCGTCGGTGTCCGAACCCGTCCTCACCAAGGCCAGCAGCGTGCTGGTCGACACCAAACAAGCCCAGGACGTGGCGGGACTGATCGCCCTTGCGGGCCGCCGGGCCGTGGTCGACCTCTCGTGGATGCGACTGCGGCCGTGGCGGGAAATGGTTGCGGCCCTCTTCGATCCGCCGGAGTTTCGGCCCTACGCCCGCCAGATCACCTCGGCGGACGTCACCGGCAAGGGAGGCCCGCGGCGCCTCCTGGCCGGGTGGCTGGGATCGCGCCTGGGCCTGCCCAAGGAGCACATGGAGCTGCACGACGCCCGCCACGCCCGGGTGGTGCTCCGGGCGGGGTCAGACGCCACCTTCGAAGTGGCACGCGAGGAAGGCGAGCGACTGGTGCGAGCCAGCGCCGTCATTGACGGGAGCATCCGCCACCACGAGCTGCTTCCCCTCCCCGACGACTCACTTGTGTGGTCGCTGTCGGAGGCCCTGACGCACCTGGGGCGGGACCGTGTGTGGCAACAAGCCCTGGCCGCGGGCGTCGCCGCGGACGCCTGGCTCTGAGGGAGCTAACCGCCAGTTAACCTGCGTCGCGTGAACGGGGAACTCTTCGTCGTCGAAGACGTACCCAGCGCCTTCGCCGAGCGTGTGGTGGACGCGTTCCACGTTCGCGTCGACGAGGAGTTCTCGATGGCGCTGTCGGGGGGGCCCACGGCGCGAGCCTGTTACGAGAAGCTGGCCGTCGTCGGCGCCGAGCAGATCGACTGGTGGCTGGTCAACGTCCTGTGGAGCGACGAGCGTTGCATGCCGCCCGACCACAAGGACTCCAACCAGCTGCTGGTGCGACAGGCGCTGCTGGAGAAGGTGGGCGCCGCCAACGCGGTGTACCCCATGCGCTGCGAGGAGGGACCCGACTCCTATCAGCTCCGCCTCGGGGAGATGGGCCGGATCGACGTGGTGCACCTCGGGATGGGACCCGACGGGCACACCGCTTCGCTGTTTCCCAACTCGCCCGCGCTCAACGCCGATCCCGGCGTGCTCGTGACCATGAACGAGGACCCGTCGGTCCGCAACCCGTACCGCCGCATGACCCTCACCTACAGCGGCATCGCCCGCGGCCGGCTGGTGATCTTCACCGTCGCGGGCGAGTCCAAGCGCGAGGCGATGCAGGCGGTGTACGACGGCGAAGATGTCCCGGCCGCCCGGGTGACCGCCGATCGCATCATCTGGCTGGTCGATCACGCCGCCGCCCCGACCGGCACCCACTAGGGGCGCCGGCGCCGGAGGCCGACCCGGATCTAGGAGGGTTCGGCCGGGGGCTGGGCCTGGGGTCCCGACGATGGTGGCGCTGAGGGTGGTGGCGGGGCGCCTCCGGGCAACTCGGCGATGGTTCGATGCAGCGACTCGCGCAAACGGGTCAGACCATCGCGCATCTCGTCTCGCTCGGCCTCCAGGCGGTGCAACTCGGCCCGCATGGCCTCCTGCTCCTCGCGCAGCTGGGTGAGAATGCGCCCGCGCTGCGCCTCGGCCTCCGCGACCACCGCCTGTCCTCGTTCCGCCGCCTGCGCTTCGCGTCCCGCCGCCTGGGCCTCGGACTCGGCCAGTAGCCGGTTGGCCGACTCGGTCGCCCGAGCTTCGGCCTGCTGGACCAGCACCGTGGCCTGGTCGGCCGCCCCGGCGATGAAGGCTTCCATGTCCGCCTGACGGGTCTGGGCCGTGGCAATCAGGTCGGCCGCCTCCTGACGGGCCCGCCCGATGACCGCCACGGCCTCGGCGTCGGCGTCGGCCTGGACGGCGATCGCCCCTTCCTCGGCCAGCTGCAGGATCCGGGTCACCCGATCACCGAGCGCTTGCATGCTCCGCGGCGGGCTGTCGTTCAGGTGTTGGTCGACCTGGCCCAGGCGGTTGCGCAGCAGCGCGACCTGCTCGCGCAGATGGGCATTCTCGGACTCGGCTTCCTCCATACGAAGCGTGGCATTGCCCAGCCACTCCCGCAGGGTATCGACATAATCGTCGACCTGGGGTCGGTCATAGCCACGCACCGTTACTGCAAACTGGGGTGCCAGCTCGGTGGTCATCGGTTGTCCTCCGTCGTCCTCGCCTTGCTGCAGCGACGGGCAGGGATGACAGCCGTCGCCGACTCCGCCGCCACCAGACTAGAACGGGAACGCACACCAGGGAGGGCATGGTCAATATGCAGGGCGCGAGGCGGACATCTGGGCGGGTGGTAACCCGCATCACGGCGGCGGTCACAATTGTCCTCACGGTGGCGTTGTTGTCGAGCAGCGCCCCGGCCGGGGCGGTGCCGCACACGACTGCGGTCGCGACGCCCTCGTCGTACGTCGCCCTCGGCGACTCCTACACCGCGGCGCCCCTGGTGCTGCCGCCCGCCCCCGGCGCGCCGCTCGACTGCTTCCAGTCATCGGTCAACTATCCGCACCTGACCGCGGCCGCGCTGGGCTTGGCGCTGACTGATCGCAGCTGCAGCAGCGCCACCACCGCCGACATGACCACCGCGCAGTACCCCGATCAGCCGCCGCAGTTCGATGCCTTGAAACCCACGACGTCGGTGGTGACCGTCGGCATCGGGGGCAACGACAATCAGCTGTTCATCAGTGCCCTCTTGGCATGCACCGCGACCGACGCCCTCGACGTGCTCAACCTCGGCACGCCGTGCCGGAACCTCTTTGGCAACTACTTCGTCAACCAGGTCAATACCGACGCCCCAGTGGTCGGCCAGGCGATTGCGACGATCCACGCCCGCTCGCCCGTCGCCAAGGTGTTTGTGATCGGCTACCCCGACATCCTCCCGCAGCGAGGCAACTGCTACCCGCAGCTGACCCTCACAACAGGCGACGTGGCCTACCTCAACGCGCTGGAACTGTCGCTGAACGCCATGCTCAAGCGGGAAGCGGCCGCGCATGGCGCGATGTTCGTCGATACCTTCGCCGCCAGCGTCGGCCATGACGCGTGCCAGGCCGTGGGCACTCGTTGGATCGAACCCATCGTTCCCGGCACCGACGCGTTCCCGGTCCATCCCAATGCCAAGGGCGAGGCCGCCGACGCCCGGGCGGTCCAAGCGGCGATGCACGCCGCCGGTCTGTAGAGGGCCGATACCGGCTGGTCGAAGACGGCCACAGGTACCCTCGGCGGGTGCTTCATCACCTGACCCTCTGGGTCCCCGATCTCCGCCGGGCCGAGGTCTCCTGGGGTTGGCTCTTGGGCAGGTTGGGCTACACGCAGGACCGTTCCCTCGGCGCGGTGTTGCTCTTCCGCCACGAAAGCGGGTTCGCCGTCGCACTCGAACAGTCGGCGGACATGGTGCCCGGCATGCTGTACAGCCGCATGCGGCCGGGTCTCAATCACATCGCCTTCGCCCTCGATTCGGGGGCCGCACTGGCGGGCATCGTCGGCGAGGCGCAGGAGCACGGATGGGTGGCGCTGCCCATCGACGGCCACCCGATCGCGGGCGGCGCCCACGTGGCTTACCTCGAGGACGGCGACGGGTTCGAGGTGGAACTGGTGGCGCCACCGGCGTCGTGAGCGCTGGCCCATTCGGCCAGCTCGATTCGCGACGTGAGGTCGAGCTTGCGCAGGACGTTGGACACGTGCACCGACGCCGTCTTGGTGGAGATGAAGAGCCGGGCCGCGATCTGGCCATTCGTCAGACCCTCCTGGACCAGGCGCACCACCTCGAGTTCGCGCGCCGTGAGGTCGCGAAGGCCGCTGGCCTGACCGCGGCCCTCGCCCAGCCGGTGCAGGAGCGCCAGTGCCTCGGCCTGGCGCCAGCCGGGCCACCGGACGAGGAGCGATTGCGCCAGCTCGGCGTGGGTGCGGGACTCGTCGAGCCGCCCAAGCGCCAGCAGGCCTCGCGCCGCGCCGAGATGGGCGTCGGCCAGTACCGCCGGGCTGCGGCGCACGCCGGTGTCGGCGGTCGCCGCCTCATAGGCCTTGACCGCCTCCGGAAGCTGCTGACGCCGCTCGGCCAGGGCGCCTTCGAGGTGCGCCGGCCAGGCCGGGTCGGCGGGACGTCCGGGGCCGCGGTCCCCGCCGCTCAGCGCCGTTTGCGCCGCCCGCAGCTCTTCCACCTCGGCGTCGGGGAACCCCGCCCGCAGCACACTCACCAGGGCGTGGTACCACAGGTCCCCCGAGCCGCTCTCGTGGTGACCCTGGTATCCCTCGAAGGCCTGGGCCAAGGAGTGGAGGAGCTCGCGCATCCGGGGTTCGTTCTTCTCGAGGGCGGCCAGCCGGACCCCGAGGCCGTAGGTGACGACCAGCTCCTCCTCCTTCCCATCCGGGTCGATGACGACGTCCTGGCGGCCCAGAAGCTCGGCGGCGGTGGCCCGATCCCCCGACTCCATGGCCAACTCGGCCGAGACCAAGGGCGCCCAGGACCGCTGCGACGGCGCCAGTAGATCGAACAGCTCCGCCTGAGCAGCCAACAGATCGCCGACCACATGGGCGTAGAAGGTGGCCCGCAGCAGGTGCCACGACGGTCGCCAATCCTCCCGGCCGCTGCGTTCGATCAATCGGCCCATGCGAGCCAACAGGGCTTCGGCCTGCGCCACCGGCCACCGGCGGAACACGACGTGCGCCAGGTTGTTCATGGCCCGCAACGCCGACAGGAAGTCCTGGGCCTCCTCCGCCCCTTCCAGGCCTTCGAGCAGCAGGGCCTCGGCCTCCGCCTCCCGGCCCGCGAGGCCGCTCAGCGCGGAGCCCTTGTTGACGACGATCGCGGCCCGCAGGGCGGCGCGGCCCCCGGCGCCGGCGACGGTCGGGGCGGATCCCGGTACCGGGGCCTCGGTCTGGGCGGAGGCGTCAAAGCCGCCCAGGCGCAGCGCCTCGTCGGCCCATTCGACTGCCTCCCGATTGTGGCCCGTGAGCATCGCCGACTCGGCCATCAAGTTGGCGACCCACGCCCGCTCCACGCCCGGCGGGAGCTGCTCGGACACGTCGCGAGCGGCGGCCACCATGGCCCGGTGCCCCGCCACGTCGCCCGCCTCCCAGCGCAGCCGGGCCACGACTCGGGTGGCATGGGAGAGCGCCTCGGCGTCGCCCAAACGGCCCGCCAGCCGGCGCCACTGCTCGGCCCGGTCGAGGGCGCTGTCGGGCAACCCGACGGACCACGCGGCGCGCGTCGCCAACTCGAGGAGTTCAAGGTCGGCGTCCATCTCCGCCAGGCCCATCTCGGCCAGTCGCAGCGCCTGATAGGTGGCACCGGTGCGCAGGTAGTACGCGGCGCCGGCGCGCGCCGCCACGACGACATCGTCCCAGCGACCGGCGCCCTCGGCGTGGTAGGCGAGTGCCGCCCAATCGTCACTCCCCGCCTCCTGCAGGGCGGCCAAGGCCTTCTCGTGCAACCGCCGGCGCTCTCGGCCGAGCAGCCGCCCGGCCACCGCCTCGCGCGTGAGGGCGTGGCGAAAGGCGAACACGTCGGTGTCCTCTTCCACGATGAGCGACTGGCCTACCAGCGCCCGCAGGACGTCGACGAGGCGGTTCTCGCCCAGGCCTGTGAGGGCGGCGAGCAGGTCGAACGGGATCCGCTGGCCGAGGATCGAAGCGGTGTCCACGACCAGGCGTTGGTCGCCTTCGAGGCCGTCGAGGTGGCGCAGGACCGCCTCGGTCAACGTGGCCGGCAACGGGAGACCGGCCAGCTGGTCAACCCTCGTCGATCCGGCCGCGAGGAGCAGTTCTTCCAGGAAGAATGGGTTGCCGGCCGTCCGCCGGTGCAGGTCGGCGGCCGCGGCAAAGGGCGCGACCTCACCGCGTACGGCGGTCACGAGGGCCCGGACCTCCTCGACGCTGAGGCGGCCCAGGATCAGATGCTCAACCTGGTGCTGGCGCTCGATGGCGGCCAGCAGATCGGTGACGTGTCGTCGATCGAGATCCTCGGGCCGGTACGTCCCGACCAGCAGGATGGGAAGGTCTGGTGTCGCAGCCAGATGACGGAACAGGCCCAGGCTTTCGGCGTCGGCCCAGTGAAGGTCCTCGAACACGACCAGACCCGAGCCGGCCCCGACGAGAAACCGGACCAGTTCCGTGGCGGCGCGCGCCAACTCGTCCGCCGATGAGGTGCACTCGGGATCGGACAGCTGGACGGCGACAGGTCCAAGCAGGGCGCAGAGCGCGTTCTCCCAGGGGCGAAGTTCGGGCGGCACCCGGGTCCAGGTTGA
The DNA here is from genome assembly GCA_030838045.1 of Acidimicrobiaceae bacterium. Classification (GTDB taxonomy): domain Bacteria; phylum Actinomycetota; class Acidimicrobiia; order Acidimicrobiales; family Palsa-688; genus JALYXV01. Next base: position 12,090 of record JAUTXN010000239.1, read on the forward strand.
CACGACCGGCGCCACCGCTTCGAGCAGGAGCTGGTAGGGCCGGCCCATGGCGCCCTGCTCGGCCTGGCCGGTGAGCACCGGGACTGTGGCGGGGACGTGCGAGACGAGTTCTTGGATCAGGCGGGTCTTGCCGACACCGGCCTCACCACTGACCAGGGCCACGCGCGGATTGCCACCCGGATGGACTTTGGCCTGGAGGCGTTCCAACTCGTCGGCCCGACCGACCATGATCGGAGACAGCCCAGCGCGAGCCACCAGCACCAAGGCGACGGTAGCGGTTATGAGCGACGAAGGGTGGCGACCGCCCCCATGGAACGCCACATCGAACGCGCATGGTGGCGCCCCCACGAATGGCCGAACTTGCCCGGGGCGGAAGCGGAGCCCGAGGCCGTCCCCATGTGCGACGCGGCATGGATGGTCCGGGACGTCTGGGCCTCGGCCATCATGCTGCGCCGGTGATCAGCGGCTAGCTGCTGCACAGCATTGGAAGTGAACATGTGACCAGCGTGCGCTCCTGAGGTAGGCGCCGACATCGGGCGACTACCTCATTTAGGACACCGAAACGGCGCCGGCGACCTACGATCCCGAGCCATGGGAGCCGACAGCGACGACATCTACAACCAACTCAAGAAGGCGCAGGGCGAGACGAACGATCGGCTCGAAGCGCTGCTGAAGGCGCAACACGAGACGAACCGCCTTCTAGAGCTGCTGGTGGAGAGGCGGTAGCTCGGGGGCCTCTCGTGCCAGTTGGGTGTTGACGACGGCACCCAAGATGACCGCGAACGAGGTCATCCACAGCCACAGCAGCAAGACGACCACGGCACCGAGGGCGCCATAGGTCCCCGCGGCGTTGAACTTCGACACCTGGGACGCATAGATCGACAGGCCGATCGAGCCCAGCATCCACAGCGCGGTGGCGACCGCCGAACCCCAACTGAACCAGCGTCGTCGGTGCTCGGACCGATCCGGGCCGTAGCGGTAGAGCACCGCCAAGCCGACCAGCATCAGTCCCGCCAGGGCACAGTACCGAAGCACGCCGGCGCCCAGCCGCGCCAGGCCCGCCAGCCCCAGGCGATCGAGCAGCGGAGGCAGGGCCAGCAACGCGCCAAGTGAGGCTCCGAGGGCCAGGATCGCACCGAGGGTCATGAGCAGCGCCACGCTTCGGAGCTTGAGGAACTTCCGGGTCTCGACCCGACCCGATACCGCGGTCAGGGCCGCGAGCAGCCATCGCATGCCGCTCGAGGCACTCCAGAGAGCGACCGCGAGGCTCACCGCCAGGCTCAGGCGCAAGCCGCCCGCTGAGCCGGCGGTGATCGCCTTGAGCTGGGTCGTGACGAGCTGGCGGGCCTCGGGCGGCAACGTGGTCGTCAGCGAGGAGATCTGACGGTCGACCTCGGCGCGGTCGACGACCAGCCCGTACAACGAGACGGCCGCGGCCATCGCGGGCACCAGCGCCAACATGGCGTAGAACGCCACGCCACCGGCCAGGAGAGGAACGTTGTCGACTCGGACTGCCCTGACCGTGTCCCCCAGGATCCGAGTCCGTCGATGGCTGCGGTCATCGATGATCGGTGACCGTAGGCGAAACGCTCAGGGCCGACGGACGTCAGGAAAGATGACGCGACGCCCCGATGGCGGTCGAACGCCCGAGGCGATGCCCCCGGGAACGGACTGCCACCGACGCGGCATGGATGGTTCGGGCCGAACGAGCCTCAGCCATCATGGTGCGGCGGTGGTCAGCCGCGAGCTGCTGCACAGCATCTGAAGTGAACATATGTCCACTCTGCGCCCCTGAGGTAGGGGCCGACATTGGGCGACTACCTCATATATCGCGTCAATTCGCCTGGACCCCACGATCCCCCAGCAGCGCCGCCACCTGGGCCCGGTAGAGCCGGTGGCGCATGACGGGGGGCCGCCCGTCGGGGGCCCAGGGGCTGAGAACCCACCGGTAGCCGGCTCGGCCCGCGGCGGCGCACAGGGCGGGGACGAGAATCGACTCCGGGCCGTCGAGCGCCGTGACCACACAACCGTTCCACGCCCGGCGTCGGGCGTGCTTGGCCATTGACCAGGCGCCCCCGCGCCCGGCGACCGAGCCGAGGCCGCCCGCCACGTCGGGAACCGCCATCACCGAGGCTTCACCGTCGAGCGTCGCCAGCAGCAACGCCGGGTCGACGAAGGGGCCGACGTCCTCGGGGACCACGTACTCCTTTGGCGTCAACGGCACCGAATCGGCACCGACCTCCTGCGCCTCCAGCCGGTAGGAACACTGCTCGTCGGCCACCGCCAGGCCTGCGGCCTCCAGAAGAGCGCCATACCAGGGCGGGTTCCAGGCTCTCCCGGTCGCCGCGGGCTCGTCGTTGCCCTCGACGAGGACCCCGGCCTCCTCGGCCGCGGTCCACGAGAGGGGGCCGGTCACCGTCTCCGATCCCCGTTCCGCCAACCATCGGGCGGCGGCGGCCAGCAGCGCCCGCACCGCGTCCCCGTCGCCGGGCCCCTCGATGGCGAGGAAACCGAACGATCCGTCGCCGTCGGCTTGGCGGTGGGCGCTCAGGCGGGCCACCGGGCGACCGCCCCGGCGCGCCAGCAGGAGCCCCGCCTCGCCAAAGGGGGGGAGATGGGCCCGAAGGCGACGTCGTTGCCCCGCCAGCAGCCAGTCGGCCCCGGGGTGACCGGCGCTGAGGGCGACGGCAAGATCGGCGAATTCGCGCCACGGCAACCCTTTTCCCACCTCCTCGACGATCACCGGGAACACGATTGGAAATTTAGGGGCATAGGGTGGCTCGATGGCCATCGACGAGCTGCTCGGTCTGACGCTGCCGGAGCTCGTGTCCCGGGCGTCCTTGGTCCGGGATCGGGCGTGGGGGCGCAGGATCACCTACTCGCCCAAGGTCTTCATCCCGCTGACCATGCTGTGCCGGGACCGCTGCGGGTACTGCACCTTCGCCAAGGCGCCGGCCCGGGTGGCGGCGCCCTACCTGGCCCCCGAACAGGTCCTCGACATCGCCCAGGCGGGGGCGGTCGCGGGGTGCGCCGAGGCGCTGTTCACCCTGGGCGAGGCACCCGAGGACCGCTACCCGGCCGCGGCCGAGTGGTTGGCCGACCACGGCTACCGCTCGACCGTCGACTACCTGATCGCCATGTGCCGGTTGGTCGTGGAGGAGACGGGGCTACTCCCCCACGCCAATGCCGGGGCGTTGAATGGCTCGGAGTTGGCAGCGCTCCGGGCGGTGTCGGCGTCCCAGGGAATGATGATCGAGTCGCTGCGGCCCGATCTCGACTGCCATCGGGGGGCGCCGGACAAGACGCCGGAGCGCCGGCTGGCGACGCTGGAGGCTGCCGGTCGGCTGGCCATCCCGTTCACGACCGGCATCCTGGTGGGGATCGGCGAGACGAGGGCGGACCGTTTGGAGGCGCTGGGGGCCATCGCCGAGGCGCACCGCCGCCACGGCCACGTGCAGGAGGTGATCGTGCAGAACTTCCTGCCCAAGGCGGATACGTCCATGCACGGCGCCGCCCCGTGTCCACCGGAGGAGTTCCAGTGGTCCATCGCCGCCGCCCGGCTGGTGCTGCCGCCCGACGTCCAGGTGCAGGCGCCACCGAATCTCTCCGACGACCTGACCCCACTGCTGGCGGCGGGGATCGGCGACTGGGGCGGGGTGTCGCCGGTGACGGTCGACCACGTCAACCCGGAGCGGCCCTGGCCGGCGCTCGACCGGTTGCGGGCCGTCACCGAGGCGGCCGGCTTCTCGTTGGCCCCCCGGCTCACGATCTACCCTCGCTATGCCGTGGCGGCGGAGCGGTGGGTGGATCCGGCCATGCGTTTCCCGGTCCTCGATCGCTCGGATGCCGAGAGCATGGCGCGAGAGCCGGGCGAGGCGTGGTATTCCGGGGCCGAGTCGGCACCCCCCGTGCTCCTGCCGGGACCGGACGCTGCCGGCGCTGATGCTGGTGGGGCCGCTGGCGCTGCCGGCGCTGGTGGCGCTGGTGGCGCTCCTGGTGCTGGTGCTGGTGCTGGCGCTGGTGGGGCTGGTGGCGCTGATGGGGCTGGTGGCGCTGCCGGCGCTGCGGGTGCTGGCGCTGCTGGTGCTCCTTGCGGCGGCGCCTTGAGTGCTGCGCCTGCGTTGGGCGGTCCGGTCGCCGAGGTCCTGGGCGGAGTCCTGCTCGGCCAGGAACCGGGCGTTGAGGAGCTCACATCCCTCTTCGCCGCTCGCGGCCCGGAGGTCGTGGCGGTGGCCGAGGTGGCCGACTGGCTGCGCCAGGAAGTGGTGGGCGACGCCATCACCTGGGTGTCCAACCGCAACATCAACTACACCAACGTGTGCACCTTCAAGTGCAAGTTCTGCGCCTTCTCCAAGGGACCGCTGTCGCTCAACCTGCGGGGCACGCCCTATCTGCTGGGCCTGGACGAGATCACTCGGCGGGTGGTCGAGGCCGAGGCGTTGGGCGCCACCGAGGTGTGCCTCCAGGGCGGAATCCACCCGAGCTTCGACGGCGACTACTACCTGGAGGTCATCCGGGCGGTGCGCGAGGCGTCGGCCACCATCCACATCCACGGGTTCACCGCCCTCGAGGTCCACGAGGGCGCCCGCCGCCTCGGCGAGCCGCTGGCCGTGTACCTGCAGCGGCTGATGGACGCCGGCCTGAAAACGCTCCCGGGGACGGCGGCGGAGATCCTCGACGACGAGGTCCGGGCCATCCTCTGTCCCGACAAGATCGACACCGAGACGTGGCTCGAAGTGCACCGCACCGCTCACTCGTTGGGCCTGCGATCCAACATCACGATCATGTTCGGGGCGGTCGAACAACCGGTCCACTGGGCTCGCCACATGGTCCGCACCCGAGCCCTGCAAAAGGAGACGGGCGGGTTCACCGAGTTCGTGCCGCTGCCCTTCGTGCACATGGCGTCACCCATCTACCTGCAGCGGCGGTCCCGGCGGGGGCCGACCTACCGTGAGGCGCTGTTGATGCACGCCGTGGGCCGCATCGCCTACCACGGGTGGGTTCCCAACATTCAAGCGTCGTGGGTGAAGATGGGCCTCGACGGCGTGCGCCAGCTGTTGCAAGCGGGTGTCAACGACCTCGGTGGCACGCTCATGGACGAGAACATCTCCCGGGCCGCAGGTGCCCGCCACGGACAGATGGTGGACGAGTCGGCGCTGCGGGGCCTGGCCGACTCACTCGGCCGGCGGTTGGAACAGCGCACCACGCTCTACGGCCGGGTGGCCGCAGCCAGCTAGCCCTGGCGGGGCTCGCTCGCCGCCGCGCCGGGCGAGGTCTCGTCGAGCACCCGGCCCATGATGACGGCGTCCCAGAGCTCGCCGCTGCGCCGGCGGTAATGGCGCCGCATCTGGCCCTCATGCACGAAGCCGAACTTCTCATAGAGCCCGATGGCGGCGGCGTTGTGCGGCCAGGCCTGCAGTGTCAGCTTGTGCAGACCTTGTTGCACGGCCCAAGCAATGGCGGTCGCAAGCAAGGCTGAACCCACGCCCCGTCCTCGCCAGGCGGCGTCGACCGCCATGCCGAGATCGCCGATGCCGACGTAGGTCCGGACGAACAGCTGTCCGACCTGGCGGCCGTCGGACTCGGCGACGAACGCCGCGGCTGGGCCGCCCACGTTGGCCAGGCCGTCGACGAAGCGGCGTCGTTGGAGTTCCCGGTCGACGGGCAACTCACCGCCGATCCACTTGCCCTCGGCCGCCACCGCCTCGTACAGGTCGATCCAGCGGTCGACGTCACCCTCCTCCGCCGGTCGCACCAAAAACGCCACGCCGTCCATGCCGGAACGGTAGGGACCCGGCGCCCCCTGCTCCAATGGTTTTGGAGCCCTGTTGTTTGGGGCCTTGCGCGCCGTGTCCCGCTGCCCGCACCAGCGCAATGCCATGATTCCCGTTGGCATGACGGCGACCCTCCACCTCGATCCGCCCATCGGTCCCGTGGGGACGGTCGTGGTGGTGAGGGCGACCGGCTTTTCCGGTGGTGCGCCGCTGCAGGTGAGCCTGCTCGGCCAGGCCGGCGCGGTGCTGCGCGAGTCGGGCACGACCGACGGCGCCGGGGCGGCCAAGGTCAGCTTCGCCGTGCCCCATGACTCCCACCTTGGGCCGGGATGGCATTGCGTCGTGGCCAACGCCACCGCCGACGCGTCGCCCGAAGTCGCCCTGGCGATCTTCGAGGTCACCGCGTCTCCGTCCGCCCCAATCCCCGCGGCGCCGACCAGTCCAACAGCGATCACGGTCGTCGAGTCGATGGTCGAGGAGGGTGGGAAAAGTGGCGGGGCCGCGGGGATCGTCGGATCCGGCAAAGTCGAATCAGAGGCGGATCGAGCCGAGGCCGTTGCGCAGCGAGCGCCGGAACCGCCGACATCGATGGGATCCGGCGACCAACCTGGTGAGGCGACGACCGTGTCGGCGCCCCCCGGTGCCGCCGGGGCCGAGAGCGATGTCCGGACCGGGAAAACACGCCCACGCCACCGCCGCAGTCGCGGCTCCGACGTTGTCCCAGCTCGGGCGCCGAAACGAGCGCCCCGTCGAAAACGGACCGACCGGCCAGGTGCCACCCCCGAGCCGCTCCCGCCGACATCCGGTGATCATCAGACCCGCCCCGCCTCGCCTCCACCACCCGCACCACCACTCACCGACCAGACCCCGCGTCCCGCCGCCGAGCCACCCGCACCACCACCCACCGACCAGACCCCGCATCCCAGCCCCGAACTACCCGCACCACCACCTACCGACCAGACCCCGCGCCCCAGCCCCGAACCACCCGCACCAGCACCCACCGACCAAGCCCCGCGTCCCGCCCCCGAGCCGCCCCCGCCGATACCTGCCACCCTGAGCCGCGCCGCCCCGGCGGAGCCACCCGCTCCATCACCAACGCACCAGGCTCGGCGCACAACCCTCAAGCCGTCCCCGCCATCACCCGGCATCCAGGTTCGCCGCCCGGCCCCGAAGTCTCCGCTATCACCCGCCGACCAGGTCCGGCCTCCCGCCTCGGAGCGACGGCCGCCGCCGCGCACCGACCAGGTCCTGCGTCCACCCCAAAAGCCGCCCGCTCGCTCACCGGCTGCTGTCGATCGCAGTGCCACCCCCGATTCACCACCGCGATCTTCAGCCACCCGGGCCCGCCCCGCCCCTCAGCCACCCTCGCGAACGCGCGCTGTCCAAGTCCGGCCTCCCACCTCCTCGCCGGTTCGGCTCGACCGCACAGATCAGTCTTCCCGACGTCCCGGCACGGCTGATGCGGCGGCGCCAGCGGTTCGGCCTCGAGCCGGCGTCGGCGTCCTCCTGGCCGTCGCCGTCCTCGGTGGGGGCCTTCTGGCCGCCGGCGGGTTGCCCGCCCCGCCACCCGGCCAATCCGTATCGGACCAAGTCGCAGCCATCCTCGATCCTCCCGGAGGCCCTCAAGGATCCGACGCGCCACCGATCTCCGCCGCCACCACCGCCTCGGCAGTGAGGGCTTCGCAACTTGGCAGCGGCCAAGCCGTGACACTCGCCTTTGGTGGAGATGTGCACTTCGAGGGCCCAGTGGCCAAGCGCCTCTCCTCGAATTCGCACACCGTGTTCAACCCAGCCAAGCCGTTGTACGCCGGTGCTGACATCATGATGGTCAATCTCGAGACGGCCATTACCAACGGCGGGGTCGCGGCTCCAAAGCAATTCGTCTTCCGGGCCCCGCCGACTGCGTTGACCGCGATCAAGGCCGGCGGAATTACCCTTGTGACGGAAGCCAACAATCACGGCGAAGACTATGGCGCTCAAGGGCTTGCCGACTCCATCGCCGCCTCGACCCGCGCCGGCCTTCCCGTCATCGGGATAGGCGAGAACGTCGCGGAGGCCTTTGCTCCTTACCGGGCAACAATCAAAGGGCAGCGGATCGCCATCATCGCGGCAACCCATGTGCTCGACGACAACCTTCGAGATCAGTGGACAGCCACCGACAGCCACCCCGGGCTCGCCTCGGCCTACGACGTTGACCATCTGCTGGCGGCAGTCCGCCAGGTCCGGCTCACCTCCGATACGGTCGTCGTGTTCCTGCATTGGGGAGTGGAAACCCAATCCTGCCCCACCCCGGCACAGGAAGAGTTGGCCCACCAAGCGGTCGCTGCTGGGGCGGACATCGTCGTGGGCAGCCACGCCCACGTGTTGTTGGGGGGCGGACTCATGGACGGTGCGATGGTGAGCTACGGGCTGGGCAACTTCGCCTTCTACGCCACCCAGCCCGCGCAGTTGGAGAGTGGGGTGCTGAGGGTCACGGTTACCGGCCGACGCATCGATGCCTACAGATGGGCGCCGGCCCGTCTGTCAGGTGGCGTGGCGACGCCGCTCAGCGGGTCCTCGGCCAAGTCGGCGCTATCCCGGTGGTCGGCCTTGCGCTCCTGCACCGACCTCGACGCCTGATCGCCTCAGCTCAACCCGCCCTCAGCTTGTCCGTCGGCGTGAGAGGCTGAACAGCGAGATGTCCGATCAATCACCGCGCCGGCGACTCAGCCGGACCGGGAACCCCGACGTCGACCAGGAACTCGAAACCCTGCTCGACACCCTTGGCGTGACCGCCAACAGGGACCAACTGCTCGAGATCCTCACCACGGCCGTGCACCTGGCGACCGACAAGACCGACCGGCTGGACCTGAAGATCGCCAGTTCGGCCCTCCGGGAGATGCGCGAGGGGTTCCAGGTCTTCGCTCCGCATCGCCACGTCCCGAAGGTGACGATGTTCGGCTCGGCCCGAACCCACCCGACCGACCCGCTGTATCGCCAGGCTCGGGACTTGGCGGCGGTCCTGGCCCAGCACGGCTGGTCCACGATTACGGGTGCCGGTCCGGGGATCATGGCCGCCGGGCTGGAGGGAGCGGGGCCCGACCACGCCTTCGGTATCAACATCGAGCTGCCGTTCGAGACCGAACCCAATGAATTCATCGCCTCAGATCCGAAACTCGTATCGATGAAGTACTTCTTCACGCGAAAGCTGCTCCTGGTGAAGGAGTCCGACGGATTCGCTGTTCTTCCCGGCGGCTTCGGCACCTTGGACGAGGAGTTCGAGTTGCTGACTCTTCTGCAGACGGGCAAGGCCGCCCCTGCACCCATCGTTCTGCTGGAAGTTCCGGGCGGGACCTACTGGCACGCCTGGGAGCACTGGATTACCAGCGAGGTCGAACCGCGGCAACTGATCAACCCCGACGACCGCCACTTCTACAAGATCACCGACAGCGTCGAGGAGGCGGCGAGGGAGATCCTGGGCTTCTACCGCAACTACCACTCCCTCCGCTTCGTCGGCCGCACCCTTGTGATCCGCCTGCGGACCCGCCCCGCCGAACTCGAACTGGCGGCCCTGTCCGAGGAGTTCGCCGACATCAGCGGCGGCGGAAAGATCGAGGCGCTGGAAGGACCGTTGCCGCCCGAGGCCCGCTCGGATGACCATGCCGACCTGCCGCGGATCGCTTTGCGTTTCGACCGCATGTCCTATGCCCGTCTCCGCTTGCTGATCGACGCTCTCAACGACCTGCCCAGCGCGCCGGTCCTGCCCGAAATCGTGCAGCCCACCAGCTAGCCCGGTAACGGAAGAACATTGGTCCGCCCGCCGGGGAGGACCCGCCTCCCGGGCCTTTCACGATGCCGAACCCACACCCACCGTGGGTTTGTCACACAAAAACCCGGCCCAACAGGCTGCAGGCACCCGCCCCCGGCCTTTTGATGGCGCCGAACCCACACCCACCGTGGGTTTGTCACACAAAAACCGGCCCAACAGGCCCGCCCCCCCCTTTTTCACGATGCCGAACCCACACCCACCGTGGGTTTGTCACACAAAAACGTCGGCTACTGAGGCGCCTCTCCTAAAACGGCGGGAGAGACGCTGTGGACCCGACTGCGGGTTGTCATCACCAAAACCAAGCGGAGCCGCCATCGCGGTAACCAACGGGGAGGCGGCTTACGAGGCCTGGCTTGCCACCACTCCCACGCCGGTCTTCTCCTGGCCGTCGCTGGGCGGCGTGTCGGCGTTCGGCTCGGGTGGCCTGCGGTGCCGCTGCCACGCCGGGATGAAGGCGAAGGAAGCGCCGACGGCACCGATCAGGCCGGTGCCGACCAACATCGATACCCGTCCCTTCTTGGACCAATAGACGTCCTTGAAGTGAACCAGCATCGCCGATTCGTCGACGACCAGGGCGGCTCCCGCCCCATAGCCAATGGCGACCAGAGGGTTGACCCGGAAGCGGTCGGCGCCATGGATGGCAACGCCCCCTGAGGCAGCGAGCAGTTTGATGCCCCAGAGGTAGTGGTGGAGGTGCACGCCACCCCAGTTGAGGTCCCCAAATGGGCCAGCTTCTTCCTTGATGGCGTAGGTCAGGGCCCGGGCGGCACCGAAGGTCACGGCAAATGCGGCCCAGCTGATCAAGGCGGTCCGCTGGCGCGGACCCAGACCACGCAGTGCGCCCAGCGATTTGGGGGGCGGGTCGTTGGTCGGATTCAATGACTTGGCGATGGACAACACCCTTCCTGCGGCTTGGACACGACAAACCTAGCGGGCATCAAGTGGCGCAAACCGAGCGTCCCGGCAGCATTATTCGATGTCGTCGGGTTCCGCCAGGATGGCCGCCGCCTTCTCCACCGCCCGTCGGGCCCGGGTCAGGCGGCGCTCGTCGACGGGCAGTTCCATGCCACCCGCATCGATCGATTCGCGTAATCGCTCCATCGCCAGATTGGACAGCTCCTCGGCGATGTCCTCGAGGCGCCGGCGAATGTCTTGGAACTCACCTGCCATCGCCAAACCCCCCAGTCTGGGCAGAGGGCTCGATCGCGGCGGCGATCAGCTCGACCGGGTGTCGGACGTCCAACCCTGCCGATGCCAGCCAAAGGGAGCAACCCGGGTTCGCGCTGACGACGACCGTGGCGCCACTTCGTTCGATCGCGGCCAACTTGCGCTCCCTGATCGAGCCGGCCATGGCGGGATGCTGGACGCTGTAGGCGCCGCCCGCCCCGCAGCACATTCCTTCGTCATCCAACTCGACCAGCTCGACATAAGGCGCCAGCACTGCGCGCACGGGGAGATGGGCGTGCTGGACATGGCGGAGGTGGCAGGGATCCTGCACCGCCACCGGTCCCAGGACCGCGGACCTGGTGTGCGGGAGGAGGTCGAGCCGGCCTGCCAACCACTCATGGATGTCGAGGACCCGGCCGGCGAAGCGGACTGCTTCTTCGGTGCCGACCAGGTGTCCGTAATCCTTGAGGGCAGCGCCGCAGCCAGCGGAGTCGACCAGGATCGGAGTGTCACCGGGCATCGATGACATGACCCGGAGCGCCAAGCGGCGGGCCTGATCGGTCAGTCCCGCATGGGTGTGCAGGGCGCCGCAACAGTCCCCGCCGGACCCTGGCAACGCGACACTCGCCCCGGTCGCCTCGATGACCCTCTGGGCGGCGACATGCACCTTGCGCTGCCAGGCGTCCATGACACAGCCGGTGAAGAGAAAGACATCGATCCCGCTCGCCTTCAGCGCCGGCTGGCGCAACGGCAGGCGCGGCAGCCCCAGCCGCCGGGCCAGCGATGGCGGAACCAGGCGGGCTCGTTGGGCAACCGCACCCACGGTGGTCAGGGCGAGCAACAGCCAGTGGTGACCGAGCACGGCGTACCCCGCCCGGCGCCACCACGGCTGGTAGCCGGTCTCGGTCGCCAGGGCGTGGCGTGCCCCTTCCATCAGCCGGCCGAAGGGGACCGCCGACGGGCAGGCCACCTCGCACGCCCGGCATTGGACACAGAGATCCATGAACTCGGTGAACGTCGAGTCCATCACGGCACCGGCATGGACGGCTCGCATGGCCGCGATCCGCCCACGCGGCGACGCCGACTCTTCGCCGGTGACGCGATAGGTCGGGCAACTCGGCAGGCACAGTCCGCACGAGACGCAGGCGGCCAGATCGTCCTCGTCGACGGGCAAGCGTCCCACAGTCGTGGTGAGGCCCGACATCGCCTGGGTCATGCCCGCGCCACGTTGCGCCCCGGGTTGAGCCGACCGTCAGGGTCGAAACGGCGCTTCAACTCTTGATGAAGCGCAGCCACGCCCAGCGCCATTCCCCTAGGCCACGCCGCTCCGACCGCAGCGGCCAACGTGGCGGGATTCGTGGCGTAGACCGTTCCGACGCCGACCTCTGCCAACCACCCCCCGACTTCCCCCGGCTCGGCCGCCACCGGCACTGACCCGGCCGGCCCAGCCAAAACCCGGGGCCGAGACGGCCCAGCGGTCGCCGCAGGCGCCCCCGGCGGCCCAGCCGACCCGTCCGCTGGTATCGCCGCAGACCCACCCGGTCCAGCCGAACCCGGCGGCCCGGCCGGCCCAGCGGTCGGCGCGGGCGCCCCCGGCGGCCCAGCCGACCCATCCGGCGCAGACTCATCCGGCCGAGCCCGCCCAGCCGGCGCCGTCGGGGGCACCGGGAGGTCTCGGAGCGACCCGGGTGGCAATGACAAGCGCCCCCCCACCGGCAGGTCAGGCGGCCCCGCCACCTCGGCGAACGCTGGACCCAACACCTCCCGGGCCTGGGCGTCGACATCGTCGGGATGGCCTTCGAGCAGGACCGAGACCTGATGGCCGTCCCACAGGACCGACGAGGCGCGATACAGGCGGCCGAACACCTCGAACGGGTCGACCGAATCGGGCTCGACCGATTGCAGCCAGCGACTGACCAAAGGCACTGGCTGGCAACGCAACACAAACTCGGCCAACAGCCCGAGCGTCCCCAGTGAGCCGACCAGCAACCGGCAGAGGTCGAACCCAGTCACATTCTTCACGACCGGGCCGCCCGCCTTGATCAGCCGCCCAGCGCCGGAAACGAAGCGCGCCTCGAGCACGGTGTCGCGCACCGGGCCGTAACGCAGTCGCCGCAGTCCGCTGTGGCCAACCGCCAACACGCCGCCGACGGTCGCCCGGGTGGGGTCGACGGGATCGAGGGGCACCATCTGGCCGCCCTCGGCGAGCGCCGAGTTGAGCACCGCCACGGTGGTCCCGGCCCGGACCCGGACGATCATCTCGGCCGGCTCGTGCAGGAGCACACCCGCCGGCGCAACAACCTCACGCGTCCCGTTGACCGGAAGGCCACCGACGTCCCACTGGGTCCGGCCCCCCGCCACGCACACCGGATCCTCCGTGCCGACCAACACTGCGAACTCCTCGAGCGAGGAGGCGCTGACCTGGGCGACAGTCATATCCATGCGCCGGGCGGCAGGTCCTGGAGATCGCCGCAACGGGCCCCGGCGGGCAGCACCTTCCACGGGTTGCACGCCTCGTCGGGATCGAACGCCGATCGAAGCCATCCCTGCGCCGCGAGGTCGTCGGCACTGAAGACCAAGCCCATGAAGTCCCGCTTCTCCAGGCCGATTCCGTGTTCGCCGGTCAGCATCCCACCGGCGGCCACGCATACCTCGATGATCTCCTTGCCGGCCGCCAGCACTCGGTCCATCACGCCCGGCTCCCGCTTGTCGAACAGGATCAACGGGTGGAGGTTGCCATCGCCGGCATGGAAGACGTTCCCCATTAGCAGCCGGTGTCGCTCGGCAATCTCGTACACCTTGGTCAGGACCGCCACCAGCTGGCTGCGGGGGACGACAGTGTCGTGAAGGTAATAGTTGGGCTTGATGCGGGCGATCGCGCCAAACGCCGACTTGCGGCCTTTCCAAAGCAGCGCCCGCTCGGCCGGATCAGTGGCGACCCGAACGGTTCGGGCGCCCTGCGCCCGGGCGATGGCACAGATGGCATCGGTCGCCGCCGCCACACCGGCCGCCAAGCCGTCCACTTCGACGAGGAGTACGGCGGCGGCATCGGTCGGAAAACCGGCATGTACGTACGCCTCAACCGCTCCGGTAATCACCGCGTCCATCATCTCGAGGGCGGCGGGGACGATTCCCGCCGCGATCACGCCACTCACCGTCTGGGCCGCGGCCTCGATGCTGGTGAAGTCGGCCAGGAGCGTGGTGACCGCCGGCGGCAGGGGCGTCAGCTTGACGGCGATGCGAGTGGCGATGCCCATCGTTCCCTCGCTGCCGACGAAGGCGCCCCGCAGGTCATAGCCGGCCGGGTCAGGGTCGAGGCCGCCCAGTTCGACAATCGAACCGTCCGGTAGCACCACCTCCATCGCCAGGACGTGGGCCGTGGTGACACCGTGCAGCAGGCAATGCGGACCACCGGAGTTGTTGGCCACGTTGCCGCCGATCGTGCAGGACTGCTGGCTGGACGGGTCGGGGGCGAAGTGCAGCCCGTATCGGGCGACGGCGTGTGAGAGGTCGAGGTTGAGCACGCCCGGTTGAACCCATGCCACCCGTGCGTCTGGATCGATGGACAGGATCCGGTTCATCTTGGTGGTCACAATCACGACCGGGGGCCGTGGCCCGGTGGGCACGGCGCCGCCCGCCAGGCCCGTCCCCGAGCCGCGGGGCACGAACGGCCGCCCGTGGGCCCGGCTCACCCGAACCGCGGCCGCCACCTCCTCGGTGGTCGTCGGAAAGCAGATGACCGCCGCCTCGCCCGACAGCATCGAGGCGTCGCGTCGGTACAACGCCAACTCGGTCGGTTCGGCCCGGACCCGTTCGGGCGCCAGCGCCGCGCCGAGGTCGGCGACCAGACCGCCGACCCCCGACTCGACCGCCGACCCAACCGGCCCAACCGTCGACCCAACCGGCCCGGCCGCCGACCCAACCGACCCGGCCGCCGACCCAACCAACCCGACCGCCCCGACGGGCCCGACCGCCCCAACCGACCCGGCCGCCGACCCAACCGACCCGACCGCCCCGGCCGCCGACCCAACCGACCCGGCCGCCGGCCCGCTCGGCCCGGCCGCCGACCCGATCCCCGATCCTGACGTGACCCGACCCGCGGTTGTTGCCACCCGCTCAGTCTGCCTCGACCGCATGACTCATGGTCGGACGGAGGTCAAGGCCCACCTCAGGGGCTGGGACAGCTGATGCCGGGCGCCGGCACCTTCAG
>JAUTXN010000260.1 GCA_030838045.1 Acidimicrobiaceae bacterium
TATTGGCGGTCAACCGAACCTCGCGTTTTATAGTCAGTGAAAGTCGCGATGGTTTGAGGGTTGGTGGCTCCTGGTTTGAAGGGTCTCAGATCGCGGTGTTGGGGTCAAGCATTCCCGGTGGGTGATCGGCTTGACGGCGGGTGTGACGGTTGTCGGGTGGGTCGGGATCGTGGGTGGTTGGGACGGGCGTGCTGGGGGTGTGCCCCGCCGTCGGCCGATCGAGGTGGTGTCGGGCGGATCCCGGCAACGTTGGGTCGGTTGGTCGGGGGTGGCGGCGGTGGGCGGCGATGAAACGGCGACGGCGATGGGGACGATGGCCGCGACGGGACTCGGAGCGATGAGGACGAGGTGGATGGTGGGCGCCACGGCGGTGATGATGACGGTGATGACGGTGATGACGGCGGTGACGGTGATGACGGTGATGACGGCGGTGAGCACAGGATTAACGGTGGGCTTCGGTGAGCGCTTGGTGTTCTTTGAGTCGCCACGACGGGCCTTTGATGTTGATGACGACCGCCCGGTGGAGTAGCCGGTCCAAGATGGCCGCGGCGATGACGGCGTCTCCTCCGAACAGTTCGGCCCAGCTGCTCAGCGAGCGGTTGGTGGTGACGATGGTGGACGCGGCCCGCTCGTAGCGGCGGTTGATGACTTGGAACAAGGCGTTGGCCTGGGCCCGGTCGAAGCCGACCAGTCCGACGTCGTCGATGACCAGCACCGAGGGTCCGGTGTAGGCCCGGATGCGGGTCCCGAAGCTGCCGTCGGCGTAGGCGGCGGCCATGTTGGACACCAGGTCGGCGGCGGAGGTGAAGTATCCCCGGTAGCCGGCCTCGACCGCGGCGGTGCATAGCAGCGAGGCGAGCATGGTCTTGCCGGTGCCGGGCTGGCCGAGGAACATGATGGGCCGTCCCTCGGCCACGAACCGGCACGAGGCCAGGTCGTGGATCAGTTTGGCGTCGATCGACGGTTGGAACGCGAAGTCGAAGTCGGCCACAGTGGCGCGGCGGGGCAGGTGGGCGAAGCGCAGGCGGGCCGCCAGGCGTCGTTGGCGGCTGTGGGCGGCTTCGGCGGCGGCCACCGCGGCCAGGTACTCGAGGTGGCTCCAGCCGTCCAGGGCGGCCTGTTCGGCGAGGGGGGCGAAGACCTCGGCCGCCTTGGTCAGCTTCAAGTAGCCCAGGTCGTCCTTGACGGCCTCGTAGATCCCGCCCGGATGGCCGCTCATGATCCCGCCCCCTGGCAGCCGCAGCCGTCGTAGCGGGCCAGGTCGACGGGGGCCACGTCGTAGTCACCGCCGCCCAACTCCAACACCGCGTCCGGCGCCGGGGCCGTCGCCGGTTCCGACGGTGGGGCCATGAGTCGCAGGTGACGGCGATGGGGGGCCAAGGCGATGGCCTCGGCGGCGGCGCGATGCGCCGGGTCCCACACCGGGCCCACCGCCGCCAGGCGGTGGCGGCCCACGACGCTGCCATGGTGGACGATCTCGACGATGCCCGCGTCGACAGGAACACGGACCTCAACAGTCGCCCCGACCAGGTCGGGGGGCACCGAGTAGGCGACGGTGTCGACCTCGACGAGTGGCAGCGGGGCGTTGACCACCCGGGGCTCCCGGCGGGCGGTGTCGTAGCGGGCCCGGGGCAGCGGCGCCAGCAGCGACGCCTCGGCGGCGAGGCGCACGTCGGGGGCTTCGCCGGTGACCCGATGCGCCCGGGGATGCACGAAACTGTTCAGCCACCGCTCGCAGCGGCGGTTGAGCTCGCCGATCGACGCCGGCGGGGCCAGCGCCATCTCCTGCATGAACGCCGAGTTCAACTCCCCGAAGATCCGCTCGATCTTGCCCTTGCGCTTGGCGTCGCCCGAGGCGCACGCCTTCAATGCGAATCCGTGGTAGCGGGCGAAGTCGACCGCCTCGGGGCAGAACCGGAACACCCCGCCGCGCGTCGTGCCCAGACAGCCCATCCGGTCGGTGCGGCCCACCGCCGCCACCCCGCCCACATCCTCGAAGAACCGCACCAGCCCCTCGAAGGTGTGCGGCCGGTCCAGGGACGGGGCGAACCACCAGTGACGGCGCCTCGACCAGCACAACACCGCCCCGAAACACTGCAACTCGCCCAACCCCCACACCTGCCCCCAGTCGCAGCAGTCCGACCAGTCGAACTGGAATTCCGCCCCCGCCGCGGTCTCGATCGGGACGCTCACCTGCGCCGAACGCCGCCGGCGCACCCCCCGCACCGCCCGCAGGTGACGCACCAAGGTCTCATAGGAACCCACCCAC
Organism: Acidimicrobiaceae bacterium; assembly: GCA_030838045.1. Taxonomy (GTDB): domain Bacteria; phylum Actinomycetota; class Acidimicrobiia; order Acidimicrobiales; family Palsa-688; genus JALYXV01. Next base: position 2,270 of record JAUTXN010000260.1, read on the forward strand.
CCCTCGGCGCGCAGAATCCGCTCCACCGAGGTGGCCAGCAACTCCGAGTTCGCCTCGAGCAGCACCGCTATACGCGCCGCCCAACGCTCATCGACGACCGCCGCATGCCCCGCCGGGGCACCGCGTTTGGGGGGCGGCCCGCCGCGCTTCAACCACGACGACACCGTGGCCGGATGATGGCCCAACGCGTCCGCGATCTGGCCGATCGTCCAACCCTGACGTCTCAGGGCAACAACATCCATGTACTCCTCCTGGGTCAACATGGCCGGTGGCTTCCTCCAGCAACTCGGGGACTTGGCAGTCCCGAGCCTGGAGGGAGCCGCCACCGGCACCGGTGGATGGTCCTTGGAGGAGCCCCGCAGCTCAGATCAACCGCGAACTTCGATGACCATCAATCGCGAATTTCGATTACCGCCGACA
>JAUTXN010000270.1 GCA_030838045.1 Acidimicrobiaceae bacterium
CTACCCGCTCGACGCGATCCGACGCGTCTGTGGCCATGCCTCGGGAACAGGGACGTCGTGATGGTGACCGGAACGTTAGGTTGGATGAGTGACCTGGCTCCCGAGCGACTTCACACATCCGGCCCGCGTCGATCTGAGTAGCGGTCACCATCTACGACCGATTGCCGAGGCCGACCTCGAGCTCGACTACCCCGCGGTGATGGGATCGCGCGAACGCCTGTGGGAGATCTACGGCGAGGCTTGGGGATGGCCACCACCGTCGATGACCCTGGAGCAGGACCGGGCTGAGTTGGCCTGGCACGCCGAGGAGATGGTCACCGGCCGTTCCTTCAACTACGCCGTCTTCGACCACGACGAGAGCGCACTGCTCGGCTGCGTCTACATAGATCCACCGACGGCCGCGGCCGCTCCTGCCACCGACACTCGTGCCACCAACGCTCCTGCCGCGGATGCGACGGCCGCGGATGCGACGGCCGCGGATGCGACGGCCGCCGGCACTCCCGCCGCCGACGATTCCGACCGTGACGCCATCGTGAGCTGGTGGGTCGTGGATCGCGAGGTCGGTGGTCAGCTCGAGGCCGCATTGGGCGATGCGATCCCCCGCTGGCTCGCCGAGGAGTGGCCCTTCGTGAAGATCCGCTACGGCGTCTGACACCAGGCCGGGCGGTCGGTCGTGACGCTGCTCCTGGTCGGCGGTGCTGTGGCCTACGCGGGTGTGCAGATCCAGCAGCACGGGAAGCTGGCGTCCGATCGCCGGCGCCCATTCCCGCAGGCGTTTGGGATTGTCATACCTTCGCTGATCACCCCAGCTGGCCAGTCTCCTGAAGGACACGACTACGTGTGATCAACCTTGCGATCTCGAAGTTGGCCGGCCTGGTCGGTCGGCCTCTGGGACGACGCCGCAAGGGTCAAGCTCCCGATGCGGCCGTTGGCACGATCGTCCGACCGTGGCCCCGAATTGGATCCCCAGATGCAACCGGCCGGCACCTCCTTTGAGAAGGGAGCGTGCTCACCGGTGCTCGAGCCGCTTGGCCAGCCAGCGGGCGTCGTGCACGGCGTAGCCTGAGTCGTCGTTGTTGAAGTAGGCGTACACATCTTTGCCGTCGTCGAGCCAGGACGAGAGGCGGGTGGCCATCCAGAACAAGGCGTCCTCGCCGTAGCGACCCTGGTAGGCGTGCGTCGTGGCGCGCGGACCATGGAAACGGACATAGGTCCAATCGGTCGTCAACTCCCAGGGATGTCCGTCGAGCAGGTCATGGATGCACAAAGCTGCGCCGTGCTTGTGGAGCACGGCGTACACCTCGTCGTGCAACCAGGACGGCTCCCGCAGCTCGACGGCCCAGCGCCTTGACTTGGGCGCGACGGAGAGGAACTCGTCGAGGCGCTCGACGTTGCGTCGCCACCGAGGTGGGAGCTGAACCAACGTGGGACCGGCGGCCGGCCCCAACCGGTCGAGCCGGTCAAGGTGATTGGGCAGCCACGAAGCGGCGTCTTTCAGTTTCATCCGGTGGGAACCGAAGGCGCCCATCTTCACGGCGTAGATGAAACCGGGCGGCGCCTGGGCTGCCCACCCCTCGACGGTCTTCTCGGTCGGCAGGCGGTAGAACGTGTTGTTGATCTCGACCGTGTCGAACATGGTGGCGTAGTACTCGAACCATTTGCGCTGGGGCAGCTTCGGGGGATAGATGACGTCGCGCCAGTGCTTGTACATCCACCCCGAGCACCCAACGCGAGCGACACCGCTGCTTTGGTCCGCCTCGCTCTCAGACTCTGGGCCGCGAGTGACGGAAGCCGGGAGGTCGGGCAACGCCGCCAGATCTACCCTGAATGCGGGCGCGCCTAACGGCCCTCGAGCCGCGGGCCGGGGTCCCGACGTTTCAGGCGGCACATCGAGACGGTATGTCCGCCACGTGGCGGATCTGAGTGGCGACGATGTTCAAGGCCCCGTCATCGTGGTGTCGAACCGGGGCCCGGTGAGCTACGCCTGCGGCGAAGGCGGGCGCACCGCGGAGCGAGGAACCGGTGGGTTGGTGACGGCGCTGTCGGGCTTGGCGCGTCACCTTGATGACGCGGTGTGGATCTGTGCTGCCCTCACCGACGAGGACGGGGTGGTCAGCAGGGAGCACGATGGCGGCGCCTTCGCCCTCGACATCGACGGCCAGCAAACCGGTCTTCAGCTGCGAATGCTGGAGCTGGATCCAGATGCCCAGCACAAGTTCTACGCCATCATCTCCAACCCGATGCTGTGGTTCATACAGCACTACCTGTGGGATCTGAGCAAGTCACCTGACATCACCACCCGCGAGATCGACGCGTTCGACAATGGCTACGTGTCGGTCAACACCCGCTTCGCTGATTCGGTCGCCGAAGAGGTCGGGGCGCGAGGCGGCCGCGCCACCGTGATGGTGCACGATTACCACTTCTACTTGGTGGGTGCGCAAGTGCGAGCCCGATGCCCCGACGTGCTGCTCCATCATTTCGTGCATATTCCGTGGCCGCACCCCGATGCCTGGCGCGTTCTTCCCCCGTCGATGCGAGAAGCAATTTTCAACGGACTCCTCGGGAACGACGTCGTGGCGTTCCACTCGGAGCGCTACGCCCGCAACTTCGTCCTGGGCTGCCAGGAGCTCGGACTGATCGCGGATCTCGAATCCCTGGAGATCGATCTTGGCGACCGTCGCGTCGTCGCCCGGTGGTATCCGATCTCTGTTGACCCGTCCCAGATCGAGACGACCGCCCAGAGCGGGCAAATGGCCGAACACCTGAAGCGGCTCACCGCCAACCGGCGGGAGCACATGATCCTGCGGGTCGACCGGGCCGACCTGAGCAAGAACATCCTGCGGGGATTCCGGGCGTTCGACACATTGCTGGACGACCATCCCGAGCTGGCAGGGCGGACGACGTTCCTGGCATTGCTCCAACCCAGCCGCCAGGACGTGACCGAGTATGTGGACTACCTCGAGCACATTCGCCGTCTCGTCGCAGACGTCAACCTCAAGCATGGGACGCCCGACTGGCAACCCATCGAACTGAACCTGGACGGGGGATTCGACCAGGTGGTGGCGGCATACAAATTGTTCGACGTCCTCATGGTGAATGCGATCTTCGACGGGATGAACCTGGTCGCCAAGGAAGCGGTGCTGGTCAATGAAAATGACGGTGTGCTGGCACTGTCGGAGAACACCGGTGCCTATGAGGAACTGGGCGCCTTCGCCGTCACGCTGCACCCTTTCGACGTGCAGCAGCAGGCCGATGCCCTCTTCGCCGCCCTCACGATGGAACGCCGCGAGCGACGAGAGCGCCGGCTGGCGTGCGCTGCCATCGTCCGGGAGAACACCGTCGCCAAGTGGCTGCACGAACAAATGCTCGACCTACGGCACCTGGGCGGACACCCGCCGGCTGCGCCACCCAAGAACTGAACTCCGACCCGCGGGCCTACTCCTCCAGGCCCGCCGGACTGGCCGGGACATCGACCCCGTGCTCCTGCAAGATCGCTAGTGGCACGATCTCGAGTGCTCGTTCATGGGTGGACGCCAGGACGACGTGGGCGGCGAACCCATCCCTATGCGCCCGCAACCAGTTGCGGGCCGTCACGCACCAGCGGTCCCCCGGCATCAAGCCGGGGAAACCGTACTGTGGCCGAGGCGTGCTCAGGTCGTTGCCAATCCGACGCTGGTGCTCGAGGAACTCCGAGGTGACGACAGCACAGATGGTGTGACTCCCCTGATCCTCGGGGCCGGTCGTGCAGCAACCGTCTCGATAGAAGCCGGTAACGGGATCGGTCCCGCACGACTCGAGCGCACCACCCAACACGTTGCGATCACCCATCTGTGCAGTCTCCTTCACAAAGCTCCTGAGACAGACCTCTCCCTAGGAGCGTGGCGTGCCTCGAGCAGGGGTCGAGCCCGGTGGCGAGGCTGGTATCGGGGCTGGTGTCGAGGACGGTGTCGCATCGAACATCAGCATCCAGGCCACCGCGACTCCGGTGAACATGAGAAATGACAGCAATGTGGCCTCGACCTGCAGCGGTTGGGCGTCCATGCCCATGTCGCCGACCAGGCTGGGGCGCAACGCCACGATGGCCACGGCGGCAAAGAGCAGGACCGACAGCCCGTGGCCAGCGGTGAGCAACGGCGCCCTCCGCCCATGTCCGACGGTCAGGGCGAGCAGCGCGCCGGCTCCCACGAGTGCCGTCACGGTGAACGATGTCCGCCACATGGACTTGCTGCTCGGATTGACGACCGCCAGCAGGCTCATCAGCCCGGGGAGGGCGAACTGCAACGCCACGATGGACGCACGCGAGCGGTGCTCCCGGCTGACCGACCATTCGGCGTGGCGGGTTTGCACCACGATGAACCACAGACCGAGAACCGTGAAGCTGAGAGGTGCGAAGGCCAGATAGAAGTCGCTGATCACGCTGTCCCCATTTCCGGTGAGCCGTCGCAATCAACCCCGAGACCCGCGCTGACGCCCCTACATCCCGACCTACTCTAGCCAGCGCCCGGCGCAGCCAACTCACCGATGTCGACTCAGAGGGCGATGCGCGACAGGCTGCTGTCGGAGGTGTTCATCACCCACAGGGCGTTGCCCTCGACGACCATAGGGCCCGGGCCATTACCGACGACGATCACCCGTGTGGTCTTGAGGGTCGCCACGTCGACTTGTGAGACGGTCCCATCGGTGGCATTGGACACGTACAGGAAGGCGCCGGACAACACCAGGCCTTTGGCGTCGCGACCAACGGTGGCGGTACCCACGATGGCCCCACTGGCCGGATCCACCTTGAAGATCGACGACACCTTGCATTCATCCTGGACCCAGAGTGCCGTGTCGTCGGCCGCCAGAAAGTCAGGGCAGCCACCTGACTTGACATCACCGAGCGGCACGTTCTTGACCGTATCGATGCGGGCCACGCTGCTGTTGCCCGTGTCGATCACCCAAAGAGTGTCGGTCGAATACGCCAGATGGGTGGGCTGTCCTCGAAGATGAAGCTGGGTCGTCGCACCTGTGGCGGGATCAATTCGTGTGACCAGCCCGTCCGTCGACGCGGTGACCCAGACGGCGCCCGCGGCGAAGATGACGCCTTTCGGGTTGCGGCCCACGGCGTAGGTGGCGTTCACCGAGTTGGTGGCCGGGTCGACTCGGTACGCATTGGTCCCGCCCTCGACGACGGCCCAGACGGCGCCGGAACCGTAGGCCACCCAGGTGTCGCCCGTGGCGTCACCGACACGGATCACCTGGGTGAGCTGGTGCGACACCGGGTCGAAGCGGCTGACCGTCGGGCTGCTGGAGGCGCCGAGCCACAGTGAGCCGCTCCCTGCCGCGATGCTGGCGGCGTTCCCCTGAACATCGAACGTCGGGACCTGAGGCGGGTGGCGAGGCGGCGATGAGTCGTGCTTCTTCCCCGGCAGGAGGGCGGCGACCGCGGCGATCACCACGACCACGGCGACAACCCCGGCGCCGATCAACAACCGCCGCCGTGATCGTCCCGAGTGGGGCGAATCGTGCGAGCTGCCGGCAGGCGCCGGCACCGGTGGCACCGGTGGCGACACCGGCGGCGATGGCACGGCCGACGCTCCCCCAGCCGACTGGGAGCCGGTCTGCCCCGGTGACCCACCGTCCGTCCGCGCCTCGACCCCCGCCTTCTCTCCGCCCACCTTCTCCCCCGGCGCCGCAATCCCCGCCGCCGCAACCCCCGCCGCCGAAACCCCCGCCGCCGCACTGCCGGCCGCGACACTGCCGTCAGCGGGGCCTCCCGATGCTGCTGCCGTCGAGGTGGTATCCGGCGAAGCGGCCGCGGCCAGCCGTTCCGCCTTGCCCCCTGACACCATCGCTCCCGTCCTGGACGACGCGGATGGCGCACCCGTCATCGACGCCGCAGACGGCGAAACCCCCGCCCCCGCTCCCGCCGCTCCCGCCGCTCCCGCCGCCCCCGCTCCCGCCGCCCCCGCTCCCGCCGCCGGTCCCGCCGATGGGCCACTACCTGCCGGTACCGCGCTGCGCCGTCGGGTCGTCGCCGGTGGTGGTGAAGGATCACTGACGCCGAGCTTGCGCCCTGCGGCGATGGCGGCGCCTTCGGCCACCGCATGCTTGGGATGCACATCAATGGCCACCGGTCGACCCAACTCCGCCGCCACCAACTGGCCCACCAACGGAATCCGGGAGCTCCCGCCGACCAGCAACACCGCCGCCAACTCGTCCGAGCCGACCCCGGCGGACCGCAACGCCCGACCCAACGCCGCCGTCGTCTCCGCCAACGTCGGACGAATCATCGACTCGAACTCCGTGCGGGTCAAACGAATCTCCGTCTGCACCGAGGGCAGCAGCACCGGAATCGACACATCGGTGTCGGCCGACAGCGCCTCCTTGGCCTCGACGCAATCAGCCCGCAACCGGGCCAAGGCCGCCACCACCGCCGGATCACCAACATCCAACCCACTCAACGCACCGCCCAGGAAACCCTGCACGTGCGCCACGACCGCTTCGTCGAAATCAATCCCCCCCAAACGCTCGATACCCTCTGGAACCCCCAACAACTCGAAGCCGTCCACCGTCTTACGCAGGACCGCGGCGTCGAACGTCCCGCCTCCCAAGTCGTAAATCGCCACCACCTCGCCGGGTTCCACCCGCTCCGTCGACGCATAAAAGACCGCCGCCGCCTCCGGCTCACTCAACACCAGGACATCGGCCAGGCCCGCCGCCCGCAACGCCTGATCCAACAGATCCGTCTTGTACGGCCCCCAGTTCGCGGGGCACGTGACCGCAACCGCATCGGCCGCCCCACCCTCACGTTCCGCCACCGCCGCCACCAAGAACCGCACCATCTGCGACGTCAACCCATCAGCCGAAAACGGCGATCCCCCCAACAACACCGGCGTCGGATCTCCGAACCGACGCTTGAACCCCCGAGCCAACCGGCCGGGCTCCCCCACGCCCCGCCGAGCCGCGGCATCGCCCACCACGAACGACCCGTCCTCGCGCAAGAAGAGCAACGACGGGACGACTGCGGCATGATTGCCCAGGCCGACGATCTCCACCCGATCGCCCCGAGCGACCCCCGCTGCCGAGAAGGTCGTCCCCACATCCAACCCCAACCAGTAGCCCACCGGCGTGAGCGTACAAGGCGTCACGGGAACGGTACCCGCCGAAGTCGCCGAAGTTGCCGAAGCACCCTCCTGCCGCAAGCGTGCTTCGTTGTCGCTGCGACCTGGCAGACTGACCCACGCCCGAAACAGGGCTCAGGATGAGAAGGAGACCTGCCATGGCGCCAGCCGACGCATTCGCTGCGGACAACCTCAAGAAGTTCGCCATCGCCTGGTACAACGGCCTCGACATCCACGCTCCCGGCGCGGACCTCCACCGCTTCCTCGCCAGCGAGGGCCTCGAGATGGCCTTTCCGGAGAAGACGATGCGGTCATACGACGACTTCGACGAGTGGCTCGACGCCATCTACAGCACCTTCTTCGACGAGAACCACAACGTTCACTCCGTCGAAGTCACCTCGCAGGCCGACACCCAGGCGGATCTCAATGTGGTCGTCGCATGGCAGGCGTCGTGGTTCACGCCGCCCGATGCCAAGTCGAAGCGCACGTCGATGAATGCCATCCAACGGTGGACGGTGCAGGCGAGCGACAAGAACAGCTACGGCCTGGAGATCCTCAAGTACGCCGTGGACCGTTTCGACTACGCCCCGGGCTGGGCCGAACTCTAAGCCCGCAGACACGCAGGCCCGAAAGCCGGAGTCACCCAGGCCGACCGCCGCAGACACGCCGGCCGACCAGCCCGCAGCCCGCAGACACGCAGGCCGAACGCCGCAGGCACGCAGCCCCGAAGCCCGCAGACACGCAGGCTCGAAGGCCGCAGACACGCAGGGGCCGGCGCCCGACTCACGGCGGATTCCGAGTCCGTCCTCAGCGTCCTCTGAGGATCAGGGCCCAGTATCGACCACATGTCCGGAACTCTGCCCTGGTATGTCGCCCGGGCGTCGGGCCTGGTGGCGTGGGGCCTGCTGGCAGCCTCGGTCATCTGGGGCCTGCTCATGACGTCCAAGGCCGTCCGCCACCTCGCCCGCACGTCGTGGCTGCTCGACCTCCACCGGTGGCTGGCAGGACTGGCGCTGGTCTTCACCGGCATTCATGTCCTCGCCATCCTCAGCGACACCTACATCCACTTCAGCCTGGCGTCGGTCCTCGTCCCGTTCGCTTCCCATTGGCACAGCACCGCGGTCGCCTACGGGATCACATCCCTGTATCTCCTGGTCGCGATCGAGGTGACGTCACTCCTGCGCCGCCGGATCAACCGCAGGCTGTGGCGTTCGGTCCATTTCCTCAGCTTCCCCCTCTTCGTGTCCAGCACCGTTCACGGCCTGCTGGCGGGCACCGACAGCACGACGCCGATGGTCGTCATCACCGCCGTGCTCGTCACCGTCGCGGTCGTCGCCCTCACTGCCATCCGGATCGCTGGTGCCAACCCCCCACTGGACCCGGCCCCAGCCGCTGCCCCGACGACCCGCCCGAGTCGGCAGCCGCAAGGCGCGGCCGCCTACCGTCTCAGATGATGAACGCCGGGCAGACCAGCCAGAACCGCCTCCCCCGGGTCCTCGTCGTCGACGACGAGGAGCACATCACCGAACTGGTGGGGATGGGGCTCGGCTACAACGGTTTCGAGGTGGAACGGGTGGGCAGCGGCCGGGCGGCCCTGGATGCGGTCGAGCGCCGCAAGCCCGACCTCATCGTGCTCGACGTCATGCTCCCCGACCTCGACGGATTCGAGGTGGCCCGCCGGCTCCGCCAGAGCGAAGGCGCGGGCACCCGCATCCCTGTCATCTTCCTCACCGCTCGTGACACCACCGCCGACAAGGTCCAAGGGTTGCGCATCGGCAGCGACGACTACGTCACCAAGCCGTTCAGCATCGAGGAGCTGATCGAGCGCGTGAAAGCGGTCCTGCGCCGCGCCGGCGGAACCGGCCCGGGTGAGAGCCGCCTCAGCTACGCCGACCTCGAGCTCGACGAGGAAACCCGCGACGTCTGGCGGGCGGGCCGGCTCATCGAACTGACACCGACCGAGTACAAGCTGCTGCATTACCTGCTCTCCAACGCCCGCCGGGTGCTCACCCGAGACCAGATCCTGGAGCACGTGTGGGACTACACCTTCGCGGGCAACGCCAGTGTCCTCGAGACCTACATCAGTTACCTGCGCCACAAGGTCGACGAGTCCGGCCTGCCCCTGATCCACACCGTGCGCGGCGTCGGTTACACCCTGCGCCTGCCGCCCGAGTCTGAGGGAACTCCCAGACAGCCCTGAGATCCGACCCAGGCGTGGCCCGGAAAGTGAGGGCCATGACTGCGATCCTGGAACGAGACCTCCCCCGGCCCGCGGCCGACGACCCGCCGCCCGGAACAGGGCGCCCGGGCCGGCGAACCCGCAAAGGGTGGAAAATGCCGACCCGGGGACAGGTGATCGTTTCCGCGATCGGGATCCTCGCCGCGGTGCTGTACACGTGGGGTCTCTCGCGCACCGGGATGGGAAACTCCTATTACGCCGCCGCGGTCCGCAGCGGGGCCAAGAGCTGGAAGGCGTTCTTCTTCGGGTCGATCGACCCGGGCTCGTTCATCACCGTCGACAAGCCTCCCGCCGCTCTCTGGGTCATGAGCCTTTCGGCGCGCATCTTCGGGTTCAGTTCGTGGTCGATGCTGCTGCCGGAGGCGGCCGCGGGCGTGGGTTCGGTGCTCATCCTGCACCGCCTGGTGCGCAAATGGGCCGGCGAACTCTCGGCCCACCTGGCCGCCCTCGCCTTCGCGGTCACGCCCGTGGCGGTGGTGATGTTCCGCTACAACAACCCTGACGCCTTCCTCACCCTGCTGTGCCTCGGCGCGGCCTGGGCGCTGTGGTCGGCACTGGAGACCGGTCGCACCCGGGCGCTCCTCCTCGCCGGCGCCCTCTTGGGCCTGGCGTTCGACACCAAGATGCTCCAGGCGTTCCTCGTCCTGCCCGCCCTGGCGCTGGTCTACCTGATCGCGGGACCGCCCAAGCTCGGCAAGCGGCTTGTCCAACTGGCCGGCGCGGGCGCCGCCATGCTCGTGGCCGGCGGCTGGTGGGTGCTCGCAGTACTCCTGTGGCCGACCGCGTCGCGCCCCTTCATCGGCAGCACGTCGGACAACTCGATCCTCTCCCTGATCTTCGGCTACAACGGCCTTTCCCGCATCTTCGGCACCACCTCCGGACCTGGTCCCGGCGGGGGCGGCGGTGGCGGTGGGGGCGCAGGCTTCGGCGGCACCGCCGGCCTGTTGCGACTGTTCAACAGCGAAAACGGCGGCGAGGTCGCCTGGCTCATCCCCCTCGCCGACGCGGGTCTGCTGGCCGGGCTCTGGCTCACCCGCCGGGGCGGGCGAACCGATCGGGGCCGAGCGGGATGGATCCTGTGGGGCGGGTGGGCGTTGGTGTGCGCCGCCGTGTTCAGCCTGTCCAAGGGCATCTTCCACCCGTACTACGCGGTGCAACTGGCACCGGCGGTGGCGGCACTGGCGGGCGCCGGAAGCGTGGCGTTGTGGCACCTGGGCCGGCGCAACCGGGCGTTCGGTTGGATACTCCCTGCGACCATCGTGGCCACGGCGGCGGTGGCCGTAGAGATCCTGGCCCGCACACCGGGCTATCACCCGTGGCTGCGTTCCGCCATCGCCATTGGCGCCGCCCTTGCTGCTGCCGGAATGCTGGCGGCCACCTACCTGCGCCAGTGGCGGATCATGACCTTCGCCGCCGGGCTGGCCGCGGCGTCGCTGCTGGCGGCCCCCGCCGCCTACGCCCTCTCGACCGCCACCAGCGCGGCCAGTGGACCGACGCCGGCCGCGGGCCCGTCGAGTAACAGCGGCCCCGGCGGGGGCGGTGGCTTCGGCGGGGGCGGTGGCTTCGGCGCCTCGACGACGGCCAGCGCCACCCTGATCAGCTACCTGGAAGCCCACCGGGGCAACGCCGAGTACCTGGTCGCCGCCTTCACGTCGCACTCGTCGGCCTCGATAATCATCGCCAGCGGCCAACCGGTCATCACCATCGGTGGCTTCAACGGCGGCGACCCCGCCCCGACCCTCGCGCAGTTCGAACAGCTGGTCGCCCAGGGCAAGGTCCGCTTCATCCTGATTTCCGGGGCCGGAGGCGGCGGCGGCCCTGGTGGCGGGGGCGGCAGTTCGGCCATCGCCCAGTGGGCCACCACCCACGGCACCCAGGTGTCCTATGGCGACACCAGCGCCGGAACCCTCTACCAACTTTCGTAGACAAGGAGAATTCCATGGAGAACGACACACCTGTCGCCGTCTATCCGCTGGACGGCGAAGCCGAGGCCAACCGCGCCTTCGGGCCGCCGCCACCCGCTGTGGACAACTCGGCGTTCGGCTCCCACCCCCCGACCGAGAGCTACCTTCCGCCCAACGCCCACCGCCGGCCACTCAAGACGTGGCTGGCGGGAGGCCTGGCCGCCGCGGTGTTCGGCATCGGCGGCTTCTTCGGGATCCAGGCCGTCACCCATCACTCGCACGCCACGACCACAGCCAACGGCCCGGCGGCCGGCTTCCCTGGCGGCGGCGGTCCCGGCGGGTTCCCCGGCCGCGGTGGGGGGACCAATGGGACGATCAAGTCGATCAGCGGGTCGACAATCACACTGTCGACCCGTGACGGATCCACGGTGGCCGTGACGACCTCGTCGTCCACCACGGTCACCAAGGCGGCCACCGGCTCGGTGTCGGACATCAAGGCCGGTGACCACGTCGTCGTCCGCGGCGCCTCGTCGTCGGGCGGTGTCACTGCCGACCTGATCACCGACACCGGCGCCACCGCCGCCGCGGACACCGCCGGTGGACCTCCCGGCGCCGCCGCGTCCATCTCGGGCCGCGTCGCGTCGGTCGGCAACGCCACCTTCACCGTCACCGAGACGGGCGGCACGGCGGTCACCGTGAACACCACCGCGTCGACGGTCGTCACGGTCATCCAGCCCAGTTCGGTCGGAGCACTGGCCGTCGGCGACGCCGTCGGCGTAACGGGCACGACGACCAACGGCACCGTCGCCGCCACCTCGATCCAGTCCGGTGCCGCGCCGTTCGGCCCGGGCGGCCCCCGGGGCGGCCGAGGACCGAACGGCGGCTCCGGAGGCCCCCCCGCCCGCCGGGTAGACGAAACTCTTGTACGGGTTTGTGGCTCTCGGTGGACTTGTTACCGCCCAGCGGTCATAAGTCCACCAAGAGACATAAGTCTGTACGAGACGCGGCTCACACAGTTCG
>JAUTXN010000282.1 GCA_030838045.1 Acidimicrobiaceae bacterium
GGCACACCACCGCGCCCCGTCACCGTGACATTCACACTCGTCCCCCCCGGCAACGGCCCACCACCCCTGAACGCCCCATCCACCGTCGACCCCGACGGCCGGGTATCCACCAACCGGGCGGGCGACACCGCCACGTAGGTGTGGGCAACGGTCAGGGTTCCCCCGACCATGCTGAAGGTGTAGTTGGTGCTGGCCAGCGTGCCCGCGGTGCAGGAGATCGGGTAGGCGCCGGCCGGGCTCTGGACCGTGGCCGTGGTCGTGCACGACGGGGCTCCAGCCGTCCCGGACGTGGCAAGCGTCTGGCCGTAGACGAAGCCGGAGTACGTGACGTTGAAAGCCGGGTTCGCGGCACCGATGGGCCGGGCGACGTCGATGGCTTGGACCGTGAGCGGCTTCTTCGCCACTGTGAAGCTGCGCGACACTCGTGGGGCCGGGTTGCGGATGGCGTCGCCCCCCTGATCGGCCTGGATGGTGCAGGTCCCGGCGCCGACGAGGGAAATGGTTGCGCCGTTGGCCCCGCCCGTCGTGCACACCGACGGTGTGGCGGAGGTGAAGGTAACGGTGAGACCGGAGCTCGCCGAGGCGGTGACCGTCACCGCATCGCCGTAGACCCGGGCGGGCAGAGGCGAGAATGCGATCGTCTGGTCGGCGTCGATCTCGCCGTCGAAGAGCGTCACGGTGTACTGGTGGGCGACAGTGTCGGCGCCTTGGTGGATGTTCGTCACCGACACGTCGTAGGACCGGTCGGCCCGGCCGGTGCCATATCCCGGGTCCAGCTCCCAGACGAGGGTGTTGTTGCCGTACCCGTCCACGACTGTTTCGACGGTCACGGGCACCGGTACTCCGGCGCTGGTAACCGAGACCTGGGCGGCGGAGAAGTCGGTGGTCGGATCGGTCGACGACAGCGACCACCGGCCGCCGGGCTCGAGCTGGACAGGGACGTACCCGGCGCTCGGCCACGGCACCCAGGCGGGGGGCGAGGCCGGCGCCGTCTGTGGGCCGAAGACGTAGAGGGCGTTGGAACAGCAGGTCGAGCCGCTGCCCATGACCGACTGGGGCGGGTAGAGGATCCAACGGCGGTGGCCCGCGAAGGTGTTGCCCGACCCCGGGTCGACCATGTAGCCGGCGATGGCCGCCGCCCCCGCCACACCGAGGTAGAGGTTGGAGCTGCCGGCTGCTTGTCGGCCTGCTTCGGTGTAGCACGCCCACGGCTGCACGGGGTTGTGCGACAGCTGCCCCTGGGCGTACATCATGAGTGCCGCCTGCTGCGCCTTGGCCGACAATGACGCGTCGAAGGTCACCGCAGGTAAGCCCGCCATGTCGCGGAAGAAGTTCACCGCCGTGAGCGTGGCGTCCTGCGCCGGGGCCGAGGGGGCTCCGGCAACGCAATCCGAGGTGCTCCCCGTCCATCCGATCGGGACCGCCAGGGCCGGCTTCAGGACGTTCTGGTAGGCGGCATACGCCGAGGCGCGCGAGCTGCCGACCGCGACCGACGGCGTCACGCGAACGGGCGAGGCCACCGCCGCCGGGACCGGCACCGCGAGGGCAAGCAGCAGCAACGGGACGGACAGAAGGCACAGGCCCGGACGCACACGCGCCGCGCGAGAAAAACCCAACCTCCCGTACCCCATGATCAACCCTATCTTCCGGCGCCATCTCCGCCGACGCCACGCCCCGTCATGAAGGCAGTCCGGTGGCGGTCGTCCGGCGACGTGGCGGGTAGGTACTTCTCATGAACGAGCGCTGGTACAAGCAGGCGGTCATCTACTGCCTCGATGTCGAGACCTTTCAGGATTCCGACGGCGACGGGGTTGGTGACTTCGCCGGTCTCACGAGCCGGCTCGACTATCTCGCCCGCCTCGGGGTGACCTGCCTCTGGCTGAACCCGATCCACCCTGGCCCCAATCGCGACGACGGCTACGACGTGGCGGACTTCTACACGGTGGATCCCCGGCTGGGCACGCTTGGTGACTTCGCAGAGTTCGTCCATCAGGCCGCCAACCGCGGGCTGCGGGTCATCATCGACCTCGTCGTCAACCACACCTCCGACCAGCACCCGTGGTTCCAATCCGCCCGATCCGACCCGGCATCGCGCTTTCGCGACTGGTACGTGTGGTCCAAGGAGGAGCCGTCCGACCGCAGGCAGGGCATGGTCTTTCCGGGCGAACAGGACGAGACCTGGACCTGGGACGAGGAGGCCGGGGCCTGGTACTACCACCGCTTCTACAACTTCCAGCCCGATCTCAACATGGCCAACCCCGACGTTCGCGCCGAGGTCCGCAAGATCATGGCCTTCTGGCTACAACTCGGCGTTTCCGGCTTCCGGATGGACGCCGCCCCCTTCGTGATCGAGCTCACCCGGGCCAACGAGCCCGACGCCCGACGTGAGTACCCCTACCTGAACGAGTTCCGGGAGCTGCTCTCGTGGCGGCGTGGGGACGCCATCCTTCTGGCGGAGGCCAACGTGGGGCGCGACGAGCTGCTCGAGTACTTCGGCAGCGGCGACCGACTGCCCATGATGTTCAACTTCGTGCTCAACCAGCGTCAGTTCCTCGCCCTCGCCCGCTCAGACGCAACGCCTCTCGTGTCGGCTCTGGAGGCGGCGCCGACGATTCCCGACTCGTGCCAGTGGGCCACATTTCTTCGCAACCACGACGAGGTCGACCTTGGCCAGCTCAGTGAGCGCGAGCGAGCCGACTGCTTCGCCGCCTTCGGGCCGGAGAAGAACATGCAACTCTACGGGCGGGGCATCCGACGCCGACTGGCTCCCATGCTGGGCAATGACCGTCGGCGCCTCGAGATGGCGTACAGCCTCCAGTTCACGCTCCCCGGAACACCGGTGCTGCGCTACGGGGAGGAGATCGGCATGGGTGACGACCTCTCGTTGAAGGAGCGGGACGCGATCCGCACGCCCATGCAATGGACCGGGGAGACCAATGCCGGATTCTCGACCGCAGCCGCCAAGGCGCTATGCCGTCCCATTATCCGGGGCGGCGACTTCGGCCACGAAACAGTGAACGTCCAGGCGCAGCGCCGTGACCCGAGCTCGTTGCTGCACTGGGTGGAGCGAATGCTGCACACCCTCCAGGAGTGCCCGGAGTTCGGCGTCGGCCGCTGCCAGTCGGTCGACACTGGTGACCCGGCCGTGCTGGCCCTGCACTACGAGGCTCCGGGGGGCGTCATGCTTGCCCTGCACAATCTCTCCGACCGGAGGCGCACCGTCGAGCTCGGCCGGCAGCCCGGCACCGAGGGCGAGCCACTGGAGATGTTCGCCGACCAGGCTTACGAGCCGGTCGGATCTGAGCTCAAAGGCGTCAAACTGGCGGGGTACGGGTACCGCTGGATCCGCCTCCGGGAAACACTGGGCCGCTGACGCGCCGTGTCCACATACTTCGAAAGCTATTCCGGCGACTTCGCAGATCCCGAGGTCGTGCGAGTGGACTCGACGTACTACGCCTACGCCACCAACGCCGGCCCGGACAATGTGCAGCTCCTGCGCTCGGACGATCTCCACAACTGGACCCACCTGGGCGATGCCCTGCCGGCGCTCCCATCCTGGGCGAGGCCCGGAAAGACATGGGCGCCGTCGGTCCTCGACCGCCACGGGGATGGCTTCGTTCTGTATTACACCGTCAGCGACGGCGCCTCGGGCCGTCAGGCCATCTCGGTGGCCACCGCCGCCGCACCCTCGGGCCCGTTCGTGGACCTGTCGACCCGACCACTCGTCTTCCAATACGACGAGGGCGGCTCCATCGACCCGCGGGTCTTCGTCGACGCCGATGGCCGCGGCTACCTCTTCTGGAAGCGAGATGACACCGCCTTGAACCGCCGGTCCAGCCTGTGGGGCCAGCCACTCAGTGCCGACGGGCTGTCTCTCCTCGCCCGCCCGGTGCAGCTCCTCGACCTCGACCGGCCGTGGGAGGATCCGGTCGTCGAAGGCCCGGCGATACTGCTCTGTGATTCGACCTACTACCTCTTCTACTCGGCTAACTGGTGGGAGTCGTCCGACTACGCCATCGGCTACGCGGTATCGCCGCATCCGCTGGGGCCCTATCAGAAGGTCACGACCGACGGCCCGTGGTTGGCGTCGAACGCCGAGGCCGACGCTGCCGGTCCCGGCGGCCCGGCGCTGTTCACCGACGCCGCCGGGACCTGGTGGATGGCCCACCACGCCTGGCACGGCGCCCGGGTCGGCTACCGCAACGGTGGCGTACGGTCGCTGCGGCTGGTGGCAATCGACATCGTTGGGGGGCGGCCGCAACTCATCTAGGGCGCTGGGCGAGCAACCCGTCCCGTATCGGTCCCGGAAGATTGACCTGCTGGGCGATGAGGTCGTAGAACGCCGGGTTGTCGACGGCCGCGATCGGGTCGAGCATAAGAGCCGGGAGCGAAACCGGTGACGGAACCACCGTCGGCGTCGGGGCGCCCGACCCAAGGCTGCCCATGTTCGGACCGGTAGGGCGGCCATTCAGGGGCAGATGAGGCCGAGGGGACATGTTGTTGTCGACCAAACCGGCGACCGCCAGTCGGACCTGGCCCGCGGGCAATGCGGTCGGGACCACGGGGACGCTGTGATTCGGCAGATCGGCCAACGCCTCGACGAGGCGCCGTTGGGCCTCGGCGACGGTGACGGTGGCGACGCTCGGGTCGGCGCTGGCTTGGACAAGGTTGAGCACCCGCGGCTCACCGGCGACAGTGATCGTCTCGACGCCCGAAACCGGCCCGAGCGCATCCATGAGCGCCGGTGTCCCTGACCGGGCGACGCCGTCGATCATCACGAGCTGAATTGCTGCTTCGGTCGCATCGACCAGCACTGAGTACGCGTCGGTGCTCGTCCCCGCCACGACGACGAGGTCGGCCAACTTTCCCTTCTCGATACTCCCGAGGCGGCTGTCCCACCCGACCATCCTCGCTGGGATGCTTGTGGCCATCGCCACCAAGTCGGCATCGGACAACGCAACGCCGGCGTCGGCTGCCACGATGCGGGCCACCTTCAGTTCGCCCAGGAGGTTCTTGCTGCCCGATGGCGCCCAATCGGACCCGATCGCAATAGTGACGTTTCGTCGCAGTGCGGCCCCAATGTCCGCGGTTTGCCCGTACAGCAACAGATTCGAAAACGGCGACCACACCATGGTGCCGCCGTGATCCGAGAGCACCCCGAAATCGTCCTCAGTGAGCGCGGCGCAATGGATGGCGATCAGATTCGGCGTGATGGCCCATTTTCCCGGTTCGATTTCCAGCGCCGCGAAATGGTCGTGCGCGGCCCGATCCGTGCCCTCCGCGAGGTGCAAAATCACCTTCTGCTTACCCGAGATCGTGGCGAGGAAGCGGTTCGCGTCCATCGCCGCCACATCGGAAATGTGGGTCGCAGCAGCGGGGAGACCCGGGACATCCCGGGCCTCGACATTGCGAACCAAGCCTCGGAAATGCGTCACTATCTCGGGGTCCGACGCCAAGGTCACGCCCTGGCTCGTCGTCGTCCCCCCGAGCAGGCACCGGGTCTCCACGAAGCGCACCACGGCAGCAACAACATCAGGGTCGGCTCCGAGAACCTGCATCGGACCGGTGATGAGACGGCGGTACTCCGGAGTCGAAGGACCACTCCATTCATCCCGGTTGCCGTACCGCCTTGGCACGTTCCAGAGCCCGAGGACGTCATATGGCAGGTGATTGTGAAGCTCGACCAAACCGGGAAATATCGTCCCGCCCGTCGCGACCACGGGTACCGCGTCGAATCCTTCGGGCACAGGGTCCGATGATCGCCTGACGTCGACGATCGACGTGTCCCGCACATAGACGACGCCGTCGTCCAGGACGGTTTGTTGACTGTCCATCGTCGCGACCCGACCCGCCAGCACCACGGCCCGGTCACCCTCCACGGTCATCCTCAGATCCTGGGGTGCGGT
The DNA here is from genome assembly GCA_030838045.1 of Acidimicrobiaceae bacterium. GTDB lineage: Bacteria > Actinomycetota > Acidimicrobiia > Acidimicrobiales > Palsa-688 > JALYXV01. The sequence continues at coordinate 5,907 of JAUTXN010000282.1, forward strand.
CCACTCCCGCATCAAGTCGCCGACCCCAGACCCATGAGGCCAGGGTCGCGTTCGCCTTCCCCTTCGGCGGCGAAACGCTTCGCGGATCACTCGATCGACGGGAAGTCTCCGATCGCACAGGAGGAGCAGTCGAGTGATCTATTGGCCCGGCCACAACCGAAATGGTCGCGAAAGTCAATCCGACTGAGACCAAAATACGGAGGCAATCATCATGAAGAAGTCACGTTTGGCGCTGTTGGCGACATCGGTTTTCGTCACCCTGTCGGTCTTCGCTCCGGCCGCTGCCTGGGCCGAGATGATCGTGAAGCCGGGACACTAGGACGGCGCAGTCCGGAACACGCAGCGGAGGCCGCGGCGGCTTGAGGGAGTGACACGCAGCGTGGCGTGCACCACCGCCGTGGCCTTCGAACACAGCAGTCCCCTCACCTTGCGACCGACCGGCCCGGTTCGAAGCACCGTCGGGGAGTGCCCGCGACGGACGGACCGCTTCCCAGCCGCCTGAGCCTGGCTTCCCGCGACCTACGTCTGCAGGCGATCTCGCAACTCGTTGCGCCGCACCTCGAAGTCGTCGAGGCTCAGCTGGCCGTCGTCGAAGGCGGCCTGCAGTTTGGCGAACTTGTCAAGGATGTCCGCCTCCACCGCAGGGTCGGTAGGCGCCGGGCGATCCTCGGCCCCCTCGGGGGTCTTCGAGATCCGCCGCTCGTGTTTCGCTTTCGCCGTGGCCTGTTGGGCACGCTGGCGCTCAAGTTTTCCAAAGGTAGATCGTTGCTTTGCTACGTCGGCTCCTATCGGAAGGCTGGACAGGCCAACTCGAACATATCGGACAGGCGCTGCCGGCAACTGAGCCGGTAGCCGGTCGACCCGATGCCGACCACGAACGACTCAGACTACCCGCTGGCGCCACTGTTTGGCGTCGCACCGCTCTCGGACGGCCGACCAGGCATCGAGACCCACCGGCTCAGGTTGCACCGTCGACACCGGCGACCCGCCGAGTCGAGCCGGCGGCGCCCAATCTCCGAGCCCCCCGCTCCCCGAGCCCCCCGCTCCCCGAGCCCCCACCGATGCCTCGACTGGTCGGGAGGCACGCCCCACCCGCCATGGAGGCCTCGCCCGCCTGGGGGGGTGTGACGTAACCGTCCCTCCTGCCCGGTACAATCGTGAGCAGAGTTGATTGCGCCCCACGGCCGGGGTCAGCGGGTTCGCTGGAACACGGCCAGGCCGGCGCGGTCACCGTTCCCGGGTCCCCGCCCCCTTTCCCAGATTGATGACCATCATGCACGCCGTCCGCAAAGACCTTCGCAACATCGCCATCGTGGCCCATGTCGACCACGGCAAGACGACGCTGGTCGACACCATGCTTCGCCAGTCGGGCGCCTTCGGCGACCACCAGGCGGTGATCGAGCGCGTCCTCGACTCGAACGACCTGGAGCGGGAAAAGGGCATCACGATCCTGGCCAAGAACACCGCGGTGCGCCACAGCGGGATCAAGATCAACATCATCGACACGCCCGGTCACGCCGACTTTGGCGGCGAGGTCGAGCGGGGCCTCACCATGGTCGACGGGATCCTCCTCTTGGTGGACGCCAGCGAGGGCCCCCTGCCCCAGACCCGCTTCGTGTTGCGCAAGGCGCTCGCCCTCAACCTGCCCGTGATCCTCGTGATCAACAAGGTCGACCGGCCCGACGCCCGAATCGCCGAGGTGGTCGACGAGGTCTACGAGCTGTTCATCGACGTGGGGGCCAGCGAGCACCAGATCGAGTTTCCGATCGTGTACTGCAACGCCCGGGCCGGGCGGTCCTGGCTGAGCGTCGGCGAGATCAGCGACGGCGGCGACCTGGAACCGCTGTTCGCCACCATTCTCGATGCCATCCCGGCTCCCACCTACGAGGTGGATCACCCGTTCCAGGCGCTGGTCACCAACCTCGACGCCTCGCCGTACGTGGGCCGATTGGCGTTGTGCCGGATCCGCCACGGCTCGGTCAAGAAGGGCCAGCAGGTGGCATGGTGCCGCAAGGACGGCACGATCGAGCAGGTCAAGATCACCGAAATGTACGTGGCCGAGAACCTTGAGCGGGTCCCCGCCGACGACGCTGGGCCCGGTGACATCATCGCCATCGCGGGCATCCCCGAAATCACCATCGGCGAGACCATCGCCGACCTGGTCGACCCCCGGCCGCTGCCCGTGACCCATGTCGACGAGCCCAGCTTGTCCATGACCCTCGGCGTCAACACGTCCCCCGTGGCCGGCCGGGAGGGCAGGAAGCTCACGGCCCGCATGATCAAGGACCGCCTCGACGCCGAGCTGGTCGGCAACGTATCGATCGCGGTGCTGACGACCGAGCGACCCGACACCTGGGAGGTCCAAGGCCGGGGCGAACTGCAGCTGGCGGTACTGGTCGAGATGATGCGCCGCGAGGGTTTCGAGCTCACCGTGGGCAAGCCCCAGGTGCTGACCCGTTCGATCGACGGGAAGATCCACGAGCCGGTCGAGCGCATGTCGATCGACGTGCCCGAGGAGTTCGTCGGGGTGGTGACCCAGCTCGTCGCGATGCGCAAGGGCCGCCTCGAGCAGATGGTCAACCACGGCACCGGCTGGGCACGCATGGACTACCTGATCCCCGCACGGGGCCTCATCGGCTTTCGGACCGAGTTCCTCACCGAGACCCGAGGGACGGGGATCCTGCATCACATCTTCGACCGTTACGAGCCCTGGTTCGGGGATCTCCGGACCCGGCCGTCGGGGAGCCTGGTCGCCGACCGCAAGGGTCAGGCCACGGGCTACGCCATCATCAACATCCAGGAGCGCGGGGTGCTGTTCATCGGCCCCACAACCGAGGTGTACGAAGGCATGATTGTCGGTGAAAACGCCCGGTCGGAGGACATGGACGTCAACATCACCAAGCCCAAGCAGCTCACCAACCACCGGGCGTCGTCGGCGGACAGCTACGAGCGGTTGTTCCCCCACCAGCAGTTGTCGCTGGAGCAGGCGCTGGAGTTCATCCGAGACGACGAGTGCGTGGAAGTCACGCCGGCGTCGGTTCGGCTGCGCAAGGTCGTCCTCGACCAGACCCAGCGGGGACGCAGCCGCAAGTCCGGGGCTCGAGCCGCGCAGGCTTCGGTCGAGACCTGAGCCGCCGCCCCGGTCGCGTGGGCGTGTGCGTCTGCGTCCGGATCCGTGTCGAGCGGGTTCTTGTCGGTGTTTGTGGTTCTTGGCGGACTTGTCACCCGCTCCTCCAGGGGTAACAAACCTCGAGGCGCCCAGCCAACTCCTAGGTGCCCAGTTCCTCCGAAAGGGTGAGCCATCGCTCCTCGGCCTGCGCCAAGCGGACCTCGGCTGCCGCCAGGGCATGAGCGACCTCGGTGACGACTGAGTGGTCGGCGTTGCCCGCCGACAGCTCGGCGACCAGCGAGTCCCGACGGCCCGCGGCCTCGACCATCTCCCGCTCGGCCAAGCCAACGAGCCGGCGGACCGTGCTCGATGAACGCACCTTGCCCGAAGCCGAGACCCCCGAGCCGGCCGGAGCCGCGGGTGGGGCTGACACTGCCTCCCGGGACGGGGCCGAGACAGTAACCGGCACCCCGCGCACGTCAGTTCCCGCAGTACGGCCTCCCGAGGCGCCGCCCACGGTGGCTTTTGGACGCCTCGCACCGGTCGACGGTGCCACGCCGCGCGGTCCGCTCGCCAGCCGGGACGCGGCATAGCCGGCATAACCCCCAGGGGCCACCGCCGCCCGTCCCTTGCCATCCAGCACCAGGACTTCTTCGACCGTTCGCTCCAGGAACGCCCGGTCATGGCTGGCCACGACCACGGTGCCCGGCCAGGCGTCGAGGTAGTCCTCCAACGCCCGGAGGGTATCGAGATCCAGGTCGTTGCTGGGTTCGTCGAGCAACAGCACGTTGGGCAGCGTCGCCAGTACCAGCAGTAGTTGGAGCCGTCGCTGTTCGCCGCCCGAGAGAGTGCCGACGGGCGCCCATTGCGCGTCGGAATCGAACCAGAAGCGCTCCATCAGCCGGGCCTGCTCCCAGTTCGGCTGGCCCAGCGGACCGGCTACCGCCTCCCGCACCCGCAGCGCCGGGTCGAGATCCCGACCCGTCTGGTCGTAGTAGCCGAGCCGCACCGTCGGGCCGGTCTCGACCGACCCGGCCAACGGCGTCAGGCGGGCGGCGATGAGGTCGAGCAGCGTGGACTTGCCGGACCCGTTGGCGCCGACGAGCCCCAAGCGGTCTCCCGGCCCGAGGTCCAAGTCGAGGTCCTCGAACAGGAGCCGTCGATCGCCTCGGTCGCAGTAGTCGCCCTGATCGTCCTGGGCACCCTGGTTGTCCTTGTCGCCCTGGTCGTCCTGGTCGGCGAAGCCGTGCCCCACGCCGTGCAACTCGATGACCTTGGTGCCGAGTCGGGGCGTGGTGCCCCACTGCCCACCGCCCGCGAGGTCGAGGTCCCCGGCCCGGTCGACGACGGGACCGCGCCCCTCGACGATGGCGGTGGCGGCGGCAATGCGCGACTTCGGTTTGCGCGTCCGGGCGGGGGCGCCGCGCCGCAGCCAGGCCAGCTCGGCGCGGGCCAGGTTGCGCCGGACGGTCTCCGCCGTCGCCTCGTGCTCGGCCCGCTCGGCCGCGGCGCCGAGGTAGGCGCTGTACCCCCCGTCGTGCAGATAGCCGTGGCCCCGATCCAGCTCCAGGATCCGAGTGGTCACTCGGTCGAGAACGTGGCGGTCGTGGGTGACGATCACCAGACCCCCCCGAAAACGCGCCAAGCGTTCCTCGAGCCAGGCGATGGCGTCGAGGTCGAGATGGTTGGTCGGCTCGTCGAGGACCAGCAGGTCCACCTCGTCGACCAGCACCTGTGCCAGGGCCACTCGCTTGGCCTGACCGCCTGAGAGGGTGGACACGTCGGCGTCAGCCAGGTCGCCCATTCCCAGCCGTTCGAGGATGGCGGCCGCCTCCCAATGCGGGCCGACCGCGGCGCGCACGTCGCCGGGCGGCAGCGCCGGCCGCTGGGCCAGGAAGCCGACCCGCACGTCCCGGCCTTGCCGCGCCGAACCCTCTTCAGGGACGTCGACGCCGGCGAGGACCCGCAGCAGGGTGGACTTGCCGGTACCGTTTCGGCCCACCACACCCAAGCGGTCGCCGGTGCTTACCGTGAGCGACAGGTCCTCGAACAACGGCCGATCAGGCCGGCGCGCCGCCACCCGCTCAAGGTCTACGAGGATCACACGACCAGGCTACGGGCGCTGGGGCACGGTTCCACCCCCACCGGTGCATGCCCGCCACGCCGCTCTGTGCACGCCGCACTGCGCACGCCGCACGCTCCACCACGCGGGCACCTCGTCGTCGGGTGATGGTGCGGATTGGAGGGCGACGGTCGGCAACGCTATTGAAGCGATTCATCCGGACGATCGGTCGACGACGTACCTGATGCGATGGCGACGACGAAGACGGGGTAGGCGGTCAGCATGAAGGTCTTGGTCACCGGGGCCACGGGATTCGTGGGCTCGCATCTGTGCGCGGCACTCGTCGATGCGGGCCACGACGTCAGAGCCATGACTCGCCGCCCTGCGTCCTACTCCGGACCCGGAGAGGCCGTCGGCGGCGACATCGCCGATCCGGCCGCCCTGAGCATCGCGCTTCAGGGCTGCGACGCCGCCTATTACCTCATCCATTCGCTCGACTCGGCGGACTTCGCCGAACGCGATCGCCGGGGTGCCGAGGCCTTCGGCGATGCCGCGGCCGCGGCGGGCGTTGGTCAGGTCATCTATCTCGGCGGCCTGGGTGACGAGAACGACCAGCTCTCGGCCCACCTCGCAAGTCGACGAGAGGTCGAGGGCATCCTGGCGGCGCGGGTGCCCACGACGGTCCTGCGAGCGGGAATCGTCATTGGCGACGGGGGCATCTCCTGGGAAATCCTTCGACAACTCGTGGCCCGACTGCCGGTGATGGTCACGCCGCGTTGGGTCCAGACGAGGACCCAGCCGGTCGCCGTCGACGATGCCGTGGTGTTCCTGGCGGGGGTCCTGGGCAGGACCGAAGCCTTGGGCCAGGTGTACGACGTGGGCGGCCCCGAGGCCATGACCTACGGGGAGATGCTCAAGGTGGTCGGGAGGATGCCCGGCGGCATACTCAAGCTCATCGCGCCCGTCCCGTTGCTCACACCGCGGCTGTCGTCGCATTGGCTCCGCCTCGTTACCGATGTGGACCTGCCGACGGCGAGAGCCCTGATCGACTCGATGTCCAATGAGGTGGTTGTGCACGACCGGCGGATCGAGGAACTCACCGGACACCACGCCATGAGCTTCCAGGAGGCGGCGGAACGTGCCCTGCGGGCGCGCGCCAACCGCCTCAAACCGCGTGCCGCTGCCTGACCGGCTGGATCGCCAGGTCGCACAGGAGGTCGCGGGCAAGCGGCGACGACGGCTCGTCGTGGCGGCGACCCTTGTGACCGGGTCGGCAATACTCGCCGGCACGCTTGCTGCACCCTCGGGGTCGGACCTGTTCTTTGGGCTTGGCCTGCTCGCCGCGATCACCTGGATCGTGGGCGCCGTGCTCGCAGGACCGATACAACCGGCGCCGCGCCTCGGGCGGCGCCCCGCCGGGCCGATCGGAATCCTCGGGCCGTTGATCATCGGGGCGGTCCTCTTCGGAGCGTTCTTCGTTGCCCGGCTCATCGCCGACCAGATCCCGTTGGTCTCCCGAAACGTCGCCAACGTGCTCGCGCGCGCCGATGCCGGCCCGCGGGCCGTCGTGCTGCTCGTCGCTCTCGTGAACGGCGTGGGCGAGGAACTGTTCTTCCGTGGCGCGCTGCCGAACGCGTTCGGGAAGCACCACGCCGCTGTGTGGGCCACGGTGCTCTATTGCCTGGTCACGGTTTGCACCTTGAACGTCGCCTTGGTCGCGGCCGCCGTGGTGATGGGAACGGTGTTCATGGTCGAGCGACGGATCACCGGCGCGGTCGTTGCCCCGATCGTCACCCATTTGAGCTGGAGCACCCTGGTCATCCTTTTCCTGCCCCGCTGAGTCCGACCCGCGTCCAGCGGCGACGCATACATAGCAGTAACACCCCCTCCACGGGGGGTTAGTGCTAACAAAGGAGCGGGCCGGGCGATCCCGCGCCGCTTTACCGGCGGAAGTGCTCGCATGGGGTGAATGAGTGCCCCTGCGGGTGCGCGTCCGGGGGCCAAGGCGAGCCAGACTGGGGAGAACGTGACAAATCCTCGCTTCTCCCGACCGCGGCTCGCCACGATCGGCGCCTCCCTCGCGATGCTCGTGCTCACCCTTGCCGGCTGCGGCGGCAGCGGCGGCGGGGGCGGCGGGGGCGGCGGGGGCGGCGGCGGCACGACCGCATCCACCGCAAAACCCCCCGGCGCCGCGACGACAACCGTGCCGAGGCAACCTGCGGGGCTGGGGCCCGAACGAGTACCGATACCCGACGGCCCCCCACTCGGGCTGGTCAAGACGGCGCTGTACGGCCAGACAATCGACGACATCAAGTGCGAGGTCTCGGAGCAGGCCGTTTACCACATCCATGCCCACCTGAGCGTGTTCGTGGACGGTCAGCCAAGACAGGTCCCCTATGGCATTGGCATTGCCCCGCCGTTGCAGGTCACGCCCACTCCGGTGGGCGACTTCGTGGCGGGTGGGGGGTGCTTCTATTGGCTGCACACACACGCCGCCGACGGGATAATGCATATTGAATCGCCAACCCAACAGCTGTACACCCTCGGCCAGTTCTTCGACATCTGGGGTCAGCCTCTGGGCGCCGGTCAGGTCGGCCCGGCGATGGGCACGCTGACGATCTTCGTGGACGGGCAACCCTTCACCGGCGACCCCCGAAGCATCGAACTGAAGAGACACGGCGAGATCCAACTCGACGTCGGCTCGGTGGTGGCGCCGACGTCCATCGATTGGACCGCGACCGGCCTCTAGCCGGATCCGGCCCCAACCTCGGCGACCCCAACTCCACCGGCCCCAACTCCACCGACCCCATCCCCGGCGACCCCAACCTCAGCTACCCCGGCGGCCGCATCCTCGGCGGCCTTCTCTGCGACGGCCGCCTCGTCGGCGGCCTCGGTCGCGCCCGCCAGCTGACCGCCGGGCAAGTAGTCCTCGGCGTGGCCCAGGGGCGAGAGGAAGAAGAACCACGCCGCGATCACACACTCGATGATTCCGATTCCGGCGTAGACCCAGGCGACACTGCCGGTCCAGCGGATCACGAAGCCGCCCAGCAAGCTCCCGATGGGTATCGCCCCCCACGCCAGAACTCCGGCGATGCTCATGATTCGCCCCAGCAGCGCGTTCGGGACGATCGCCTGGCGGAGGCTGCCGGTGTTGATGTTGAAGAAGATGCCGACGCCCGATGCCAGTCCCCAGAGCACCAAGGCCAGCCAGAACATTCGGTCGGCGGCCAGCGCCACCGTCATCGCCCCATACAGCGCCAGGGATCCGAGTGCCGCGGGGCCGAATCTCATCCGGCGCCGCAGACGCCCGGCCAAGAGGCCGAGCACCACCACACCCAGGCTCCCGGCTGAGTACAGCACGCCCACCTCGGTATCGGTGGCCGACAGACGCTCCTTGGAGAACAGCACCAACTGCGTGGTCTGGGTGACCCCGACGAAGTTGAACAGGGCCATCATCAACGAGATGTTCCGCAACACCGGGTGCCGGATCACGTAACGCAATCCCTCGACCACGTCGGAACGGATGGACGTCCGCCGCCCCGCGTCGGCTGGCTTCACTGCGTTGAAGCTGCCCCGCACCAACGCCAGCGCGATCGCCGACACGACGAACGAGGACGCATCGATCAGAAACAGCTCCTCCACCGCCACCAACGCCAGCAGGACACCCGCCAGCAATGGCCCCAGGACCTGCGCCGCCGAGTAACTCGCTTGGATCTTGCCATTGGCGCCCACCAGGTCGTCGGTGGCCACCAGGCTCGGGATGGCGGCAAACTCCCCGGCCTCGAAGAAGATCGTCAGAACCGACGTCACGAAGCCCACGGCGTAGACGTGCCAAACGTCGAGCACCCCGAGCACCGACAGCAACGGGATCACCGCGATCACGGCCGCCCGCCCAAGATCGACGAGGATCATCATGCGCTTGCGGTTGACCCGGTCGACCCATGCCCCGATGACCAGCCCGAACAGCAGGTAGGGCACGAACGTGGCGGCGGTGGCGATCCCGAGGTTCACCGCCGAGTGCGTGAGCTTGAACACCAGCAGCGGCGTGGCGAACTGGGTGAACGAACTGCCGAGCTGCGAGATCGTCTGCCCGGTCCAGAACCGTTTGAAGTCAGAGCTCAGGCCGGCCGCCGGGGCTGCGGGGACGTCAACCACGCCCCGAGTCTCGCAGCCCCTCCGCTCCCCCGCCGCCCCATTTGCCCGCGACCTTGACTTGTGACACGGCCCGCTACTTCCATGGTGCCCAGGTCGATACGACCGGCGAAACGGGTGCACCGATCCGGTATTACGCCCCCGACGGCACGACGCTCTGGGGCGCCCGCCTTACGAAGGTTCCGCCACCGGGTCGCCCGCGACGAGTTGGAGGGGGATGATTCCGGCCCACACCGGCCAGGACATGTCCGCCTCATCGTCGATCGGGCCGCCGGTGCGGACCTTGGCCGACACCTCGACCAGCGGTATCGACAGCACCAGGGTGGAACGCATTTCGGCCTCCGTCGGCGGCCGCGCCTCCGCCGCCCGCCCGGGGGCGGAGCGCTCGACGATCGCATCGAGGGCCGAGCGCTTCTCATCGGGATCCACGACCACGCCGGCGGTTCCGTAGACGACCACCGACCGGTAGTTCATGGAGTGGTGAAACGCCGACCGGGCCAGTACCAGGGCATCGAGCAGGGTGACGGCCAGGCAGACCGGTTGCCCGGACGCCTCGCGCAGGGTGCGGTTGGCGACCGACCCGTGCACGTAGACGACTTCGCCCAGCCGGGTGTGCATGATCGGCAGCACCCGAGGGCCGGAGTCGGTGGTCACCGCCAGGTGGGCTACCAGGGCCTCGTCGAGGATGGCATGGACGACCTGCCGGTCGTAGTTGCCCCGGGCGGCCAGCCGGCGAGTGGTGCTCCGCTCGGTCCTCGCATACGCGCCCGCATCGCCCGCACCACTATCGCTCGCACCCGCACCGCCCGCACCACTATCGCCAGTCGCCACTCGGGCACCGTACCAACCGGGCACCGACGGCGATCCCGCGTTTCGGGGACCTACTCGGTCGGGGCCGCGCCCACTCCGGCTGGTTCTGACTCGAACGGCCAACGCTCGGCATCGGCCCACAGGCGCTCCAAGTCGTAGAACTTCCGCACCTCGTCCAGGAACACGTGGACCACGAAATCCCCGTAATCCATGAGGACCCACCGGGCGTCGTCCAGTCCTTCGATTCGGAGCGGCGAAGGCCCACCGTCCTGCTTGACCTTCTCCTCGACCTCTTCGGCGATCGTGCGCACCTGCCGGACATTGGTGCCACTCGTGATCACGAACGCGTCGGTGATCTTGAGCAGCGGTTCGACTGCGAGGATCAGCGTGTCCTCACCTTTCTTGGCCGCGGCGGCGCGCGCCGCCACGACGCTCAACTGGCGCACGTCGTCGATCGAAGGCCGGTGGGTCACTGGCGACTCCCTTGGGTCATGTTCATGTCTCCCTTGTCCTTACTGGGTTGTCACAATTGAAACGATGCCCGCCCTGACGCCTCGCAGCCCCTGATTTCCACCGACACTTCCGGCCCCGGTGGCGAGCCACTGCTGGGCCAGGACCGCGACGGTGACGATGAGGGCCAGCACCATGAGCAGTATCACCAGCATCTGCTGGCGACCCAGCCGGCGCCGCTCGTGGCGCCGGCGCTGGCGCTCGCCCGTCCCCACCAGGGGCAAGGCGATCGCCTCGGGCAGCGGTCGCACCGGAGGAGCCATGGTCATCCGCTAATAGCGTACAGACCCCGGGCTCGCAAACAGTGCACCGCCGCTTTGGGCACCAGATAGTCGAGCGGCCGCCCCGTCGCCGCCCGCTGGCGCAGATCGGTGCTCGAGATCTCGAGGTTGGGAACGGTCAC
>JAUTXN010000304.1 GCA_030838045.1 Acidimicrobiaceae bacterium
TTCCCAACGTGCTGGCCCAACTACTTGAGCGCGCGACCATAGATACGTGATCTTCGACGGCTTCTCACACCAGCTCCCCGACACCGATCCGGAGGAGACGGCGGAGTGGATCGACTCGTTCGACGCGGTCCTCGACGCCCACGGCAAGACGCGGGCCCGCTTCCTCCTCATGAAACTGCTCGAACGGGCACGTGCCCAGCAGGTCGGTTTCCCCGCCACCGTCTCCACCCCGTACGTCAACACCATCCCGCCCGACCAGGAACCGTGGTTCCCCGGCGACGAGCACATCGAGCGTCGCATCCGGGCCTACATCCGCTGGAACGCGGCCGCCATGGTGGTGCGGGCCAACAACCGGGCCGAGGGCATCGGCGGCCACCTGGCCACCTTCGCCAGCAGCGCGTCGCTGTACGAAGTGGGGTTCAACCACTTCTTCCAGGGCAAGGACAACGGCCGTTCGGGCGACCAGGTGTTCTTCCAGGGCCACGCGGCCCCGGGGATCTACGCCCGGGCGTTCCTGGAGGGCCGGCTGAGCGAGGGGCAACTCGACAATTTCCGGACCGAAGTCACCGGGGCCGCCTCTGGCGTCGGCGGGCTGTCCTCCTACCCCCATCCCCGCCTGATGCCGGAGTTCTGGGAATTTCCCACCGTCTCCATGGGTATCGGCCCACTGAACGCCATCTATCAGGCCCACTTCAACCGGTACCTCCTCAACCGCCGCATCGCCGACACGTCCGCCTCGCGGGTGTGGTGCTTCGTCGGCGACGGTGAGTGCGACGAGCCCGAGACCCTCGGCGCCCTGTCACTGGCCGCCCGGGAAAATCTGGACAACCTCACGTTCGTCATCAACTGCAACCTGCAGCGCCTCGACGGGCCGGTCCGGGGCAACGGCAAGATCATCCAGGAGTTGGAGGCGGTGTTCCGGGGCGCCGGCTGGAACGTCATCAAGGTCATCTGGGGTTCCAAGTGGGACGAGCTGCTGGCCCGCGACACCGACGGGGTGCTGCTCAACCGGATGAACACCAGCGTGGACGGCGAGTACCAGCAGTACGCCACCCACGACGGGGCGTACATCCGGGAGCACTTCTTCGGCCCCGACCCCCGCCTGCGCAAGATCGTGGAGCACCTCTCCGACGACGACCTGCGCAACCTGCCCCGGGGCGGGCACGACTACCACAAGCTGTACGCCGCCTACAAGGCTGCCACTGAGACGACGGGCCAGCCCACCGTGATCCTGGCCAAGACCATCAAGGGATGGACGCTCGGCCCCGAGATCGAGGGCCGCAACGCCACCCATCAGATCAAGAAGATGACCAAGCCCCAGCTGGTGGTGCTGCGAGACCGGCTCCACCTCCAGGACGAGATCCCCGACTCGGCGCTCGATGCCGACGTGCCGCCGTTCTTCCGGCCCGCCGCGGGAAGCGTCGAGTACGACTACATGGTGGAGCGGCGCCGGGCCCTCGGGGGCCCGCTCCCCCGCCGCACCCCCAACCGGGCCAAGGCGCTCGACCCGCCCGACGACAAGGTGTTCGACGAGTTCAAAGGGGGTTCGGGGAAGCGTTCGGTGTCCACCACGGTCGCCTTCGCAGGCTTGCTGCGCAACCTGTTGCGGGACAAGAACGTCGGCCGTCGGGTGGTGCCCATCATTCCCGATGAGGCCCGGACGTTCGGACTGGACGCGTTGTTCAAGGAGATGAAGATCTACGCCCCGGGCGGCCAGCTGTACGACCCGGTCGACTCGCAGCTGATGCTGTCGTACACCGAATCCAAGGACGGCCAGATACTGGAGGAGGGCATCACCGAGGCGGGGTCGATGGCCGACTTCACCGCCGCGGGCACGGCGTACGCCACGCATGGGACGCCGATGATCCCGTTCTTCATGTTCTATTCGATGTTCGGGTTCCAGCGGGTGGGCGACCTCATCTGGGCGTTCGGCGACGTCCGGGGCCGGGGGTTCCTGATGGGCGCCACGGCGGGGCGCACCACCCTCACCGGCGAGGGGCTGCAACACGACGACGGCCACTCACTGGTGCTGGCGTCGACGGTGCCCAACCTCAAGGCGTACGACCCGGCCTTCGCCTACGAGACGGCGGCGATTGTGAAGGCGGGGATCACGCAGATGTTCACCGGTCCGGCGCCCGAGGACGTCTTTTATTACATGACCTTGTACAACGAGAACTTCGTGATGCCCGCGGCGCCCGAGGTGCCCGAGGTGACGCCCGGGTCGCTCGGGTCGCTCGGGTCGCTCGGGTCGGCCGGCGTCGGGTCGACCGGCGTCGGGTCGGCGGGCGTCGGTTCGGCGGGCGTCGGTTCGGCGGGCGTCGGTTCGCTGGGTCTCGACGAGCAGATCGTGCGGGGGATCTACCGCTTCGCCCCGGCACCCGAGGGTCCACGCCGCAAGGCGACGGTGCTGTTCAGCGGGACGGCGTGCCAGGCGGCCCTTGAGGCCCAGCGGTTGCTGGCCGAGCAGCACGACGTGGGCGCCGAACTGTGGTCGGTGACGTCGTACAAGGCGCTGCGGGAAGAGGCGCTCGGAGTGGAGCGCCACAACCGGCTCCACCCCCACCAGCCGCCTGGGACCCCGTATGTCACGACGGCTCTGGCGGCCGCCGACGGCCCGATCGTCGCGGTGACGGACTTCATGAAGATGGTCCCCGACCAGGTCGCCCGCTGGATCCCGGCCCACTTCACGCCGCTCGGTACCGATGGCTTCGGGCGGAGTGACACCCGGGCCGCGCTGCGCCGCCACTTCGAGACCGACGCGGCCCACGTGGTCGTGGCGGTTCTCGACGGCCTCCGGGCCACCGGCGATGCCAAGCCGGAGGAAGTCGCCGACGCCATCACCCTGTACGACATCGACGCCGAGGCGCCCGACCCTCTGCTGATCTGACCTCGGACTGATCTGGGCCGCGGGCTGATGGGGCCCCTGACCGCCTCGTTGCGGTACCCTGCCCGGCCTAGGGACGCCTCGCTCGAGGTGTGACGGCCGGTTTCGGTTGTCGCACCGGTTGCAAGGACCGACGCCTCTTGTGATCCCACAGAGAGGTGCGCTGCCAATGGCCACGATTGCAGTCGACGGGCTCGTCCGTTTGGTGAAGGAACTGGGCGATGTCACGAATCCGTGACCGTGCCGGGCACGTCGCGCCCGCGGTCGGGGTCCGTGCCGGCGGGGCGGGCACGGCAGACGGGCAGCCGAAGCCGATGAACGACGACGAGATCAGGGAAGCCATCGAAAGTGGTCTCGCCGAGGAGCACAAACTGCGGACCCGGCATCACCATGGGCCGATGGACGCCGGCGACGCCGTGCGACTTCGCGAACTGTCGGAGTCCCGCGACCAGTGTTGGGACCTGTTGCGCCAGCGCCGGGCTCGGCGGGAGTTCGGTTTCGATCCCAACAACGTCGATGCCCGCGATCCCGAGACGCTGAAGCACTACCGCCAATAGGCGGCCCAAGCGACCCGGCTTCGGGCCTCGGGCTCTCGGAGCTCGGGGACGTCGGGCGGCGGGGACGCTTCGGGCTCGGAGGCTTCGGGCTCGGAGGCTTCGGGCTCGGAGGCTTGGGCGACGGGTTCGGCGTAGAGGCTTCGGGCTCGGAGGCTTGGGCGACGGGTTCGGCGTAGAGTTGGGCCGTGCCTGACCTCCACCTCTCGGGCGACGCGGCGGCCGACAGGTTTCTGTCCGCCGACTCGCTTGCCCTTCTCATCGGCATGGTCCTCGACCAACAGATCCCGTTGGAATGGGCCTTCGGTGGCCCCTGGCGGCTCAAGGAGCGCCTCGGTGGCCGGTGGGACGTCGGCGAGATCGCGGCCATGGACCCCGACGAGCTGGGCAAGGCGTTCGCCGAGCGGCCGGCGCTGCACCGATTCCCGGGGTCCAACGCCAAGCGGGTGCAGGCCTTGGCGCAGATCATCGTCGATGAGTACGACGGTCACGCCGAAAGCGTCTGGAAGACGGCATCTTCGGGCGAGGAGCTGTATCGCCGGGTGAAGGCGCTGCCGGGCTTCGGCGAGCAAAAGGCGAGGATCTTCATTGCCCTGCTCGGCAAGCAGCTCGGGGTCCAACCGCCGGGATGGGCCGAGGCGGCGGGACCGTACGGCCAGCCGGGCACCCTCATGTCGGTCGCCGACATCACCGGCCCCGAGACGCTGGCCGAGGTGCGCGACTACAAGCGGGCCAAGAAAGCTGCGGCCAAGGCGGCAGCGGAGGAACCCACGCCCGTCACGTGAGAATCATCGCCAATGGCGCCCCGACCGAGCTGCCGCCCGGAGCGACGGTGAGCGACCTGCTGGCGGCGCTGGGGCTGGGCGCCAAGTGGGTGGTGGCCGAGCGCAACGGCGAGGCCATCCCCCGAGCCGCCATGGCGGCCACGGAGCTCGCCGACGGCGACCGCATCGAACTGGTACGAGCCGTCGCGGGTGGCTGACGCGGCCTTAATGACACGCCCGTGGCTCACGCGCCGTCGCGACGCCCGTCCCCGGCGCGACGCCGATCCACCCCGCGGCCGGATGCCGGACCATCCCCCAGCGGGACGCCGGTCGGTGACGCCCGTGGTTGACCACGGTGGGTGACCCGATCGGTGGGCGGCGCTTGTACCTCTGCACCGGCGACCGCCCCGATCTGGCGGCGTTCCTGGCGGCGTGCATCCGCGGGGGCGTGGACATCGTCCAGTTGCGGGACAAGCAACTCGAGGCCCTGCCGCTGCTGCGCCGGGCCGAGGCAGCGGTCACGGTCTGCCGGGAGGCGGGCGTGCCGTTCATCCTCAACGACCGCCCCGACCTGGCGTTGGCCTGCGGCGCCGATGGCGTGCATGTCGGCCAGGACGACGTCCCGCCCTGGGTGGCCCGCCAGATTCTCGGTCCCGACGCCATCGTGGGTCGTTCCACCCACGCATCATCCGAACTCCTGACGGCGGCACGTGAACCGGTCGACTACCTCTCAGCCGGGCCCGTCAACCCGACCCCGACCAAACCCGGCCGGCCCGGCACCGGGCTCGGCTACCTGGTGGACGCGGCTCGCCACGCCACCCTTCCTTGGTTTGTCACCGGAGGAGTCACCCCAGCGACGGTCGGGGCGATGATCGAGGCCGGGGCCCGCCGCTTCGTGGTGGTCCGCTACCTCACCGAGTCGTCCGACCCAGAGGGCGCGGCCCGGAGTCTGCGCAACGGGATCGACGAGGCCGCAGCATGGGAGACCGCACCATAGGGCCGTAGGCTTAAGATCCGGCCGATCGCGACGATGGGGCCCCTGGCTTCAGTCCGCCGGGAGGCGGCCCGCGGTGGTGTCGGTCGCGTCGGCGCGAGTGGCGGACCTTGGGCCCGACAACTTCGCCGCCAGGTGGTCCCCGGCCGTGAC
Organism: Acidimicrobiaceae bacterium; assembly: GCA_030838045.1. Classification (GTDB taxonomy): domain Bacteria; phylum Actinomycetota; class Acidimicrobiia; order Acidimicrobiales; family Palsa-688; genus JALYXV01. Next base: position 5,350 of record JAUTXN010000304.1, read on the forward strand.
CGGCGGATAACGCGGCGGGTGGTCGGTATCGACGCACGAGGGGAGCACCTCGATGAGCGCGTCATGGTTGCCGTCGTTGAACATGGCCATCGATCGCCGCACCGTCCCCGGCGGCGGTGGCTGCACCCGGTGAATCGTCGAGCGCCACCGGTCGTTGGTCCATTGTGCGAGGAGATCCCCGAGGTTCACCAGGAGCGCACCAGGAAGGGCGACGACGTCATGCCAGCCGCCTTCGGGACCGATGATCTGAAGGCCCGCAATGGCGTCGGCGTAGAGCACAGTCACGATCCCGTAGTCGGTGTGCTCGCTCATTCCCAGCCCCTCGGAGCTGCCGGGCTGACGCTCGTAACGAATCGAGCGCATGGTCAGCGTCGAGTGATCCGTGAACGACCCGAACCAGCCAGCCGGCAGGTCCAGGGCCACGGCGAAGATGTCGAGCAGGGTGCGGGAGACCTGGACGGCTCCTTGGAAATAGTCCCACAGCGCCTCCCGGTACCCGGGCTGGGAGGGCCAGAGATTGGGCGCGAACAGCGGTAGCGAGGGATCGGGCACGCCTGGCGGCAGCGACGACGCGCCGATGTTGAACGCCTCGAACTGATCGGGCGGCCGTTCCACCCCCAGGCTGTAGGCCAAGGCTTCGGAGCCGAGCGGTGCATACCCCCGGTTGATCTCGGGTCGGTCGGGCCGGAGGTCAAGCTTGTCTTCGAGCGGCGAGGCGAAGAAGCGATCGGACGCCGACAGGGCCCGCTCGATGATCGGGGCAGCAATCCCGTGGCCCGTGATCTGGAGAAACCCCACGCTGCGGCACGCGTCGTCCACCGCGCGCGCGATCCGTTGCCTGGTGCCAGCGGGCGCCCCGTCCCACCCGGTGATGTCGACCACCGGGACGATCGGGGCGACGGATGCAACCCCGACCTTCGGCAACTTCCGAGCGAGTTCGGCTGTCGAGGGGACGCTCAACACGGTTGGCTGACCCCAATCTGCGCCTCGTTCCATGCCAACACCATAAGTGTCACTCGTCGCCGGGAGTCGGGACCGAGGGAGTGGGAAGCCCACCGCATGCGATGGGCGCGAGGCGTTCCTCCGCGTCTCGCGACACGGGCCCCGCCTTCGTCCTGGCAGGTTGCGAGGCGGGCGGCGGCCCGATCGATGTGTCCCGCAGGGATTGCTTGGGTATCAGTGAGCCACGAAAGCGACCCGTAAGCCCAACCTCTTCAGCCGACTCTCGATCGTCGCCGTCGCGTCGGCCTTCGTGACCGCGCCGCTGCTCGCCGGCTGCAGTTCCAATAAGGCGGCCGAGAAAGACGTGTCGATTACCGCCTGCCGCGACGATCCCGGTGGCGGGCGGCCCACGGCCGATGGGACGATCGTCAACCACAGCTCCAAGGCCAGCACCTACGTCGTCGACATCCAGTTCCTCGACTCGTCAGGCAACAAGGTGAGCGAGGGTGGATCTCCAGTGGGCAAGGTCGAGCCGGGCGCAACGGCGGTCTTCCACGCCCAGGGACTGTCCGGTGCCAAGGGACCCCTCACCTGCAAGGTCGCCACCGTGCAACGCACGGTCGCCCCTTGAAGGCAAGCGTCGTCGAGTCGGGCCCTCCGAGCGGGCGTGCTCCCAGCTCGTAACTGCGTCACAACCACCCTGTAGCCATCTTCCTCCAGGTCAGACGAGTTGGCGGTCGAGCCAGCCCAGCAGGATGGCGATAGCCCGGGGGTCGTGGCGCAGGTAATGGCTGGCCGCGGCCAGGATGCGCAGTTCGACGTCGCCCTCGGCGGCGTCGGCCAGCGCCCGGGCGTCGAGCATGTCCACCGCCGAGTCGTTGGCTCCGTGCACGATGAGCAGTGGCCGGGGCGGGATCTTGCCGATCAGCGACAGGGGCCTCACCTCGCGCAACTCCCGGGCCCAGGCGTCGGGATCGCGGGGGAACCTCGAGCTGCGAATCACCCCCACCGACCGGGCATGCGCGAGGAACCGGCGGGGGTCCGCCGCCCAGTCGTTGAAGTCGGCCGGGGCCGCGAACGTGGCCACCCCCCTGACCCGTTCGTCCTCGCCCGCGGCGCAGATGCTGAGGGCTCCGCCCGCCGAGAAACCGCACAGCCAGACCGCCTCCACGCCTTCCTCGTTGAGGAGGTGGTCCACCGCGGCCCGGAGGTCGGCCAGCCAGCCCGCCAGGGAGAAGTCTCCCTTCGATTCCCCGGTCCCCCGGAAGTTGAACGTCAAGACCGTCCACTGGGTGTCGCCTGCCAGACGATCCGCCAGTTCGGGGAAGGTCTTGCCCACAACTTCGGCATTCTGCGGTCCCTCGGGGAAGCCGTGGCTCACGACCAGCCCGTAGCGGCCCGACCCCTTGGCAGCCGACGCCGAGGGTCGGGCGAGGTAACCGGCGAGCGTTAGCTCTCCGGACCGGATGGTGACCGGCTCACCCACTGCCGTCACCCCCGCCGCCCCGGCCACCGCTGCCCTGGCCAGAACCGCCCCGACCAGAACCGTCCCGACCACCGCTGCCCTGGCCAGAACCGCCCCGACCAGAACCGCCCCGACCAGAACCGTCCCGACCGGAACCGCCGCGGCCGTGGACGCACGGACCGTGAGGCCGGTAGCCGCGGTTGCGCGCCTCGGCCAAGAGGTCGGGGCCGAATGCGGCACCCTGACCAGACGACGCCACCTCGTCCACGTCGCACTCGGCCACGGCATGGTCGAGGTCGTGCACCCGCAGGGTGCGCTTGTCCCCCAGCCACCGGTAGCGCTCGAAACGGGTCGGACGGGTCACAGAGACGACACGGTAGCGGCCACCCGGCGCGACGAGAGGGCGCCACGGTGGGCGCCCTCTCGCACAAAAAACACTGGAAAGACGGGAGGATCCGGTTTGCTACCGGCGGGACCAAGCTCCGGTAGGAGCCTCCCGGGTAACTGGCTTGGATTCACCAGGTGGTCCAGCGGCCGTCTAGCGGCCAGCCACCTCCAGGGTCCCAAAACCTTGATGACTACTCAGTTGGACCACCTCCTTTCTCTGGTGAGAGAAATCGTACCCAAAGGTCGTCCGCTAGTGAAGTCATTTCCCCTACTCCCCCGGGGCTGCCTCCGGGCCGATGGCCCCGATCACCTCGAGATAGGTCATCTGGGCATCGAGCACGGCGTGGATCTGGGCGGCGGTGTAACCGGCCCCGGTCTGCTCGGCCTTGGCCATCACCCAGTCGACCGTCTCCGCCCCACCGACGACCACCTGGGCGTCGAGATGAGGGGTGGACCCGTTGCCCGAGACCCCCTTGCTACGGAAGTACTCGAGATTCCAGTCGATGATGCTGCGAACGTCGGCGTGGCTCAGCACGGCGCTCACCTCGAACGGCAGGTGTTCGGCGACCCAGGACACCGCCTCGTCCATGTCGAACACCGGCCGGGGCGGCACGGCGTCGAGGCGGCGGGCCTCGCGCCCGATCACCACGGCGGCGATGGCGAAGACCGCCACGAGCCCGATGACGGCGTACAGCACGGTCATGAGCGCTTCAGGCTAATGGCGACCATCCGGTATCCCGGCCGCCCCCTGTGACGTTCACCGAGATTTAGCCGATGGGACAGCCGTCCCCGACGAGCGACTCAGATACCGATGCGCTGCGCCAGCAGCTCGCGGTGGTAGGCCGGGTCACCGAGGATCAGCTCCGAGCTCTTGGCCCGTTTGAAGTACAGGTGGGCCGGGTGGTCCCAGGTGAAACCGATGCCGCCGTGGATCTGGATGTTGTCGGCCGCCGCCTTGAAGTAGGCCTCGGAACAAAACGCCTTGGCCAGCGACGCCATCACCGGCAGTTCCTCGTCGTCGTCGGCCGCGGTCCAGGCGGCATAGTACGCGGCCGACTTCGCCGACTCGACCGCCAGCAGCATGTCGGCGCACTTGTGCTTCACGGCCTGAAAACTCCCGATCGGCCGCCCGAACTGGACCCGCACCTTGGCGTACTCGACGCTCATTTCGAGGACCCGCTG
>JAUTXN010000333.1 GCA_030838045.1 Acidimicrobiaceae bacterium
TAGCCGCCGCCGGACGAAGCGGGGCTGGAGCCTTCCGCGCCCTCCTCGCCGACCACGCTGAGCGACACCTTGCCCTGGGGGTCGATGTCGTCCACTCGCACGCTGATCTCGTCGCCCAGGTCAACCACGTCCTCCACCCGCTCGATCCGCTTGCCGCGTCCGAGCTTGGAGATGTGCAGCAGGCCGTCGCGTCCGGGGAGGATGTTGACGAACGCCCCGAACTTGGTGATGTTGACCACCCGGCCGACGTAGATCGCCCCGACCTCGGCCTTGGGCGGGTCGAGGATGAGTTCGATGCGGCGCCGGGCCTCTTCGACCGCAGCCCCGTCGCGCGCCGCGATGGTGACCGTGCCGACCTGCCCGTCGTCGTCGACCGCGATGTCGGTCCCGGTCTCGGCCTGCAAGGCGTTGATGACCTTGCCCTTGGGCCCGATGACCTCGCCGATCTTGTCGATCGGGATCTCCAGGCTCACGATCTTGGGTGCGGTGTCACGCACGCTCGGTCGGGGCGACGCGATCGCGTCGTGCATCACCGAAAGGATCTTCAACCGGGCGTCGCGGGCCTGGCGAAGCGCCGCGCCCAGCACGTCGGCCGGCAGGCCGTCGATCTTGGTGTCCAGCTGCAGGGCGGTCACGAAATCCGATGTGCCCGCCACCTTGAAGTCCATGTCGCCGAAGGCGTCCTCGGCCCCGAGGATGTCGGTCAGGGTGGTGTAGTTGCCGTCCACGTGCACCAGCCCCATGGCGATACCGGCCACCGGTGCCTTGATCGGAACCCCGGCGTCCATCAGCGACAGGGTCGAACCGCACACCGACGCCATGGAGGTGGAGCCGTTGGAGGCCAGCACCTCCGACACCAGGCGCAGGGCGTAGGGGAACTCTTCGATCGGCGGTACGACGGGCAGAAGGGCCCGCTCGGCCAGTAGTCCGTGGCCGATCTCACGGCGCTTCGGGCTGCCCACCCGGCCGACCTCGCCGTTGGCGTAGGGCGGCATGTTGTAGTGGTGCATGTAGCGCTTCTTCTCGTCGATGCCGATGGTGTCGAGAAGCTGGTCCATGCGGGGCATGCCCAGCGTCGTCACGTTCAGCACCTGGGTCTCGCCCCGCTGGAACAGCCCGGAACCATGGGCCGTGGGGATGATCCCCACCGACGCCGTCACGGGCCGGAGGTCCGTCGGACCCCGGCCGTCCATGCGCACGCCCTCTTCGACGATGCGCTGGCGGACCAGCTTCTTGGTCAGTGATCGCACCGCGGTCTTGATCTCGCGCTCACGGCCGGGAAACTCCTCGGCCAGCGTCGTGATGATCCCCTTGGTGGCCTCGTCGGTGGCGGCGTTGCGCTCCGCCTTCTGGGTGATGGTCGTGATCTTGGCGATCTGGTCGGTCCCGATCTCGGCCACCCGGGCCATGATGTCGTCGCCGTAGTCGAACTGGGGAACGTAGGGGATCGGCGAGTGCACACCGGCCAGCTCGACCAGCTGGCGCTGCAGGTCGATCGACTCGCGGATCCAGGTCTTGGCCGCCTCGAGGCCGTCGGCGATGATCTCCTCGGTGACGAACGGCGCCCCGTCCTGGTAGTAGTCCCAGGCCTTCTCGGTGCCACTGGCCTCGACCATCATGATGGCGATGTCGCCATCGGAACCGGACCCGCCGTCGAGGTCCAGCTGGCGCCCCGCCACGACGAGTTCGAACGTCGAGAGGTCACCCTGCTGGTAGGTCGGGTGGGCGATCCATTCACCTTCAGTGGTGTAGGCGATGCGCACCGCGCCCAGCGGCCCCTCGAAGGGGATGCCGGACAGCATGAGTGCCGCGCTGGCGGCGTTGATGGCCAGCACGTCGTGCGGATTCTCCTGGTCGGCGCCGATGATGGTGGCGACGACTTGGGTCTCGTTGCGGTACCCGTTGGTGAACGACGGCCGCAGCGGGCGGTCGATCAACCGGGCCGTCAGGATGGCCTGGTCGGTGGGCCGGCCCTCCCGGCGGAAGAACGAGCCGGGGATCTTCCCGGCCGCGTACATGCGCTCTTCGACGTCGACGGTCAGGGGGAAGAAATCGATCCCCTCCCGCACGTCCTTGGCGGCGTTGGCCGTGGCCAGTACGACGGTGTCGCCGATCTTGGCGACGACGGCGCCCTGTGACTGTTGCGCCAGCAGGCCGGTTTCAAAACTGAGTGTCCGGTCGGACCCTGTGATCGGGCCGGAGACGGACTTGGCATCCCCCATGGGAACGCTCCTTTCGTGACTCGCACACGCGAGCCATCTGGTTTGGAGCGGCGAGGGCCAGTTCCCAGTCGGTGATCACCGGACTGGAACAGATTGTTGCTCGGTGGTCTTCGACTGGCAGCTGACCGCAAGGGCCGCTGGGTACTACTTGGATTGTTGGGGTGGTCCACCGGGCCGGAGCCCGGCGCGAAGCGGGCGGCCGGGTGGCCGCCCCGCGAACGTTGTCAGCGCCGCAAGCCGAGTCTTGCGATCAGCTCGCGGTAGCGCTCGACGTCGTTGGCTCGCACATAGTCGAGCAACCGGCGCCGGCGGCCGATCAGTTTCATCAGCCCTCGACGGGTGTGATGATCGCCTTTCTGCACCTTGAGGTGTTCGGTCAGATGGGCGATGCGCTCGCTGAGTATCGCCACCTGGACCTCAGGGGACCCGGTGTCGGTCTCGTGAAGGCGGTAGGAGGCGATCGTGGCAGCTTTGTCAGGCATGCAGCAGAGGTTCCTTGTTGGTACGCGCGCTAGGGCGGACGCCCGTGCGCCGGGTCCATGGTAGCAGCAGCCGGTACCTTGACCGGGTGGCTGGAGACAGGTTGGCCGTGAACAGCACCCTATCCATTCCCTGGGACGAGCTGGAATGGCGCTTCACCGGGTCGGGTGGGCCGGGCGGCCAGCACGCCAACACGGCCAACACCCGCGTCGAGCTGCGCTTCGACATCGCCGCCTCACCCTCGCTCGGGCCCCACCAGCGGGACCGGCTGCTGGCCCGGTTCGGTCCGGTGCTGCGGGTGGTGGCGAGCGACGAGCGCTCCCAGGCCCGCAACCGGGACCTGGCCCTGGCTCGGATGGCGGATCGCCTAGCCGGCGCACTGCATGTCCAGCGGTCCCGCCGGGCGACGCGCCCGAGCCGGGCATCGGTCGAACGACGAATTGGGGAAAAGCGTCGCCAGGGCCAACGCAAGCGGGACCGGGCGGCGGACCGCAGCGCCAGGGACGAGTAGCTCCTTTGTGTTCACAGACTGACCGTATAGGTACATCCAGTGAACACAAGGAGGCTCAGACGCCGAGAGAATGGCGGGTGGCGGTGACGTCGCGGTCCATTTGGGCCACGAGTTCGCCGATGGAGTCGAACCGCTCCTCGTCCCGGATCCGGCTGTGGAAGCGCACCGCCGCCGGCTGCTCGTACAGATCTCCGTCGAAGTCGAGCAGGTAGGCCTCCAGCAGCGAGGCCTCGGCACGGTCGTAGAACGTGGGCCGCCGCCCGAGCGACAGCGCCGCGGGGCGCAACCGGCCGCCGGGACCGCGGTACCAGCCGGCGTAAATGCCGTCGGCCGGCAGGCAGATGTCGGCCGGCACGGCGACATTGGCCGTCGGGAAACCCAACTCCCGCCCCCGTCCATCGCCGCGCTGGACCCGGCCCCGCACCTCGTGGTCTCGCCCGAGCAGGTCCGCAGCACCATCCACCGCGCCCTCGGCGAGAAGCTGGCGTATCCGCGTCGACGACACCGGCGCCCCGCCGTCGTCGCCCGGCGCCACCAGGTCCAGCCCGTGCACCTCGAAGCCCAGGTCCCGGCCCATCGCCTGGAGGAGTGTGATGTCTCCCTGGCGACCATGCCCGAAACGGAAGTCCCACCCCACCACGACTGCCCGGGCGTGGAGCTGGCCCGCCAGCACGGTGGTGACGAAGTCCTCGGCCGACTCCTGCGAACGGGCCTGGTCGAAACGGATCACCAAGGTGGTGTCCACGCCCGCCTCGGCCAGCAACTCGAGCTTCTGGTCCAAGTCGGTGAGCAGCTTGGGGGCCGATTCGGGGCGCACGATCGTTGCCGGATGGCGGTCGAAGGTGACCACCGCGGACGACGCGCCCAGGTCAGCGGCAAGCGCCCGAACCTGCTTGATCACGTACCGATGGCCGAGATGGACGCCGTCGTAGGCGCCAATGGTCACCACCGAGCCGGTGGCCGAGGCCCGATCGCCGTCCTCGAGGACCTCCATCGCGGCCGAGGCTACCGGGGAACCGGGCCGACCTCGTCGGCGGCGGTGGCCATGACCACGGCGGGCTTGACCCGGCCGTCGGGACGCGCCTCGTAGACCGCCAGCAGGCGGCCATCGGCCGCCACGACCGCCCAGGGGCCCGGGCCCTCCACCCCGAGCTCGGCCGGGGCGAGAACCTTCCCATGGCCGACCGCCACCTCGAGTTCGTCGCCCGCGATCACCACGAGCATCCCCGGGAGGGCATCGGTCGGCGGGCGCACCGCGGCCAGCGAGACGTCGTCAAGGGGCACGGCGTCGGCCAAGGTGTAGGGCCCGACGGAGGTGCGCCTCAGATTGCGCAAGTGGGCCCCGCCGCCGAGCGCCGTGCCGAGGTCGGCGGCCAGGCTGCGGATGTAGGTCCCGGTCGAGCAGTCGACGGTTGCCTCGAACACCGGACCCTCGGTGTCCGATGGGCCCTCGAGGTCGAAGCGGCTGACCGTCACGGTCCGCGGCGTTCGCTGCACCTCGATGCCCGCCCGGGCCAGCTCGTGCAGCCGCCGCCCTCCGACGTGCACCGCCGAGACCATGGGCGGGATTTGCGAGATCGTGCCCGTGAAGGCGGCCGTCGCGGCCTGCGCCTGGTCCAGCGTCACCGACGCCATGTCCCACTGGCCGGTCACCTCACCGCTGGCGTCCAGGGTGTCGGTGGCCACGCCGAGCACGATCTCCGCCTGGTACGACTTGGGCAGACCGGAGAGGAACCGCAGCAGGCGCGTCACCGTGCCCAGCCCGACCAGCAGGACTCCCGTGGCGTCGGGGTCGAGCGTGCCCGCATGGCCCACCTTGCGCAGGCCGAAGACCCTTCGGCAGCGGGCGACCACGTCGTGGCTGGTCCACCCGGCCGGCTTGTCGACTACGAGCAGGCCGCCGAAGCCGGGCGCAGGTCGCGGCCGCGTCCGGGGCGGGTCGGGCGGTGCGGAGTCCTCCCGCGACGCCGCGTCATCCACCGGCGACCAGGGCGCCTCGAATCTGGGCCAGCACCTCGGCGACGGTCCCCGGGCTGGTGAACCCCGCGGCGAAGCGATGCCCACCGCCACCGAAGCGGGTCGCGATGGCACCGACGTCGGTTTCCGCCACCGCCCGCAGCGATACCCGGATCCCCTCGGGTGACTCCTTCAAGACGCACGACACCTCGGCTTCCGCCGAGCGCCGCACCAGATCGATCAGCCCCTCGGTCTCCTCGATCGAGACGTCGAAGCGGCGGAAATCCTCCTCCGTGACCCAGGTGGCGACGAATCGCAGGTCGACGTCGAGCTCGGCGCGCTCCAGGCACGAGGCCACCAGCTTCAAGTAGGCGAAGCGATGCTCCTCGAACAGCTGGCGGGACATGTCGCTGATGGGCAGGTCGAAGGTGGACAACTCCTCGGCCAGGGCGAACACGGCCGGCGTGGTGTTGTTGTACTGGAACCGTCCCGTGTCGGTCACCAAGCCGGTGTACAGGCACATGGCGGCATCGCGGTTGAGTGGCCAGCCGAGCTCGGTCGCCAGGCGCCGGACGACGACTGCGGTCGCGGCGGCCGCGGGGTCGACGCAGTTCACCGAGCCATAGCAGTCGTTGGACGCGTGGTGGTCCAGGACGATGAGCCGGCCAGCCCTCTGGGACCGTTCGGCGATCGGCCCCAACTCCCCGAGGCGGCCGACCGAGCCGCAGTCGAAGGTGATCATCACCTCCGGATCCGACGGGAAGTCGGCGGGCTTGGTGACCAGGTCGAGGCCGGGGAGGAAGAGGTAGTGGGGCGCGACCACGAACGGCTCGGGCCACGACGCCAACGACGCCTTGCCGTTGGCCAACGCCAGATGGTGCAGCGCCAGCATGCTGCCCAATGCATCGCCGTCGGGCGACACATGGCATGCCAGGGACAGTTTGGCGGCGTCGGCGATAAGTCGGGCGGCGTCGGCGATCGCGCTGCTCACGCAAGCTTGGCCGCCCTCGGGCTGGCTACTGCTCATCTTGAACCCCCTGTTGGCCGGGCGGCGCATCGCTGTCGCGGATGTGGCGCAAGATCTCCTCGACCCGCTGCCCCGTTGATACCGCAGGATCGATGGCGAAGGCCAGTTGCGGCGTTCGCTTCAGCCGCACCTGGCTGGCGATCAGGGCCTGCAAGCGAAGCCGCACCTCCGTCAGCGCCGCCTTGGCGTCGTCGCTCAGCGAGGCGAACAAGACGGTGGCATGGCGGAAGTCAGGATCCGAGGTCACTCCGGTCACGGTCAGCAGCAGGAGGCGGTCGTCGGTGTCCGACATCCGTTCGATGGCCTCGGCCAGCACCTCTCGCAGCACCTCGTTGACCCGGGCCGCCCGGGGGTATTGGCGCCCCGTGCCGCTGGGCAGGCGCCGCCCGACCTGGGACCGTCGTCCCCCACCGGTCCTCGCCATCACTCCTCCTCCAACCAGCGCCGCTCGGCGCCAATCACTTCCACCTCGGGAAACGACCACACGAAGCGCTCGACCTGGTCGAGCACCTCGCAGAGGTGGCCCGCAGTGGCGGAGACGGCGCTCACTCCGAGCCCCGCTCGTTGCCACGCGTCCTGGTGGTCGACCTCGGCGGCGGCCACCTGGTAGCGGCGCCGGCATCCCTCCAGGATCGGTCGGATGATGGCGCGCTTGTCCTTGAGCGAATGAGCTTGGGGCAGATGGAGGTCGAAGTGAACGGCGGCGGCGTGCACAGGGGCCGATGACGCTACGTGCGGGGGATCTCCCGCACCTCGAAGGTCTCGATGACGTCGCCGCCCCGGAGATCCTGGTTGTTGGAGAGCCCGATGCCGCACTCGAAGCCCGACGCGACCTCGCGGACGTCGTCCTTGAAGCGCTTCAGCGACGTGATGGCACCCTTCCAGATGATCACCCCTTCCCGGAGGAAGCGCACCTTGGAGCCTCGGGTGATCACGCCGCTGCGGACGACGCAACCGGCAACCGCGCCGACCTTCGGTATCCGGAACACCTCCCGGACCTCGGCTTCGCCCGTGATGACCTCTTCGAACTCCGGCGTGAGCATGCCGACCATGGCACTCTCGATGTCCTCGATCAGCTTGTAGATGATCTCGTACGTCCGGACCTCGACGTCCTGAGATTCCGCCAGGTCCCGGGCCTTGCGTTCGGGGCGCACATTGAAACCGATGATCGTGGCGTTCGAGGCTGCGGCCAGGGTCACGTCGTTCTCGGTGATCCCACCGACGGCCCGGTGAATGAAGGCCAGCTTGACCTCGTCACGTTCGAGCTTGCGCAGGCTTTCGGTCACCGCTTCGAGCGAACCCTGCACATCGGCCTTGAGCACCAGGTTCAACGTCGCCGTCTCGCCTCGTTGGATCTGCTCGAAGATGTCCTCGAGCTTGGCTCCGGTACCCGTCGCGGCCGAGGACTTCCGCAGGTCGGCCGAGCGGTAACGCTGCTCGCGCAGCTCCGCGATGTCGCGGGCCGTCTTCTCCTTCGTCGTCACCCGGAACTCGTCGCCCGCGGCCGGAACCACGTCGAAGCCCAGCACCTGGACCGGAGTCGAGGGCAGCGCCTCCTTGACGGCGTCGCCCTGGTCGTCGAGCAGGGCCCGGACACGACCCCACGCCGCGCCCGCCACGATGGCGTCGGACACCCGGAGGGTTCCCTTCTGCACGATGACCGTGGCCACCGGGCCCCGACCGACGTCGAGATTGGCCTCGAGGACGATGCCCTGGGCCCGACCCTCGGGGTTCTCGCGCAGCTCCTCGAGCTCCGCCACGACCAGCAACTGCTCCAGCAGGTCGTCGATGCCGAGGCTCTGCAGGGCCGAGATCTCCACCATGATGGTGTCGCCACCCCACTGTTCGGGGACCAGACCATGCTCGGAGAGCTGCTGCTGGACCCGGGTCGGGTCGGCGTTGTCCCGGTCGACCTTGTTGATGGCCACGATGATCGGGACGTCGGCCGCCTTGGCGTGGTTGATGGCCTCGATGGTCTG
>JAUTXN010000335.1 GCA_030838045.1 Acidimicrobiaceae bacterium
TCGACGCTATCGTGCGCGGCCCGATCACCCTCGGACGAGCGTCTTGCATAGATTCACGGACCGCGGAGCGGAGTGTGACAACAGGCTGCGTCCAATGGGCTTCTGGTTGACTCCCCAAACAGCCCAGCCAGTCCATCTCGACGCCTGGAGATTGACAGGGCTGGGCGGCAGCGATCGAGATCCACCCGAGAAGACGTCTCCTCGAAGCCCCAGGTGACGGTTTCAGCCGCCCGGGAAGGCTTCGAGCGGCCCGATGCTGAGGATCGCGTCCGCTGGGTTGGCGCAGGCCCGGGCGGTTTGGGGCACGAATAGGGCAACGGTTTGGTTGGGAGGGTAGATCCTCAGCCCGCCGACTTGGGTGAGGCGGCAGGTGTCGGGCGGGTAGTTGAGGGAGTTGACTTCGATCAGGGTGGCCCGGGCGGCATGCCCTGGGGAAAGTGTGATCGTGTTGATGGTTCCCAAATTGTCGCGTTGTGCGGGCGCGCCGACCGTCGCCCCGGTGGCGCTGGTCACGTAGGACACCCCGGGGTAACCACGTAGGGAGCAGGTCACAGAGCCGGTATTGCGGAGGACCAAGTCATATCCGACGCTGCCAGCCGCCCCGTTGGGGTTCATGAGACTGGCCTTCAGCTGGCCGCTGGAACAATCCTTCACCGCCGAGCTGGCCGTGGTGGTGATCGTGGTGGTGTCCACCGATGGCCTGGACGTCGAGGGGAGAGCCGGCTGCGGTCGCGCGGTCGACGGAGTCGGCTCCGTCTTGGCCGACGTCGCGGGCGCTACTGAGGTGGGTTCGCCCACTGTTCGAAGTACACGGCCGGAGTGGCGGGTGTCGATGAGCACCAACGGCAAACCGACGGCGACCACCGCGGCGACGGCGGCCAGTGCGGCCCGGCGCCGTCGGCGCATCTGCTCGGCCCGACGGCGGGTTCGCTCCAACATGGCGCCCGTCGAGGTCGGGATCTCGGGACGATCAGGACTGGTCATTCGAGTTTTCCTCCAGGATGTCGCTGCCGAGGCGGGCGCGCAGCGTGTGCAGGGCTCGGTGCAGGTGCGACTTCACCGATCCCGCCGAGATGTGAAGCGTCGCCGCCACCTCATCGGTGCTCAGCTCGGCGTAGAAGCGGAGCATGACAACTTGGCGCTGCCGGTGGGGCAGCCTGCGGATCTGGTCGACCACCAATTGGCGGGGCTCCTCGGGATCATCCCCAACCGACAACTGTGGGGGCTGGCGTCGCAGGATGCGATCCCGGCGGCCTTGCATTCGGATCGTGCCAATGGCCTCGTTGGTCGCAACCCTCAGCACCCACGCGTTGCGGTAGGCCAGATGCCGCAACTGCGGCCAGCGGAGGTAGGCCTTGGCCAGGGCCTCGCTGGCCGCATCCTCGGCCGCCGCCAGATCGCCGGTGATGCGCCGGGCGACCGCCACCGCCTGAGGCAGTATGGCCGCGAAGAACTCCACGTAATCCGGGTCCATTCCCACCTCGGGTCCAATGGTATTTTGGCTCACCTCCCGAGGAGGCCCGGCCCGGTCGGTCCGCGTTCCTTCCCGTGCTGACCGACTGCGCGGCTCGATGCCGATTGTCGGCGCCGAGTCGGTCACCGGAGTTCGGCGCCGAGACCGCCAGCCTGTGCGAAAGGTAGACCGTTGGTCCCGCCGCCACCGCTGACCGGGCGCAGCCGGCGACAGAAACCCGCCGCACCCGGGCACGAGGCGAGGCCGCAGGCGGATACTCCGTGGCTGGACCAACGGCTTCCTCGCGAGGGTCGCTCGGATCGCACGAAAGAGGGGCACTCAAAGGTCGGCGCATCCATGGGGTTCGGCGACTCCTTCTGACATCGAGTTACTACCGCAGCGAAACTGACGGACCTCTAACGCGCCAAGGTGTCCACACGTTTACTTCGTCGCAGAATTTTTCAGTGGCACGTCGAGATCCACCTTGCCGTCGAACAGGGCGCCCATAACGACGATGCAGCGCCGGGCGAAGCAGTCCGCCGGCGTGTTCGGGCGCGTGACAGCGTGACACGCTCCGGAGAGCGAATGCCGCCCTTCTGGCCGAGATGAGATCCGGTCGGCCAGGAAGTCTTCCCATGCCCGTGGCCAATGGCTCGGTTCGCGGCCGGATTCGCTCCCGCCCGGACGGCTCGGGCCGTATTTCCTGGCAGCCGCACCGCCATGATCAGGCGGTGCGTACGACGAGCCCGCCGAACCGCAGGAGTCGTCGTCACCGTGGCTGGACAGCCCTTCGCGGTGATGGGGTTCACGTCTCAGGAGGAAAGATCGTCGAGATCGATGCGATCGCCGACCCCGAACGCGTCCGCCGGATCGCAGCGGCTGTCCTTCTCGCCGAGTAGTCCCACAGCCAGCACGGCTTACGGCGATCGCCGGAATACCGGCCCCTTTTATCGGGGGCATCGACGGTAGACGTAGTACGCACGCGCAGACTCGTCTGTGGGACGGCGACCATCAGGGTCGGATTCCTCAAGCAGGTCGAAATCGGTGGCCAGCGCCTGCTTAATCCGTATCAGTTCCACGCCCAGCCCGATGGTGTCGACATCGAGCAGAAAGAGGCCATCCGTGGCGAGATGATCGGCCACCCGCAGAAACGTCGCCAGCCAGGCATCGAATGTCGGCAGGTGATTCAGGGTGTCGCAGACGCAGATGATCACGTCGAACTGCTCGTGGAACGCGAATTCGGTCATGTCGCCTTCGACGAAATGCGCCGACGCAATCTTCTCCCGGGCTCTGGAGAGCATCTCCCGCGACCGGTCGAGCCCGACCAACAGGTTGAGATCAGTCAGACCGGCCAGAACCGCTCCTGTTCCGCATCCCAGTTCGAGCAGTGAGCTCGCGCCCGGCAGGTAGATGTCGAGGGCCTCGAGGACCCGGCTGATCTTCGATCCGGGATCACCCATGGGCTCGTCGCAGAACGGCGCACAGAACGCAATCGGCCATGGAGCCATCATGGCGGTCCGAGAGACAGAATCGGGGCATGGACCACGAGTTCATCGATTCGTTCGTGCGCCAGGGTTTCGTGGCGCTCCTCTGCCGTTGCGGATCACGTGGTCGGGGCGGCCGTCGACCTGCTATGGAACGAGATCGGTCTCGATCACGAGGCCATGGACAACCGGGCCGTTCTCGACGCCTGCGACACACTGACGGGACCGGGCCGGTGGATGCCCGAGGTCGTCGATGGGGGGCTTCCCGCTCCGCTCCCCCACGAGGTCGAGCCCGACCGGCTCGGATG
The DNA here is from genome assembly GCA_030838045.1 of Acidimicrobiaceae bacterium. Taxonomy (GTDB): domain Bacteria; phylum Actinomycetota; class Acidimicrobiia; order Acidimicrobiales; family Palsa-688; genus JALYXV01. The sequence continues at coordinate 3,246 of JAUTXN010000335.1, forward strand.
GCACATCGAGGGCAGCGACATGCCCGCCGGAGCCACCGTGGAACGTGCCCGGACCGGGAGTCCTCGCCCGTGGAACACACCATCAAGCAATGCGCTCCGATGAGCGTATTGCCGGGTATTGGTGGCTGTCATCAGTCCGGTTTGTTCTCGAAGAGCGTGAGGAGCTCATCGACGCCGCCGAAAACGAGCGCCGCGACGATCCCCACGTAGGTCGGGGTCAGCAAAGCCAGGCCGCCTTGTCCATCCTTGATATCGAGAAAGAATGCCGCCCAAACGCCGCACGCGGCCGATGACGTGAGCGCGACGGCCGCACTCGCGAACAGCGCCGGGCGATGCACCAGAGCCAATATCGCCGTGGCCGGGATCCCGACGGCGACCGCCTCGAGGAGAAGGAGTGCCGGTAACACGTCGAGGTAATCCGGGTGGTTTGCGAACGAGGCGAAGAGCAGGTACGCCGCGGTGAAGGCAGCAAGCGGTACGGCGACGATGATCGCCACTCGTCGGCGTTGTGTGCGGACCACAACGTGCATCGTGGCCCACTCCCCAGTGTCTGGCCATCCGGGCCAGCCCTCAATTCGGTCTGGGGGCCCCCGGGTCGTCGGAGCGGGGCCTGTTCGATCCCAACCGTCAGTTTGCATGCGAGCGTGCGCCACCACTCGGCAGGAATAATGCAGAAGGGGGAAATGCCTCCCGATTCGCTCGTTCGACCACGTCGGGAGGCATTTTCCCCGCCCTCCGATTTGCCCCGCCATTTGACGCGGAATAGCTGTGCAGCACCGCTCCGATGACGGCGCCGTAGAGAATGGCGAGGCCATGGGCGTCGCCGAGCGCGAACATCGCCGCACCGAAGGAGGTGGCCGACCTTGCCGGGCGATTTCCGTTGGTGTTCGGATCGCACGGCGACCTCGGAGGCATCGCCAGCGATGACCTGTTCATATCCAGTATCGGCGTCTTCCTCACGGGTTTGAGCGCGGGCGCGCCGCACGACCCCGGCACTGACCGAAGCCGGCGCCGAACCAGGTGATGCGCCGCTTGGCTGTGCGTCGTGGCGCAACGTGTGACGCACGGTGCCTGCCGGCCGGGCTGGAAGGTCACCACGTTGTGGTAGCCGAGTCGTCCGAGACAGTTGTGCAGCGCCAGCCGGTCGTCGACTGAAAAGCAAGGGCGGCGGGCGGCGGGCGGCGGGCGGCGGTCTGGCAGGGCAGCGGGGGACGAACGGGATCAGCGCGAAGAACGGCGGCATCGCCGACCGGGCAACATGGACGGGTGAGACAAGTCTCATGCCCGGCCATGCCCGGGGAGCTCGTCCGGACGGTGCCGGAGCTGTGCTGAGATGCGCCAACTGCGGGACAACCGTCTCCGAATGGGCGCGTCGTTGCCCTGAATGCGGGGATGAACTTCTCGACGCACGCCGTCTGCCACCACCCCGAATCGCTTCTCCGCTTCGGCCTCGTCCAGGTAACGGCGGACATGGTCGAGTTTGCGGTCATCCCAGCGGGTCCGGTCCGGCTTCTTCAACTGCAGCACCGGGATGGCGTTGGCCGCCGCGAAGTTACGCACTTGGCGGCGGAACCGGTTGCCGATCTGCTCGAAGATCGCGGGCGAAGGAACCTTGTTGCCCAGATGCTCGGTCAGGACCGTGCGACCTGCCCACCGACTTGGAGGTTCGGGACATACGCGTTCAGGTACAACCGATCAACGCACTCCACCTCCAGCGTCACATGACCGTCGAGCACCTCGTTGATGTTGACAACCGTCGCCATCACCAAAGCTTGCCCGCACGAGGGCCGGCTTTGCCGGCCCGACAACCTCAGCTCACACGACGCTCGCGTGGGGGGCGGCCGGGAGGGGGGCCTGCCCCCCTCCCGCTAACTACTTCCTCCCGAAAAAGTCTTGACGGTCGTCGGGCCAGCCTTCTCTCGTTGGTTCGTAGTGGGCGGTGTGGGGCTGTGTCCCGCCGCTTTTGGGTTCTCCCGGCCCGCCTTTTCGGTCCTTCCGGACCGTTCAGCGCGCCGAGGGAATCCGCAGCGGCGGGCCTCACGCAGCCGGTCGTGACAAGCCGGGCGGCCTCGTCGGTGGGCTGCTCCCGGCGGGGCGAGCTCGGCTTTGATGGGCGGCCGGGGCTTTGTTGTTCTTGGTGTCGATGAGACGGGCGACCTTGATCGAGTTGTGCGCCAACACGCCCCACCCGCACCATGCCTGGGCGCCGCCGAGCCCGTCACTCAAGCTGCGCCGCCACCCGAAGTCCCGTTTCAAACACGAGATCCGCGCCTCACTGCCGGTCCGCCACTTCACCAGGCGACGAAACCCCCGGCTGGCTTGGACATGCACCCGGGCGGCACCGAGTCGGCCCTTGCGGGGAATGCACACCCGGGCCACGCCCATCGCCTCCAGCTCCGCGTCGACCCCCGCCTCCCCGTAACCCCGATCGGCGGTCACCGCCTTGGGGACACGACCCGTCAACTTGGCGATACGGGCGATGGCCGGGGCCAGCATCGGGGTGTCGGGCGGGTTGCCCTTCACCACCCGATAGTCCAACACCACCCCGTCGACGTTGTCGGCCACCTGGGCTTTGAAGCCGAACTCGGTCGGTTTGCCAAGCCGTCCCTTGCGGATCGGGCGGGCGTCGCCGTCATGCAGCGACACCACCCGGGTGGCACCGTCAGGGACCCCGCCGGCCAAGCGGATCCGTGTCTGCGCCGCGATCACCTCCACCGTCGCCGCGGTGGCCTCCAACTCCGCCACCAACGCTTTCGCCCTCCCCGACGCCTGACTGCCGGCCCGGCGCAGGGAACGGCGGGCGTTGACCGCAACATGGCGGGCGTCGGCCACCGACAACAAGGCGATGGCCGCCAGCTCGCCGGTGATGGCCAACACCTCGCCCCGGGCGTCGTTGTTCCGTCGCCGCAGCCACGCCGCCACCCCATGGGCCCGGCGGCACACCGACCGGGTCCGATTCCTCGCCTTGGTCCGAGACGCCAACCCCAGCAGCTTCAACGCCGCCACCAGGACCGCCATCTTCGCCACCCCCTTCGCCAACAACCCGCTGTCGGTCGGATACGCGACGTTCGCCTCGACCACCGTGGTATCAGCCCGGACCTTGTCAACCTTGAGCACCTTGTTCTGCGCCGCCTTGGCCAACAACGCCTCGTTCAACGCGTCGATGGCCGTCTGCCCGCAACGCGACGTGATCTTCTCCAACGTCGAAGGATGCGGCACCGACTCGCCCAACCCGATCCGGCAAAACCGGCGCCACGCCAACGAGTCGGTCACCTCGGCACAGGTCGCCTCAAACCACAACCGGTAGCGGTACTTCAAGAACATCAACCGCAGATACGTCTCCATCGGGATCGACGGCCGGCCGATCGTGGCCGTGAAGGAACGGCCGGAACGGCTCAAAGAACCGTGGATCGTCCAACAACCGGTCCACCTCGACCAAACCGGGCGGCAAACCCAGGCACTCCGGCGGCAAGATCGCATCCCACAAACACTGCTGAGGGTTTACCGTACGCAACACGATGGCCCGGGTCCCTTCTCCACAAGGGGTTTGGGCCATCCTCACACCACTCGGGACCACGCACGGGGATGCCCCCACAAAGAAACCCTTGCCCTACAAAGGATTCACCCAATGGTTTTTGGAAGGAAGTAGCTAAGCGGCCGACCGGATTGTTGCGACTCCCTGAGGAGCCCCTGAGGCGAACGCGCTACGACGACTTCCGCAAAGGGAACGCCTATTCGGCTGCGGATGCTGCGGCGGCCGGGCGCGGACGGCGCTTGCGGGCGGGAGCGGCCGGCTTGGCCGCGACACCATCGTTAGCCGCGTCGTACGCGGCAAGAAGGTCCCCCGGAATGCGGCCCCGCTCACTCACCTTGTGGCCATTCTCGCGAGCCCAGGCCCGAACGGCGCCCAGATCGCCCCGCTTGGGGGCGGTACCCGAAGCCGACTTCGAGGTGGCGCTGCGCCGGCCCCGAGGGGATCTTGCCGATCCCGACGAAGCCGCCGCGACCGGAGCAGCCATTGCCTCTTCAGGAGCCGGCTCGGAGGCAGTGCCGCCATTGGCCGCGTCGTACACCGCCAAAAGGCCCCCGGGAATGCGGCCCCGCTCATTTACCTTGTGGCCATTCTCGCGAGCCCAGGCCCGAACGGCGCCCAGGTCCCCCCGCTTCGCAGTACCCGAAGCCGGAGTTGACGTCGACAGACGCCGGCCTCGGGGCCCTTTCGCACCGGCGGACGCGAGCGCCCCGGCCCGACGGCCCCGGCCGCCCGATACCCGGCTGCCCGCATCGACAAAGGTCTGCAGGTCGGTGAGAAGGCCGCTCAGTTGCGAAGTGTGAGTGGCGCACACATCCACCGAATAGGAGGCGCCTTCCCAGCTGACCGTACGCGTCGCGCTCTCACCGTCAGAGTCGGGGATTGCATCCCCGCACACATCACAGGTATAGCTGAAGGTCACGACCTGGCGTTTGACCATGGGACTCCCTTACATGTCGAGACGTTTACGAGGAACAAGATACGACAGATCACCGATACTTACACCACTCAAGAAGCCATTTCGAGAAAACAAATGTCATCAGCCGCGATTTGTAGGCGATCTGAGAAGTCATCGGAAGCGAGATCGCGAGTGGAGTCGACTGCCCATTCAATATAGATTCTGCCGTTCTTGGTTGGGGCGGACAGCTGTGGATGGTCTCGTGGCGGCCACCGATCAGTCACCCAATCGGGAGACGCCGGCTACCAACGCCGCCCGGGCGGCAGGCATCTCTTCGTCAACCGGTGTCGAGGGCCTCCAAGATGCCCGCCGCCAGAGCGGCGGCCAGGGGGGCGGGGCTGCGGCTGCGGCTGCGGTAGATGAAGCCAAACGACATTCTCCTCCAGGACAGTCCGCTCGTCAACTAGCACCGCCGCCGCCACGAACCGAATGAGGTGCACGGCGTCTTCGCGTACAGCGCCGATCTCCTGGTTATCGAGGCCGGCCAGGGCAGGAAGTCGGGTCACGGCCGCGAGTACGGCGGTGTCGACAAGGTCAGCCCGCCGTGCCTCCAGGTGGAGAAACTCGCGGCTCACCGCGGCTGGTGAACCGAGCGCAGCACGCGGGTCGACCACCCATTGGTCAACAATATCCGGGAGGACGGGGATCTCATTGGCGAACGCGTCGGCTCCTAATCGGGCGGCGCGACGAGCGGTAACCGCCCGCCCGCCGAGAATGATCGGAACTCCACATTCGTGGGCCGCTTCGACCGTGTTTGCCAGGCCGGAAACATTATTGGCGAACGAGCAGTGGGCCGCCACGACCGATGCTGAGTCGGATCGGAGATGAGCGCTCAGATCGGCGTGCGCCCAGCGATTCGACCCGCCAGCCCTCCTGCCTGAGCAGCTCCGCCACCATTCGGGCGGCCAGGGAATGCCACTCACCTTCGGCGCACACCACGGAAACAGCTCCCCGATGTTCCAGCGCAACCGGATAGCGTTCGCCCAGGACAGCCAATACGAAGGGCTCCGTTGCGTTGCGAGCAACCCGGCGGTGGGTCAGAGTTGGAGGATGAAGCGTCGCCGCCTCCCGGTCGTCGTTGAGCTGTCAGCGTTCTCGGGGTTCAGGTTCGCGCCCTCGGTCATCATGGTGGCTGTCCGTTGGTATCTGCGGTTCGGCCTCTCGTACCGAGACGTCGAGGAGTTGCTGGCCGAACGCGGCGTCGAGGTCGACCACGTCACCATCTACCGTTGGGTGCCGCGGTTCACGCCGCTGCTGATCGACGCGGCCCGGACGTGCCGGCACCGTGTCGGTGACCGCTGGCATGTCGACGAGACCTACGTGCGCGTCTGCGGGGAATCGCGCTTCGTGTACCGCGCCGTCGACCAGTTCGGCCAGGTCATCGACGTGTACGTCTCCCCTCGCCGCGACGCGTGCGCCGCCCGGCGCTTCTTTGCCAAGGCCATCAAGGCGACAGGCACCCAAGCGGCCGAGGTGGTGACCGACGGGGCCAAGGCCTACCCGGGTGTCCTCGACGCGCTCCTGCCCGGCGCGTTCCACAACACGACCAAACATGCCAACAATAACGTCGAGACTGATCACGGCCGGTTGAAGGCACGGCTGCGGCCGATGCGAGGTCTGGAACAGGACCGCTCCGCCCGGATCATCATTCCCGGCCATGCGTTGGTACAGAACCTGCGACGGGGTCACTACGAACTCGGTGTCGACGCATCACCGAAGCTCCGACTGGCCGCCGCCTTCGACGAGCTCGCCACGGCAATCTGACGGACCACGAGAACGGGCGGCCGGGGCTCTGCTCAGCCCGGCCTCGCACAACGCAACGGCGCCTAGTCAACTCGTCAGGCCGCTCCGTGCGAGGTTCGTCGGGCAACCGCTGTCAGCGCCAATGGGGCACCCGCGCCGAGAACACCTCGAACAAGCCCCTGACATTTACGACCGCGGGGATGTCTTTCGGCAGGGACGGGGACTCACTAGATCAGGCGAGCCGCATGGTCGCATCCTGCACCTGCCGGAAATTGGGTAAATGCGCGTTCCTAATCGGTTGACGAGAGTCGAGTCATGGACAATCTGTCACTTCACCGAGGAAAGGGGTCAAGCAACACAGCATGGTAAACGCACGGTGTCGTCACGAAATTCATACACGTGGTCGCATAGCCGACCATTTGGTTGAGCTGGTTTACCGCCGTCAGGCTCACGATGCGCCAGTTCGAACCGGCTGGCAACCAAGTGTTTGGATCGACGAGCCTGCCGCGCAGGTAGACGATGGCGTGGCCGCTCTCCTGGCCGACAGCAGTGCCCGGGTTGTTGATGGCCCGAAGGTCGGCGCCGCCCGGGGTGTCAAACGTGTCGCCCGGAAGCAGTGGGATCTGCTGGACTACACCGTTTCGGACAATCACAGGTTCTTCACCCAGAGTCGTGACGTCGTTGCCGACGGCCGCCCCTACATCGTTGAGCCCGAACGCGAAGACAGTTGAGGGTCCTTTCACCAATGGTGTGAGTTGACCTCGAGTCGACAGGAAGGTCGCATCGGTGACCAGGCCGCTGCTGTTCTGGGTCGCAACGTTTAGAAGGATCTGGCCTGCCCGGTTGACGGCAAAAGCGATACTTCCGTAGGCCCCAGGCGGGTTGAGGTCCCGGTATGTTGGCAGGAACTGCACAGCGTGCTGCCCCGTAGGGCTATTGAGCCAGCCGACAACGGTGCCGCTGCTATTGATATCGGTCGCGACACCTTGCCCGATATTGACGGTGTGGCCGTTAACAAACTCGACAGCCGGGCCATTATTTGGGTCGAGGGACCCGACGATCTGACCGCGGTCATTGACGGCCGCTGCGACGGAGTTTGTGTCGTTGTCTAGGCGTTGGACAGCCCCACCCTTGAAGGTCACCGCATGTTGGCCACTGTTCCCGACAATGAGACCAGTGTTGTTGATGCCAGTGGCAACGGAAAAGTCAGTCGGCGTCAGAGCGCCCAGGTCACTGAACGTCCAGCCGTTGGTCAGCCGGATCTGAGAGGTTGTTCCCCTGGTGGCGACTCGGCTGCCGAAGGAGGAACTGCCCGCCATCGCGACAGAAATCGCTACGAGGAGAACTAGGACACCACGAACTGTCGTTCGCGGAACAATCCGAGAGAGGACGTTCGCGTTCATGCGGGACCCCAGTCCATCGATGACATTCTTGTCGAGGGCAGCGTAGACGGTCTCCGGAGAGAGCGGAACCGACGGCTGGATCATCTTCCCCCCAAACCACACCACCGGATCGCCTGTAGCTGTTGTGGAACAACTTGTCGAGGTGCCGGCCGCCAGCCACTCATGATGTTTCACCGTCAACGCCGAACCCTGTACCGTGCCACAACTCGGGTGCAGGGCCGCCGGCCTACAGGCGTTTCGCTTCGGTGGCGGATCGGGCAGGATCTGTGGTCGTGACGTTCCGACTGCTGTATCCTCGTGAGGAGCTTCGGCTGGTTGGCGTTGCTGGCCCGATCGTCGGCTTCGAAGGACGCGGAGATCCTGGTGCTTCGCCACGAGGTAGCCGTGCTGCGCCGCCAGGTCCGCTCCCCCAAGCTCACCTGGCCTGACCGTGCCGTCCTCGCCGCCTTGTCCCGGCGGCTGCCCACCCGGTTGCGGGCCTCGCGGATCGTGACGCCGGCAACGTTGTTGGGCTGGCATCGCCGGCTGTCGACGAAGAAGTGGACGTATCCGAACCAGCCGGGCCGGCCGCCGGTCAGCGACGAGACCCGAGACCTGGTGGTACGCCTGGCCCGCGAGAATCCCCGCTGGGGTCACCGACGCATCCAAGGCGAACTCCTCGGCCTCGGCCACTGGGTCGGCGCCGGGACGATCCGGCGGATCCTGGCCGCCACCGGACTCGGCCCCGCCCCTCGGCCGCGGGCCGATCCGACATGGCGGACATTCCTCAAAACCCAGGCCGACGGGCTGCTGGCCACCGATTTCTTCCACATCGACACCATCGGACTGCGCCGCCTCTACGTACTGTTCGTCATGGAGGTCGCCACCCGGCGCGTCCACATTCTGGCTGTCACCGAACATCCCAGCGGCCAGTGGGTCAACCAACAGGCCCGCAACCTCATAGCCGACCTCGGCGACCGCGTCGGGGTGTTCCGCCACCTCATGCTCGCCAGCTACGCCCGGCACTTCAACAACCACCGACCCCACCAGGGCCGCCAGCAGCGCCCACCCAACCACGACCCGACCGCCGCCATCGCCACCAACGGCCCGATCCACCGACACCAGATCCTCGGCGGCGTGATCAACGAATACCGCCGAGCAACATGACCCCTCAAAGGGACAAACAGCATGCCTAGGAGGTGCCGTCCAGGGTTTTGGCACGGTACAGGGTCCCCGGTGAGGTCAAACGATGGTCGTGAAATGGATCGCCGAGGTTGTGGTGGTGTTCCCGGCCTGATCGGTGATCGTGGCCGCGGCGCTGTAGCTGCCGAGGACAAGTAGCGGCGGGATCGGAACCGGAGCCGTCCAGGTGCACGACTTGCGGGCGGTGTCGCAGCTGAGCGTCGCGGTGAAGGTGACCGTCGACGATCCGCTGTAGGTGACGGTCACCCGGTCGACACCGGAGGTTGGGTCGACCGCGTTTCCGCCAAGGTGGCCGCCGACGATGAACACGGTGTTGTTCGGTGTCGTGATGGCGCCGCCCGGTGCGCTGCGGTCAATTTTGACGGTCACGGCGGCGGCGGCGGTGTTGCCCGCGTTGTCCCGCGCAGTGGCGTTGATGGTGCTTGTCCCGTCGGCTGTGACGCTCTGCGCCGGCGGGCAGGTGGCGACACCGGAGGTGGCGTCGGCGCAGGTGTAGTGAACGGTGACCGGTCCGGTGTACCACCCGTTGGCGCCCGTCGTTCCCGCCGCGGCGGCGGTGACCGTCGGCGGGGTGCGGTCGAGGTTGATGACGAGGTCGGCGGAGGCAGCGTTCCCGGCCCGGTCGGCCGCGGTGCCGGTGACCGTGACCGTGCCGTCAGCGCTTACGGTGCGGTCGGCGGGGCAGGTCGCCACCCCGGAGGTGGCGTCGATACAGGTGGCGTGGACGGTGACCGCGGCGTTGTACCAGCCGGCCCCGTTGGCGGCCCGGTCGGGGGTGAGGACGATGGTTGGGCCGCTGCGGTCCACCGACACGGTGACGGTCACGGTGGCGGTGTTGCCCGCGGCGTCCGCCGCGACGCCGGTGACGGTGGCGGTGCCGTCGGTGGTGACCGTTTGGTCGGCGGGGCAGGTGGCGACGCCAGAGGTGGTGTCGGCGCAGTCGAAATGGATGGTGACCGGGATGTTGTTCCACCCGTTGCTGTTTTGCGGCTGGGAGGCAGACGCCGTGATCGCGGGCGCCCTGTGGTCGATGTTGACCGTCACCGACACCGACGCGGCGTTGCCCGCCTCGTCGCTGGCGGTCCCCGTGGCGCTGTGGGTGCCTTCCCCGGAGACGGTTTGGTCGGAAGGGCAGGTCGCGACCCCGGAAATGGTGTCGGCGCAGCTGAAGTGCACCGTCACCGGTCCGGTGAACCAACCATGGTCCCCGGTGGCTCCCGACGCGGCCGCGGTGATCGTGGGGGCGCCCCGGTCGACTCGGATATCGGTGACCACACTGGTGTGGTTGTCGGCGTGGTCGGCGGCGCTGCCGGTCAGTTCCGTGAGCCCGTCGGCGGTGACGGTTTGATCGGCGGGGCAGGTCGCGACACCGGAGGTGACGTCGGCGCAACTGTAGTGAACGGTGACCGCGGTGTTGTGCCAGCCGGCGCCGTTCGGGGCGCGGTCGTCGACCGCGGTGACCGTCGGCGGGGTGCGGTCGAGGTGGACGGGAAGGGTGGCGGTGGCGGTGTTGTCGGCGAGGTCTGTCGCGGTGTCGATCACCGTTGTCTCGCCGTCGGCGCTCACCGTTTGATCGGGCGGGCATGATGCGATCCCTGACGTGGCGTCGAGACAGGCGGCGTGAACGGTCACCGCCGTGTTGTACCAGCCGGCGCCGTTCGGGGACTGGTCTTCGGTCAACACCACCGCGGGGCCGGTGGCGTCGAGGTGGAGCGTGACGGTGGCGGCGGCGGTGTTCCCCGCCGTGTCAGCCGCGGTCGCCGTGACGGTGTGGTCCCCGTCCCCGCTGACGGTCTGATCCGCCGGGCAGGCGCCGACACCGGAGGTGGAGTCGGCGCAGGAGAAGTGGACGGTTACGGGGGTGTTGTGCCACCCGTGGGCGTTGGGCGCCTGGGAGACGGTGGCGGTGACCGTCGGTGCCATCTGGTCGACTTGCACGGTGACGTTGGCAGTTGCGGTGTTGCCGGCCGCGTCGGCCGCCGTGCCCAACACTTGCACGCTGCCGTCGGCGGTCACGGTCTGATCCGCCGGGCAAACCGCCACCCCCGAGGTGGCGTCGGAGCACGAGAAGTGCACCGTGACCGGCGCCTGGTACCAGCCGGCGCCGTTGCCGGCCCGGTCCGCGGTCGCGGTGATCACCGGCGCCGTGTGATCAACGTTGATCTCAACAGTTGCCGTGGCGGTGTTCCCGGCCCCGTCGGCCGCGCTCGCCGACACCTCGACAGCCCCGTCGGCGGTCACGGTCTGATCCGCCGGGCAGGCCGCCACCCCCGACGTGGCGTCGAAGCACTCGAAGTGCACCATGACCGGCGCCTGGTACCAGCCGACGCCGTTGCCGGCCCGGTCCGCGGTCGCGGTGATCAGCGGCGGTGTTCGATCGAGCTTCACCGTCGTCGACGTGACCGCGGTGTTGCCCGCCGCGTCGGCCGCGGCCCCCGACACGGTGGCGGTGCCGTCGGCGGTGACGGTGCGGTCGGTGGGGCAGTCCGCCACCCCCGATGTCGCGTCGCCGCACGCGAAGTGCACTGTGGCCGGCCCCCGGTACCAGCCGCCCGAGCCGGCGGCACCGGACGCGGCGGCGATGATCGTCGGGGGCGTCTCGTCGATGGCGACGACCCCCGCCGCGGTGGCGATGTTGCCCGCCGCGTCGGTCGCCGCCCCGCGGTAGGCGATTGCTGCGCCGTCGCCATGCACGACATCGTCAGGCCCGCACGACACGACACCGGACGTGGTGTCGGTGCACGCGAAGCGGACCGTCACCGCGGCGTTGAACCACCCGGCTCCGTTCGCCGCCCGGTCCGTTGTCGCCACGATCGTCGGGTTGGTGCCGTCGAGTCGGACCAGCACCGCGGTCGACGCCGTGTTGCCCGCGGTGTCGCGGGCGGCGCCGGTGACGGTGTGGTCGCCGTCGCCCGACACGATCTGGTCGGCGGGGCAGGCGACGACACCGGAGGTGGCGTCGCCGCACGCGAAATGGACCGTGACCGCAGCGTTGTTCCACCCGTTGGCGTTGGCTGCCTGCGACAACGTGGCCGCGACGGTCGGGGCGACCTTGTCGACCTTGACGGTCACCGACGAGGCGGCGGTGTTGCCGGCGTTGTCGACCGCGGCGCCGGTGACGGTGGCGGTGCCGTCAGCGGTGACCGTTTGGTCGGCGGGGCAGGTGGCGACACCGGAGGTGGCGTCGCTGCACGTGAAATGGACCGTCGCCGGGTCGGTGAACCAACCGTGGTCGCCCAGCGAGCCGGTCTCGGTCGCTGTCACGGTGGGCGCGGTGGCGTCATAGCTCAGCGTCGCCGAGCCGGTCGCGCAGTTCGCCGCCGGGTCGCACGACGCCGCGGACGTGACCGTGGCGTCGGCGCCGTCAGGCCCGGCGTAGGTCACCGGCGGCGGTTGCGAAGCGATTCCTGACGACGGCGCCGGGTCCGTCGACGACCATGTGAAGGTGACCGGGGCCCGGTACCAACCCGCCGCGTCGGCGGGCCGATCGGCGACCCCGGTGACCGTCGGCGGCGTTGTGTCCAGACGGGCTCGCCCCCAGCTCGGGTCGGTCGCCCCGAACGCCACCGGCACCTTGACCCAGCCGCCCAACCCCGTTGTCGGCAGGTACTGCAACCATGACCCGTCGGCGGCGTCGTGCGCGGTGGCAATGAACCTGGCGTCGGGGGAGAACCGGAACAGGGTCGAAGCGACGATCTGCGCGGCGACCGCCTGCGACGACGAGCCGTCCGGCGCCACCAGGTACAACGTCCCGTCGTTGTTGTACGTGAGAATCCCAGACGCCCCCCAGTCATTCACCGAACCCTTGTCTTGCAAGGCGTTGCACGGGGTGTAAATGGCATGGTTCGCGCTCCCGTCGCCGTTGACGACCCGGAGCTGTTCGACCAGCCCAACGCAGCTGCTCGCCATCGTCGAATAGGCCAGCTGGGTCCCGTCGGGCGACCACGCAAACCCGTCAACGTTCGACGCCGCGGTGACCATGTGTGAGCCGTCGGCGTTCTCCACGATGAGTTCCCGGCTGCCCCCTGTCACCCCCGCCATCCACGCCACCCGGTCACCCGTGGGCGACCACCGCGAAACGCCGTGCGCCAGCCCGTTCGGCGGTTCCAAGTCGACCCGGTGCGCCCCGTCCAAGTCCACCGCCGACAGCTGATACGTCGAGGCGCAACCACTTTCGTACACGACCCGTGTCCCACTGGGCGAAAGGTCGGGGAGGGCGTGGGCGGCGCACGCCTGGAACCGAAACACCAGGTTTGTGCCGTCCGGCCGAACAGTGAATATTCGCCCCCCGACCTTTTCCTGAAAGATCAGCGCCTCGGTGGGGGCGGCCCCGGCCGCAACCGCGCTCGCCGTTCCCCACGACGCGCTCACCGTGCGAGGCGGCACCGCCAGGTCGGCCCAGCCGCCCGACCCGTCGGCCGACGCGTATTGCGGAACCGACGAGTTCCCGGCCTCATGGTTCGACAGCAGCCATCCGCCGTCGGGCGACAAGCGAACTGGTTGGCCGACATTTCCCGCACCGTAAAGGTGTACGACCCCGGTGCCGTCGGCCGCCATGACGTTGACCCCGGCGAAGCCGCCGTCGGCTCCGAATGTGTAAATGCCGTGAGCACCCCAGTCTTGAACGACACCGGCCGACTCGACGCTGCGACAAGGGGCGTGGATCACCGTCGTCGCTGAGCCGTCGGCGTGGACAACCGCGATCCGCTCCGCGGGAGTCACGCATTGGCTGTACCCGAAGCTGTAGGCCAGCGCCGTGGAGTCGGGCGACCACGCGAACCCGCTGACACCGGTCGCCACGGTAACTTTGTGGCCGCCGTCGGTGTCAGCCACGACGAGCGCGTGGCCGCTGCCCTGGCTTGACTGGTAGGCGATCTTGGTGCCGTCGGGGCTCCACCGCCCCAAGAACCCGTTCCCGGACGGCGTCAAATCGACCCGGTTCGACCCGTCCAGGTCAGCGACGAACAGATGGACCTGCCCCCCGCACCCTGACGTGATGTCATCGAACAGCACTTTCGTCCCGTCGGGCGAAATTTCCGGGTCGCCACCGCCGGTCGAACAGACCCCGAAACGGACCGTCCGGGCGCTGCCGTCGGGCCGAACCGTGACCACCTGGTATGGCCCACTGGCCGGTATCTGAACGTAAGCAATCACGTCAGAGGGCAACGGCACCGCCGCGTACGCGCCGCCGGCCGTGACCGCAACACCACCCAACGTGGCCGCGACCACCAATACGACAAGACACGCGAAACCCGGCTTCCGGCAGTGGAGGTCAAATGCGGCGCGGCGCGCCGCCATGCTTTTCACAACAATCCTCGCTCCCCTGCCCGGTGATTGCGGGAAACCATAGCAAACAGGCGCCAAGGCGTCCGCGCCGACGCCAAGAAATACGGCTTTACGCCACCCGCGTGTGGTTGAGGTCTCGGATTCTGTTTGCTGGTGGATGATGCCATGTGACGCCTCATCGCCTTAGCAGGCGGAGTCAACAGCTGTCGAAAATTCGTGAATACCTGCCCGACCCGGCGGACCTTTTTGGATCAATACGTTGACCGCTTCGCCGGGGCCGCTGGATTGGCCAGATATTGTCAGGCCCCTCGACGTCATCTCGCCGGTTTTCCTGTCTCAATGAGGTCTGAATCCTGGTGGATCCGGTGGCGCGAAGTCAGATGCACCACCGCCCGCCGGTGGGGTGTTAGAGGACGGTGGTGATGTGGATTGGGGTGGCGGTGGTGGTGTTGCCGGCTTGGTCGGTGATGTGGGCGGTGGCGGTGTAGCCGCCCAGGGTGGGGGTGGGTACGGGGGCGGTCCAGGTGCAGGTTTGATGTGGGGTGTCGCAGGTGGCGGTGGCGGTGACGGTGGCCGCTGCGCTGTAGGTGACGGTGACGGTGTCGATTCCGGAGGTGGTGTCGGTGGCGGTTCCGCTGAGGTGGCCTCCGAGGAGGAACACGGTGTTGTTCGGGGTGGTGATGGCGCCCGATGGTTTGGTGCGGTCGACTCGGACAACGACGGTGGTGGTGGCGGTGTTGCCGGCGGTGTCGACTGCGGTCGCGTTAACTGTGGTGGTGCCGTCGGCGGTGACGGTTTGGTCGGCGGGGCAGTCGGCCACCCCGGAGCCGTTGTCGGTGCAGGTGTAGTGGATGGTGACCGGCCCGATGTACCAGCTGTGTGCCCGCGGTCCCGGCGGCGGTGGCGACGATGACAGGTGGGCTGCGGTCCATGCGGATGGTCAGGGTGGCGGTGGCGGTGTTGGATGCCCGGTCCACGGCGGTGGCGGTGACGGTGCGGTTTCCGTCGGCGGTGACGGTTTGATCGCCGGGGCAGGTGGCGATCCCTGAGCCGCTGTCGATGCAGGTGGCGTGGATGGTGACCGCGCTTTGGTACCAGCCGTCGGCGTCCGCGGCCCGCGCTGGGGTGAGCACGACGGTGGGACCGGTCCGGTCAACGGAGACGGTCACGGCCACGGTCGCGGTGTTGC
>JAUTXN010000344.1 GCA_030838045.1 Acidimicrobiaceae bacterium
CAGCCGCCCGCGCCGCCATCGCCGCCCCGGGGGCCCGCTCAGCCGGTGGCTCAGCCGCCCACACCGCCGTCGCCGCCCAGGGGACCCGCGCAGCCGGTGGCACCGAATGGCTCGGGCGAACCGGGCAGGCTGCTCGGCCCCGAGACACGGGCTGGCGCTGGGGCCTCGGTGCCGGGGCCCGCGATCGGTTCGGGCGAGCCCGTGGCGCCACCATCGCCTCCGTTGTTTCCCGACGTTCCCGCGGACGCACCCCCGGCCCGTACGAGGACCGGGCCACATCCCGCCACCGCGGGGGCCGCCCCTCCGGCGGGGATTTTCCCCGATGCGGTCCTGCCGACCCGTGAGGAGCTGACCAAGGCCTGGGGCGACGGCGTGCTTCGAGGCCTGTCGGGCAAGGCGAAGGCGTACCTGCAGAGCGGGCGGTTCGTCAGCGTCGGCGCGGAGGGGGCCGTCTTCGCGTTGCCCAACCAGCAGTGGTTGACCCGCAGCCTCGATGCTCGAGGCGAGGCCGAGGCGGCGCTGGCGGCCCGCTTCGGCCGGCCGGTGCCACTCAAGCTGATCGTCGAGCCGGTGGCCGCCGCCTCGGCGGAGGGGGCGCCCGAGCCGGCGGACGAGGCCGAGTACGTCGACCTGGATCACCTCACCGACGCGGAGGTGGCGGTAATCTCACCCGAACAGCGCCTCATGGACGCATTCCCAGGCGCCGAGGAGGTGTCGACATGACCGCCGAAGGCCCCGACCTGGGCAGCTTGCTGTCGCAGATGCAGCAGATGCAGCAAAACCTGATGGACGCGCAAGCGACTGCCGCGGCCACCGTCGTCGAAGGACGCAGCGGCGGGGGCGCCGTGAAGATCACGGTGACGGGCAGCATGGTGTTCGAGTCGGTCACGATCGACCCGGCCGTCGTCGACCCGGAGGACGTCGAGATGCTCCAGGACCTGGTCTTGGCCGCGGTTCGTGACGCGGTGGCCCGGGCCAACGAGCTCAACAGCGAAGCGCTGGGCGGCGTGGGGTTGGGCGGCGGCCTGGAGGGTCTGCTGGGGGGCTGATGTATGCCGCACCCGTCCAGGACCTGATCGACGAGCTCGGCCGGCTGCCGGGGATCGGCCCCAAGTCGGCCCAACGCATCGCCTTCTACCTGTTGAAGGCGCCGTCAGAGGACGCATTGCGCTTGTCCCATGCCATCTCGCTGGTGAAGGAGCGCATCTCCTGGTGCCGCCGGTGCTTCAACGTCTCGGAGACCGCGACCGGCGATGTTGCCGGCCAGAGCGAGTGTGAGATCTGCCGGGACGACCGGCGGGACAAGACCACGGTGTGCGTCGTGGAGGAACCCCGCGACATCGTGGCGGTGGAGAAGACCCGGGAGTACCGGGGTCGCTACCACGTGCTGCAGGGCGCCATCAATCCCATCGAGGGTGTGGGGCCGGATCAGTTGCGGGTGCGGGAACTCCTGGCCCGCATCGACGCGGAGGCGATCGTCGAGGTGATCGTCTGTACCAATCCCAACATCGAAGGTGACGCCACGGCCATGTATCTGGCGTCGCTGCTGCGGGCCTTGCCCGTCAAGGTCACGAGGATCGCCAGCGGCCTGCCGGTGGGCGGCGACCTGGAGTACGCCGACGAGCTGACCCTCGGACGGGCCCTCGAGGGACGTCGGGAACTGGCGTAACCGCCCCTGGCTACGGGTACAGCCAGAGGTACCGTGACTCGGGCCTCCCCGAGTGTGACGCGGCGGCGCAGGAGGAGTTGTGACGAGTACGGCGGTGGCCACCGATGGTGATCCGGACCGGCCTTGGCCGCCCCGTGGCCGGTTCAGCGGCGTGCGACGAGGGGCGCGAACCAGCCAGGAGCTGACGCCCCTTGGGTCGGCCAACGCCGGGGATCCGGTCGGGGGTGTGACCCGGCGGCGGCGCTTGATGGATTCCGGCGTGGGCGTGGCCCGGCGGGCGGCCCAACTCCCGGCCAACCTGCCCCCGGGAGTCCAGGACCAGATCAAGCAGAGCGTCAAGCGACTGACCAAGGTGCGCTCGCTGAAGAGTGCCAAGCGGGTCCTGGTCGAGGAAGCCGAGCGGCTGTTCCTCGGCGTCACGCCCCTCCTGGCCGCGGCCCCGCTGCCTCTCACCGGCTGGCGGGCCCGGATGGCGGCCGGAACGACCGGCGGTGCCGCGGCCCTCGTGGAGCAGGCGGAGGAGATCGCGGCCGTCGTCTCGTGGGGGGGCGCGCTGCCCGGCGCCCCGCTCGTCGCCGGCGCCGTGATATCGGGGTGGGTGCTCGAACTGTGGATCGCGGTGAGTGCCCGGGTCAACCAACTGAAAGCGGCGGGGCGCCAGGTCGACGCCGACCTACTCGGCCGCGAGTTGGCGGGGGCCTACCTCGGCGACCCCGACGCCGTTCGCCGTCTCGGCACGGCTCGAGTCGTGCGGGCCGTGGCCAGGAAGGCCGCCGAGCGCTGGGCCGCAGGGTTGGTGCCGGGCGTCGGCATCGCCTTCGACACGTTCACGTCGCAACGCACCGTCGCTCGCATCCTGCGTGAGCCCGTGGCCGCCCACCCCCTCGCCAATTAGAGTCGACCGGCACCATGGCCCGCCGGTACAGCGAGGTGCGAGGTCGCCCGCTCAGCTTGTTCGAAGCCGGCGGTGAGGCGTTCGTCTCGTCGAAACCAGGCGCCTGGTTCTTCGTCCACGTGGTCAACCGGATCGACAAACGGATCCTGCCGCTGACTAAGGGCCGGTGGAGCTTTTCCGGCCCGACCCAGAACGTCGGCCTGCTCATCACGACCGGCGCCAAGTCGGGTCAATCCCGGGCCACTCCGCTGCAGTTCATCGCGGATGGTGAACGCGTGCTCCTGGTGGCGTCGGCGGGCGCCGCCCCTTCTGACCCGTCCTGGGCGTTCAACCTGCGAAAACACTCGGCGTGCAGCTTCTTGTACGACGGCGTGGAGGGCCGGTACACCGCACGCGAGGCGACCGGTGACGAACGAAGCCGGGCCTGGGCCCGGGCGGTCGACTGGTACCAGGGCTATGCCCGGTACGAGGCCCGCACGACGCGCCAGATTCCGGTGTTCATCCTGGAGCCCGCGGTGGTTACCGGTTCGACCGGATAGCTTCGAGCACGTGACCAACATCGACAAGCCCGTCATCGATACGCCGACCGGTGAGCCGCCCTCCGAGATGGAGATCACCGATATCTGGGAGGGCGAGGGCGCCGAGGCCAGCCCCGGCAACACGGTGACGGTGCACTACGCCGGAGTGGCGTTCTCCACGGGGCAGGAGTTCGACGCCAGCTGGAACCGCAACGCGCCGTTCCGTTTCAACCTGGGCGGCGGCCAGGTCATCGCCGGGTGGGACCAGGGCGTCACGGGGATGAAGGTGGGGGGGCGGCGCAAGCTGGTGATCCCGCCCGCGCTGGGCTACGGCGACCGGGGTGCCGGCGGCGTGATCAAGCCGGGCGAGACGCTCGTGTTCGTGGTCGACCTGCTGGCGGTCTAGGACCCGCCGACCCGCCGACCCGCCGACCCGCCGAGCGGCCGACCCGCCGAGCGGCCGAGCGGCCGAGCGGCCGAGCGGAAAGGCCTCTTAGGGAGAGCGCAGGAGGCGCTTGATGTAGAACGCGGTCGCCCCGAGGAGCACGATGGCGACGGCTGACCCTGCGACGATCAGGCCGCTCACCGCAGCGGTCCCCGACCCGTTCCCGTGGACTACGGCCGCCGCGGCCAGCTTGCCCGGCACCGACGAATCCGGCGTCGACGGCATCGGTGCCACCGGGCTGACCCCGGGCACTCCGCCGAGGTCGCCCGTCACGCCTGCGAGGGTGGTGGGCACCGTCGGCGGCGGGACGGCTGTCGTCGGCGGTGCGGCGGCCGTGGTCGTGGTGGCGGCGACGCTCGCAGGCGCGACGGGCGCCTTGGTCGTCGGCGCCGCAGTTGTGGTCGGCCGGGAGGTCGTCGGTGTGGTCGCCGGGCGGGTGGTGGCCGGGGTGGCACCGGGCTTGGCCTCGAAGTCCTGGGTCACCCAGAGGGTGTTGAGCCGGCCCACCGCGACGCCGATACCGGTCAGGTTGTAGGTCGGGTCGAGCATGTTGCCCAGGTGGAACGAGCTGTTGACGAAGGCGTTGAAGATGGCGTTCATGTTGCCGCCCTCGCCCACGTTCTCGCCCAACTTGGTCCACCCTCCCGCCAACTGGGAGCCGACGTTGGGGTTGTGACCGAGGCCGTAGCCGTATGCCATGTGCGCCGACCAGCCCTGGGCGACGGCGGTGAGGGTTGGGTCGGCGTAGAGCGGTCCGACGCCGTGGGATGCCCGCAGGGCGTTCACCAGGCTTAGCAGCGCGCTGGCGTTGTCGGCGCGGGCGGGCGCCACCGCAACCACCAGTGGGAGGGCCGACACCATGAGGGCAAGGAGTAACTGGAACATCCGGCGGGCCATGTTCTCCACAACCTCGACTGCCGGGCACCCCACCTTGAGCAGGGTCTGTCGCTACCAGGGGCGGGAGTACAAACCGTCGTGTCCACAACGGTTTGTACTCCGGCCACCCGGAGTGGCCCGCCGGAGCGGGCCAACCGGAGTGGCCCGCCGGAGCCGGCCAACCGCGGGCCACCCGGGCCGGGCACCCCGGACGGCGGTCCCTAGGGCGTGCGGAGGAGGATGGCGTCGCCCTGGCCGCCGCCGCCGCAGAGGGCGGCGACTCCGAGGCCGCCGCCGCGGCGAGCCAGCTCGTAGAGGACGGTGAGCGCCAAACGGGTCCCCGACATGCCGATCGGGTGCCCGAGGGCGATAGCCCCGCCGTTGACGTTGACCACGTCGGCGGAGTTGGAAATGCCCAGGTCGTCCATCGACGCAAGCGCCACCGCCGCGAACGCCTCGTTGAACTCGAACAGGTCGACATCGGCCAGAGCGAGACCGGCGCGTTCCAACGCCCGGGCCGTCGCCCGCGATGGCTGGCTGAGCAACGACGGGTCGGGACCGGCCACCTGTCCGTACCCGACGACCCGTCCGAGTGGTTCGACCCCGAGCCGTTCGGCCGCGGCCGGCGACGCCACGATGACGGCCGCGGCGCCGTCCGATATCTGGCTGGCGTTGCCTGCGGTGATCGTGCCGTCGGCCGCGAACGCCGGTCGCAGCCGGCTCAACGACTCCGGTGTCGTGCCCGGACGGACCCCCTCGTCGGTGTCCACGACCAGTGGGTCCCCCCGGCGCACGGGCACCGTGACCGCCACGATCTCGGCCGCAAAGCGTCCGTCCTTGATGGCCGTCGCGGCCCGTTCGTGCGACGACGCGGCGAAGGCGTCCTGGCGCTCCCGGGTCAGTTCCGGCCGGGCCTTCAGGTAGCTCTCCGTCCCGGCGCCCATGGCCACGTCCTCGAAGGCATCCCAGAGCCCGTCGTGCATCAGGGAGTCGACCAGCTGGCCGTCACCGAGGCGGTAGCCGGCCCGGGCACCGGGCAACAGGTACGGGGCTTGGGTCATCGACTCCATGCCCCCCGCGACCACGATGTCCGCCTCCCCGGCGCGAATCAGCTGGTCGGCGAGGAAGATGGTGTTGAGCCCGGACAAGCAGACCTTGTTGATTGTCGTCGCGGGCACGGTCATCGGTATCCCAGCCTTGACCGCCGCTTGGCGGGCCGTGATCTGACCCTGGCCGGCCTGCAGGACCTGGCCCATGAAGACGTAGCCCACCTGATCGGGCCCCGCGTGCGCCCGGCGCAGGGCCTCGGCGATGGCCAGGCCGCCGAGCTCCATGGCGGTAAAACCGGCGAGGGCGCCCGACATCTTCCCGATCGGGGTGCGGGCGCCGGAAACGATCACTGATCCAGGCACGACCCCAGTGTACGAAGGGGTCGGGGTCGGAACG
>JAUTXN010000014.1 GCA_030838045.1 Acidimicrobiaceae bacterium
GCGGTCGAATAGCGGTCGGCCGGATCCAGCGCCATGGCCCGCCCGATCACCGAAACGAACTGCCGGTCGGCGTCGGGCCGCAACACCATGGGATCCTGGGCTGTTCCCTGAACCGCCGCGGCGGCGATCGCAACCGGAGTCTTGCCCGGGAACGGCTTGGCGCCGGTTAATGCTTCATACAACACGACGCCCACCGAGTACAGGTCGCTCTGCGGCGTCGCCGGCTCGCCCATGGCGCGTTCCGGTGCCAGGTAGGCCGGGGTCCCGACGACCAGTCCGATGCCGGTCAACGGGGACGCGGTCTCGGCGTTGGCCGCCTCGGCCGCGGCCGGCGACTCGATGACCCGGGCGATGCCGAAGTCGGCGACCTTGGCGCGACCATCTGGGCCGAGCAGGATGTTGGCCGGCTTGATGTCACGGTGGATGATCCCCGCCTCGTGGGCGGCGCCGACGGCGCCCAGCACCTCGGCCGCCAGCCGGTGCAACCAGGCCAGGTCGACTGGGCCGCGTCCGATGGTGTCGGCCAGCGACTCCCCCCGCAGCCGCTCCATCACGATGTAGGACCGCCCGTTGTCTTCTCCCGCGTCAAAAACGGCCACGACGTTGGGGTGCGTGAGCCGGGCGGCCGCGCGCGCCTCGAGCTCGAAGCGCCGCCGAAGATCCGGAACGGCCGCCAAGTCAGGGCGCAACAGCTTGACGGCGACCGGCCGGGCCAGGCGTTCGTCCTGTCCGTCGTAGACCTGGGCCATGCCGCCCGCTCCGAGCAGCGAACCCAATCGGTACCGTCCGGCCAGCACCACGTCCTCGATGAGCGGGCTGTCCACGCCTAAGTCCTACCCAACCGGCAGACCGGGCGCACGCCGGGCCCCCTTGGGCAGCCCCAAGCAGTCCCCGAGCAGCACCCCGCCACCACCCCACCAGCACCTCACCAGGACCCCACCAGCACCCCAACCACCACCCCCACCAGCACCCCACCCAGCACCCCAATTACCAGCCCCCCACCACCCCACCAGCCTCCGAGCAGCACCCACCAACCTCCCACCAGCCCCCGAGGAGCACCTCCGACCTGCGTCGGATCAACACAACCCGGGCACAATGGGTTCGTGGCCCGGCCAATCTCACTCCGTCCCGCAGCGATGCTGCTGACCGGAGGCGCCAGCCGCCGGATGGGACGGGACAAGGCGACCCTCGTCATCAACGGAACGCGGTTGGCCCAGCGAACCGGCGACCTGCTGCAACTGGTCGCGGGACCGGTGATCGAAGTGGGGCCCGGGTACACCTCGCTCCCTCACTCGAGCGAGGATCCACCAGGATCTGGCCCGCTCGCGGCCATAGCCGCCGGCGCCGCCGAACTGGCGCGATTGCACTACTCCGGCTCGGTGCTGGTCGTGGCCACCGACCTCCCGCGCCTCACCGAGGCCTACCTGACAATCCTCGCCAGCCACCCGGTCCCGAGTCCGGACCACTCTGTCGTGCCCCGAGACGAGGGCGGAACCCCGCAACCACTCTGCGCCCGCTACAGCGCCGCCGCACTCGCCGTGGCGCGAACACTCGTCGGCGACGGCCAACGGTCGATGAAGGCGCTGCTGGAGGCGGTACCCATCACCTGGCTCGACATGCCGCAACTCGACACCCACGTCCTGAACGACATCGACACCCCCGAGGATCTCGCAGCCGTGCTCCACGCCCCACGCCCTTCGCGGGCGCCCGATCCCATCCCCGACGAGGCCCTCCGCCCGTGACCAACTCCGTCCAGCTACGCCACCCCGTCACCGCCGTCCGGGTGGTCGCCGTCCGCACCGGCCATCACCTCGAGATACCCGACCACGTGGCCACCGAGGAACCGATGGAAATCCGCGCCGCCGGCCCCGGCCAGCGTCCTGCACCGGTCGCGGTCACCATGCGCACCCCCGGCCACGACTTCGACCTCGCCGTCGGCTTCCTCCTCACCGAGGGCGTGATCAATCGCTCCGCCGACGTGGCCGCGGTCAAATATTGCGACCTTCCCGACGACGTCGAACAACGTTTCAACACCGTCACCGTCGAGCTCACCCGCCCGCTACCGCCCGAACGGGTCGCGCGAAACTTCGCAGTCAACGCCAGCTGCGGCGTCTGCGGCAAGACCAGCATCGACGAGGTGACCGTCGCCTGCCCGCCGCTGCCACCTGTAAGCGCCCCCAGCGCGACCGGCGCCCTAAGCGCCCCCAGCGCCCCCAGCGCCCCCGCCCCCGGCGCGACCGACCAAGCAGGAAACACAGCAGTCCCCGCCTCCCTCATCCACGGCCTCCCCGACCGCCTACGCGCACAACAGAAGCTCTTCGACCGCACCGGCGGCCTCCACGCCGCCGCCATCTTCAACCGAGCCGACCTTGCCGACCCGCAAAAGCCGCCCACCGCCGTGCGCGAGGACGTGGGCCGGCACAACGCGGTGGACAAACTGGCAGGCCACGCCCTCCTCACACACCAACTCCCCCTCACCGGCCATGTGCTCGTCGTCTCCGGACGCGTCAGCTTCGAGATCGTGCAGAAGGCGGCGATCGCCGGGCTGGCCGTGATCG
>JAUTXN010000026.1 GCA_030838045.1 Acidimicrobiaceae bacterium
GACGAGGCCAAGGCCGAGATGTGGGACAACTACGGCTCTCTTACCTCACCGGCGGGGCGGCTGGCGTTTCTGAGCACCGTGCGCGAGGTGATCGACCTGGCCGGCCAGCGGGTGAGCGCCAACGAGAAGCTGTACCTGGCGGCGGCCATACCGACGCTCATCGTCTGGGGCGATCGCGATTCGATCATCCCGGTCTCCCACGGATACGCGGCCCACGAAGCGGTGCTGGGCAGCCGCCTCGAGATCCTCGAGGGGTCGGGCCACTTCCTGCCCCGGCAAGACCCGGAGCGCCTCTCGGCCCTCATCGAGGACTTCGTCGCCACCACCGAGCCGGCGTCGGCCGACGGCCGGGCGTTCCAGGCCGCCCTGCGCCAAGCCTCGTCGCTCCGGGAAGCGCCGCCGACCGCGACCGCCCCGCCCGCGACCGCCCCGCCCGCGACCGCGACCGCCCCGCCCGCGACCGCGACCGCCAACGCCACCGCCGTGCCCGCGGTCCACGATGTGGCGAGTGAGGTCGGCAACCCGGGAGCCGACGCCGCGTCCCGCCCGTGACCACGGGTCCGAGCCCGCCGCCCGGTCCCGATCGACCCCACGCCGAGGCACTCGACGCCGCCGACGCCCTGGCGGCGTTCCGGACCCGCTTTGCCGACGAAGACCCCGGCACCATCTACCTCTGCGGCAACTCGCTCGGCCGCCAGCCAATGGCCGCGGCCCGCCGAATCGAACACGCCCTGAAGGAGTGGGCCGAGCAGCTCGTCGATGGCTGGCACGGGTGGCTCGACCTCCCCGCCCGGGTCGGCGACCTCATGGCCGGGCCCATCCTGGGCGCAGCCGCGGGCCAGGTGGTCGTGTCCGACTCGACCAGTGTGAACCTGTACAAGCTGGCCATGGCCGCCCGCGCCGCGGTCCCCGGTCGCCAGGTCGTCGTCACCGACGCGGGCGACTTCCCGACCGACCGCTATGTGCTCGAGGGCCTGGGAAATCGCCGCCTGATCACCGCCGACCCGATCACCGGTCCGACGGTCGACGACGTCGCCCGGGCGCTCGACGAACAGGTCGCAGTGGTGTGCCTCTCGCATGTCGGCTACCGCTCGGCGGCGCTCGCCGACATGGCGGCCATCACCGCCGCGGTCCACGACGCCGGGGCCCTCATGCTGTGGGACCTGAGCCACTCGGCCGGCTGTTACCCGGTGGCGCTCGACCAGTGCGGCGTCGACCTGGCGGTGGGCTGCACGTACAAATACCTGTGCGCCGGACCGGGCGCCCCCGCCTTGCTGTACGTCCGCACGCAACTCCAGGAGCGGCTGCGCCAACCGATCTGGGGCTGGTTCGGCCAGCGGGACCAGTTCGCCATGGGGGAGCGGTACGACCCGTCACCCGACGTCCGCCGGTTCCTGGTGGGCACGCCGCCGGTCATCGGGCTGGCCGGGGTCCAAGGCGGGGTCGAGGTCGTCGCCGAGGCCGGCTTGGCCGCCATTCGCACCAAGGCGGTGGCGCTGGGCGAACTCGGGGTGCAGCTGCACCGGGCGTGGCTGGCGCCCCAGGGCTTCGCGCTCGGTTCCCCCGAGGAAGGCGTGAGACGCGGTTCCCATCTGGCCCTGCGCCACGCCGATGCCCAGCGGATCCACCACGCACTCGCCCGCGATGGCCGTGTCATCACCGACTTCCGTTTCCCCGACACCATCCGCCTCGGACTGGCCCCGCTCACGACCCGCTTCAGCGACGTCTGGGATGCGTTCGACCGCCTGCGTGCGCTAAGCTACTGATGAGTAACAACCTTTGCCAAGGGGGTCCGCCATGCCGGAAGCCGTGATCGTGGCCGCAGTCCGCTCGCCGATCGGCCGAGCGTTCAAGGGGTCGCTGGTCTCGATGCGACCCGACGACCTGACGGCGCAGATGGTCCGGGCGGCGCTCGACCGGGTGCCTCAGCTCGACCCGGCCGATATCGACGACCTGCTCCTCGGGTGCGGGCTCCCCGGCGGCGAGCAGGGATTCAACCTGGCCCGGGTGGTGGCGGTGCTGCTCGGCTACGACGCCCTGCCCGGCACGACGGTCACCCGGTACTGCGCCTCCAGCCTGCAGACCACCCGCATGGCGATGCATGCCATCCGGGCGGGGGAGGGGGACGTCTTCATCTCGGCCGGGGTGGAAACCGTCAGCCGCTTCATCAAGGGCTCCTCCGACACGCTCCCCGACACCCAGAACCCCCGCTTCGCCGAGACCGAGGCGGCCACGGCCGACCGGGCCCTGGGCGGGGCGGGCGCCTGGCGGGACCCCCGCGAGGACGGCCGGCTACCGGACGTCTACGTCGCCATGGGCCAGACGGCGGAAAACGTGGCCCAGCTCCGCGGCGTCACCCGCGAGGCGCAGGACGCCTTCGGGGTACGCAGCCAGAACCGGGCCGAGGCGGCCCTCACCAACGGGTTCTGGGAGCACGACATCACGCCGATCACGCTGCCCGACGGGACCGTGGTGGCGGCCGATGACGGGCCCCGCCCGGGCACCACATTGGAGCGGGTGTCGCAGCTGAAGCCGGTGTTCCGGCCCGACGGCACGGTGACAGCCGGCAACTGCTGCGCCCTCAACGACGGAGCGGCGGCGCTGGTCATCATGAGCGACACCAAGGCGGCGCAACTGGGCGTGACCCCGCTGGCGCGCATCGTGGCCACCGGCGTGAGCGCCCTGTCACCGGAGATCATGGGCCTCGGACCGGTCGAGGCCTCGCGCCAGGCCCTGGCCCGGGCGGGCATGACCATCGCCGACATCGACCTGGTCGAGATCAACGAGGCGTTCGCCGCCCAGGTCCTCCCCTCGGCCGAGGACCTCGGGATCGACCTGGACACGCTCAACGTCAACGGCGGCGCCATCGCGGTCGGCCACCCGTTCGGGATGACCGGCGCCCGCATCGCCACCACGCTGGTCAACTCCCTCGCCTTCCACGACCAGCAGATCGGCCTCGAAACCATGTGCGTCGGCGGCGGCCAGGGGATGGCCATGATCCTCGAACGCCTGTCCTGAAGGCAATCTGGGGAAAACCCCCGCCCGACCCTGCGCGACCTCCGCGGGGGGTTCTAGCCGGCGGTGACCACCGAGGCGTCGTTCGACTCGAGCCGGGCAACCAGTTCACCCGGGGTGCCCTCGTCGACGTCAACGTCGGCGTACTCGATCCTCGGGCGGTCGGCTCGGATCAACGCCAGGGCACCGAGCGCGACGCCCAGCCCGAGCCCGAGGCACACCGCGACGCACAGCCGGTCCAGCCCGATCGGCCCGGCGAAGGGGGCCTGGGAGCGGGACAGGACCGGGAAATCGAGCAACCCGGTGAACAGCACCGCCGACGCCCCCGCGCACGCCGCCGCCTGCCGGCCCCGGGCTCGGCCCCGCCACAGCAGCCGCACGCCGAGGGCGCCCAGGATCCAGCCCGGGATCTGGTAGGAGCTGCCTTCGAACAGTTGCGCCACCCGGAACAGCGGGCCGCCGGCCCAGGACCACGCCACCGCCACGGCATGGCCGAGGTCGACCGCCACGACCACGCCGGTCGCGACCGCCAGTACCAGCCACGACCGGGTCACGGCCACGACGACCGCCACCGCGGCCAGGGCGGCCGCCAGCACCAACCAGGGGAACGGGCCGGGGCCGGGCACCCACGTGTACTCCCCGCGGACGGTGATCCGGTTGGGGCCCTGCAGCATGGTGACGGTGAACTGGGCCTGCACGTGGCGCTCGCCGGGCGCCCGGGCCACCTCAGGGGGTAGCTGGTTGCCCATCCAGTGGATCCGGTGGTCGTGCCAGAGCGCCGTCTGGCCGGACGAGAACCGCTCCCACTTGGGCGCTGCGTTCGAGTCGGCGATGGGGGGAACCGAGCAACCCGAACGGCTGCAGTTCAGGTAGGCGGCGGGAGAGCGGGTGTTGATGAACACGCCCTGTGGGCCGATGCGGAGGTACGGCTCGGCGTCGTAGCCGAGCACCACCACCTCAGGGCCATGGTTGGTGACCTCCAGCCGGCTGCCGTTCTCGACCACCCGCACCGTCAGTCCCGCGGTGGCCGGTGTGATGCTGCTGACGGTGGTCCGCCAGTTGGTGGCACCGACCCCCGAGACGCTGTGGGCCGATGCCGGTGCCGCCGAAGCGACCAGGCCGACGAACCAGACGAGCGGGACGGCGGCGAGGGCGAAGAGGCGGCGGGTCATAGGGGTGACGGCGTCGTGGCGTCGAGTGGGACGGCCGCCGGCACCGGGCCGGCGGCCGCCCATCAGCTCTCAGGTCTCGGCGATCAGCTCTCGGCGATCAGCGTCTATGCGTGTTGCAACTCGTCGCGGGCGCCGAGGGCGATGGCCACGCCGAGGGCAAAGACGGCGGTCGCCAGGTGCAGGAGGTGGTCGGCCAGGTTGAGGCCCAGGATGTTGGCGCTGGTGCCGACGATGAACGGGCCCGCCACCGCCAGCAGCAGGTACACCGAA
>JAUTXN010000096.1 GCA_030838045.1 Acidimicrobiaceae bacterium
AGCTGCCCGAGGATGATTTCGGCCAGATCCTCGGGCGGCGCCAGCCCCAGGATGACCAGCGCCTGGAAGGTGTCCGGGTCGGCGTACCGCGTCAGCGATTTCGCCAGACCGCGGCCTACCTCGTCGACTGCCGCGGGTGGCACGCCGAGATGGCGCAACACCGTGGCGACAGCGATCTCCGCGCCCAGCGGCACCCGCTCCGCGGTACGTTTCTTCCGGCCACAGAGGCGGCCGACCAGGTCATCGATGAGCTGGGACCGGGCCGCCCCGTCGAGTTCCAGCAACTTGAGCCACGCCGGCGTTTGTTCAAGGGGCCACGGAATGGCGCCCAGGTTCAGACGATGCCGTTCCTGCGGCGAGAGGGCGGCGGCTGGCCAGCCATTCTGGGCCTTCACGAGTCGGCCCGCACCCAACCATCGGTGCCGGCGGCAGGCGGCGTCGATGAGCTCAGCGTGCTCCGAGGTCCAATCCGCGGGCGACGTCTCGTCGGCCAGTAGCGCCAACAACCGGCGCATCTCGTCGAACCCGTCGCACGCCGCCACCCGCGCCGCCCCCGCCCCCGCACCCAAGCCCGCCCCCCCAGCACCCGCACCCAAAGCACCCGCACCCAAAGCACCCGCCGCACCAGCACCCGCCGCACCAGCACCCAAAGCATCCGCCGCGCCGGCAGCACCCGCAGCACCCACCCCCCGTGGCGTCAAGAGCCCGTCGAGAACCGCGTCCCGACCGGCGTGTCCCGCCACGGCTGGTGCCAGGACATGCTCCCAGTCCGGGTCGTACCAGCAGTGCGGCAACAACGCCGCCACCGCATCCGCCACCGGCAGGTGCGACACGTACTCCGCCACGAGATGCTCCCGCAGCGACCGGTGAAGGAACCGCCGCCCCACCACGTCGGCGTCGGGTTCGAACGCCGTCGGGGGCGCGACATGCCCGACCGCCGCGACCGCCGCGGCCGCCAAACCTGCCGGCAACGGCTCTCGCACCTCGTCAAGCCACGCCCCCAACCCGCTGAACGGGTCGCTCCCGGCCCCCCCGAAGGCCAACCCCTCCAACGCCACCCGGGCCGCCCGCCGCGTCTCCGCGTCCGCCTCCGCCTCCTGGCGCCACGTCCCTCGCAGCAGCCGGGTGACGACCTTTTGATACAGGAGCCGGCGCCGGTCCGGGATCTCGCCGTCCCAGCTCGCCACCAGGCAGTACATGGCGCACACGAGCGGGGTGCACGCAGCCGACGCCAGGTCGCTTCGCTCCCGGAGGAGGTTCAACAGCGCGTCTCGCGCCTCGGGCCGGTCGGCCAGCCAGTGCTCGACGATCCGCTCGACGTCACCGGGATACCCGAGCGGGTCGAGCCGAGCCACTCGATCCCGGGGATCGGTCCGGGTCATGGGCAGCTGGCGCCGCCACGAGCCCGGGCGGCAGGTCACCATGATCCGCAGATCCCGGCCCGCGGTGGCCACCAGCCGGTCGAACACGGTGGCCGCGGCCGTCTCGTCGCCCTCGTCGAGGCCGTCGAGGATGACCAGGTAGACGCCGGGGCGATCCCGGAGACGGCGCAGGAACGCCTCCGCCCCCGGCCCGGCCCGAAGCGGTGGGCCATGGGCATGACCGCGGCGGTGACGAGCGCGCTCCAGGCGTCGGCGGAGTCCGCGGCCGCGGCCGCCACGACCGGCGGGCAACGGGCGAAGAGCGGCACCTCGATGGTCTCGATGGTCTCGGCCCGGGCGCCCGAGTGCAACGCCGCCAGCGCCGCCTCGGCCGCTCGCATGCCGGTGCGCCGGGCCAGCCACGACTTGCCGGCACCAGGATCGCCGAGGATCACCACCCGGCGGCATCTGGCGATGAACTCGTCAGCGTCGCTCCCCGCCTCGTCGGCGGCCGTGCTTGGGTTGGTCGCGGCGGTAGTGTGCAACGTCAGCTTCCGGGCCAGGCCGCTCACCGAGATGGCCTCGCCCCCCGCGGTCCGGGTCCAGGCGTCGTGGTCGAGCTCGCGGATGACGGCCACGAGGTACGTCTCGATGATGGCTCGATCGGCCACCGGCGGCGGCAGCCGGTCGAGCACATCCTCGATTCCCCGGTCGAACGAGACAAGCAGCCCCCCGACGCCCGAGGCAGGATCGGCGGCGGCGACCAGCAGCCGCGGCAGATCGTCGAGCAACTGGGCGGCCGCCGCCTGGGAGGCCGGCCAGCCCAACTTGGTGAGCGGGGTGAAGAAGTGCTCGGAGAGGGCGGCTTCCAGCACCTCCCGGGACCCACGGTCGGAGCCGACCGACGTGGCCGCGGCCGCACTGTCGAGCGCTTTGGGAAGCCGCTCGCGCCAGTCGGGGAGCAGTCCGCCCCAATCCGCCAGCAGATCCGTATTCTCCCGGGCCCAGCTCTCGACCGCGACCACCAGGCGCTTCTGCCAGGCGTCGAGCCCCTTGTCCGAGGTGCCGACCAACGCGAAGAGGGCGTCCACCGCGACCCCGACCGGCAGCGTGGTGTGGGTGGCCACCACCGCCGCCGCCAC
>JAUTXN010000119.1 GCA_030838045.1 Acidimicrobiaceae bacterium
TCCTGGACGCCGTTGGCCAGGCTGTCGGTGGTCCGCCGGATCGACTCCATATCGGTGCCGGCGAGCGCCTCCTTCAGTGCCTTGAGGTCGGCCTCGACCCGCTCCTTCTCCGTGCCGACATACGAGATGGCCTGATCCTTCAGCATCTTCTCGGTCTGGTACACCAGGCTGTCGGCGTTGTTGCGGACCTCGGCCTCCTCGCGACGGCGGCGGTCCTCCTCGGCATGGGCCTCGGCATCGCGGACCATCCGCTCGATCTCGTCGCGGTTGTGCGCCGACTGACCGGTGATGGTCATCGACTGCTCCTTCGTGGTGGCCTTGTCCTTGGCCGACACATGCACGATGCCGTTGGCGTCGATGTCGAACGTGACCTCGATCTGGGGGATGCCCCGAGGTGCCGGCGGCAGGTCGACCAGCTGGAACTTGCCCAGCGTCTTGTTGTACATCGCCATCTCGCGCTCGCCCTGCAGGACGTGGATCTCCACGCTCGGCTGCATGTCCTCCGCGGTGGTGAACACCTCCGAACGCCGGGTCGGGATCGTCGTGTTCCGCTCGATCAGCTTGGTCATGATGCCGCCCTTGGTCTCGATGCCAAGCGACAGCGGGGTGACGTCGAGCAGCAGGACGTCCTTGACCTCGCCCTTCAGCACGCCGGCCTGGATGGCGGCGCCGACGGCCACGACCTCGTCGGGGTTGACGCCCTTGTGGGGCTCATTGCCCGTGAGAGCCTGCACCATCTCCTGGATGGCGGGCATGCGCGTCGACCCACCGACCAGTACCACGTGGTGGATCTTCTGCTTCGTGAGGCCGGCATCCTTGATCGCCTGCTCGAAGGGACCCTTGCAGGCCTCCAGCAGGTCGTTGGTCAGGTCCTGGAACTTGGCCCGCGTGAGCTTGATGTCGAGGTGCTTCGGACCCTCGCTGGTGGCGGTGATGAACGGCAGGTTGATGGTGGTCTCCTGCACCGCCGACAGTTCGATCTTGGCCTTCTCGGCCGCTTCCTTCAACCGCTGCAGGGCCATCTTGTCGTTGCCCAGGTCGACGCCCTCGGTGTCCTTGAAGCTCTTGACGAGCCAGTCGATGACCCGCTGGTCCCAGTCGTCGCCCCCGAGGTGGGTGTTGCCGCTGGTCGACTTGACCTCGAAAACGCCTTCGCCAATCTCGAGCACCGACACGTCGAACGTGCCGCCGCCCAAGTCGAAGACGAGAACTGTCTGGTCTGCGCCCTCCTTGTCCAGTCCGTAGGCCAACGCGGCTGCGGTCGGCTCGTTGATGATCCGCAGCACCTCGAGGCCCGCGATCTGTCCCGCTTCCTTGGTGGCGGTGCGCTGGGCGTCGTCGAAGTAGGCCGGCACCGTGATCACGGCCTGGGTCACAGTGTCGCCCAGATACGCCTCGGCGTCGCGCTTCAGCTTCTGCAGGATTCGGGCGCTGATCTCCTGGGGGGTGTACTTCTTCCCGTCGATGGCGACGGTCCAGCTGGTCCCGACATGGCGCTTGACCGAACGGATCGTCCGCTCGTAGTTGGTAATGGCCTGGCGCTTGGCGACTTCACCGACGAGCACCTCACCGGACTTCGAGAACCCGACCACCGAGGGGGTGGTCCGGGCTCCCTCAGCGTTGGGAATGACGGTGGGCTCACCGGCCTCCAGAACGCTGACGACCGAGTTGGTGGTACCGAGGTCGATACCTACGGCCTTGGGCATATGAGTTGCCTCCGTTACTCTGAGATCTTCACCGAGATCTTCACTTTTGAGATCTGTCTGACTCACACAGTGTAGCTAACTTGAGCGACTAGGACTCAAGTGTTCTGGTCGGTATAGCAGCGTAGGATCCGCTCCATGTCGACCCTGGTGCTGTTGCGTCACGGTCAAAGCACCTGGAACCTGGCCAACCGCTTCACCGGCTGGTACGACTGCGACCTCTCGGCCCAAGGCGAGAAGGAAGCCCGGGCCGCCGGTTCCCGCCTGGCCGAGGCCGGGGTACCCGTCGATATGGCCCACACGTCCGTGCAAACGCGGGCCATCAGGACGCTGCACCTGGCGCTGGAGGAGATGGGCCGGCTCTGGGTTCCGGTGCAACGCCACTGGCGGCTCAACGAGCGCCACTACGGAGGCCTGACCGGCCTCGACAAGGCGGAGACCCGCGCTCGCTTCGGCGACGACCAATTCCTGTTGTGGCGGCGCAGCTACGCCACTCCCCCCCCGCCCATCGACGCCGACAGCCCGTGGAACCCGAGCAAGGACCCCCGCTATTCGGAGCTGGCGCCCGAACTGGTGCCCGCGACCGAATGTCTGGCCGACGTCGTGGTGCGGATGCTCCCGTACTGGTACGACGCCATCGTTCCTGACCTGCGCCGGGGAAAGGTCGTGCTCGTGGCGGCGCACGGCAACAGCCTCAGGGGCCTGGTCAAGCACCTGGACGGGATCAGCGACGAGGACATCCCCAATCTGGAGATCCCGACCGGCATCCCGATCGTCTACGACTTGGACGGGGACCTGAAGCCCACATCCCGGGGCGGCGC
>JAUTXN010000160.1 GCA_030838045.1 Acidimicrobiaceae bacterium
TGTCGGAGTTCGGCGCCCAGTCGGTGCCCGACGACGCGCCGTGGTGCCAGCCCTCGCTGTGGCCGGACCTGGACTGGGAGCACCTTGAGCGGGCGTACTGCCTGCAGAAGGCGCAATTCGACCGTCATCTTCCGCCGAGCGCATTCGCCACCTTCGACCAATGGCGCGAGGCCACGCAGGCCTACCAGGCCCAGATCATCCGCTACCACGTGGAGACCCTGCGGCGGCTCAAGTACCGCCCGACCGGGGGTTTCTGCCAGTTCATGCTGGGCGATGGCCAGCCGGCCGTCTCGTGGTCGGTGCTCGATGACCAGCGCCGCCCCAAGGCGGGCTGGTCGACGCTCAAGGCCGCATGCGAACCCGTCATCGTGGTCGCCGACCGCCCCGCCGCGAGCTACCGACCGGGCGACGACATCCAGCTGGCGGTGCACGTGGTGAGCGACCTGCGGGCGCCCATCACCGACGCCGCCTGCCGCGCCGTCCTGTCGTGGACCGGCGGCCGCCGCACCTGGCGGTTCACGGGCCCGGTCGACCCGGACAGCTGCGCCCGCGTGGGGTTCGTCCACCTGGCGGCGCCTGATGCGCCCGGGCCGGTACAGCTCGACCTGGACCTAACGTGGGAGGGCGGGACAGCGCACAATCACTACGCCAGCCAGATAGCCAGATAGCCAGACAGACAGATGGCAGATAGCAGATAGCCGATGAGGCCCCTCCTACGACTATGACCACGATCGCCACGGCGCCTGCGACGCCCCCGCTGTACCGGACGTCCATCGGCAAGAAAATGCTGATGGCTGCCAGCGGATTGGTCATCCTGCTGTGGCTGATCGGGCACATGCTGGGCAACCTCAAGGTCTGGCTCAACCAGCGGGAGTTCGACAGTTACGCCGAGTTCCTGCGCCGCCTGGGCGAACCGATCTTCCCCCACACCGTCTTCCTCTGGCTGATCCGGGTGGTGTTGACCGTCGCGTTCGTGGTGCACGTGTACCTGGCAGTCGACCTGTCGCGGCGCAACCGCCGCGCCCGCCAGACCCGTTATGTGCGCACGGCCCGGGTGCAGGCCGACATGCCCGCGGTCACCATGCGCTGGGGCGGGCTGGCACTGGCCCTGTTCGTGATCTTCCACCTGGCCAACTTCACCTGGGGCTGGATCCATCCCGGTTACCGCTTCGTGCGGGGGTCGGTGTACGCCAACGTGGTCGGCAACTTCGACCAGTGGTGGTTGGTCGCCATCTACGTCGCGGCCATGGTCGCCTTGGCGCTGCACATCTATCACGGGACGTGGAGCATCTTTCAGACCTTTGGCGCCAACAGCCGGCGCTGGGACCGGCTGATCCGCCGCAGCGCGGGCGCATTGGCGATCGTGATGTTCGTGGGCTTCGTCTCGGTCCCGGTGGGCGTCCTGGTAGGAGCGATCCAATGACCGTGGCGCCCGAAGTCCCGTCGGCGAAACCGCCCACCGCAGCACCACACGCGCCGCCCGCGGAGGCGCCCCGCGAAGCGCCTACCCGGTGGCGTGTCGCCCCCGCCGATGGCGCCGCCCTCGACGGCCACGCCCCGAGCGGCCCCATCACCGAGCTGTGGGACCGGCACCGCTTCGACATGAAGCTGATCAACCCGGCCAACCGGCGCAAAAACCACGTCATCGTGGTCGGCTCGGGCCTGGCCGGGGCCGCGGCCGCGGCCAGCCTGGGCGAACTCGGCTACCGCGTCAGCTGCTTCTGCTACCAGGACTCCCCCCGCCGGGCCCACTCAATCGCCGCCCAAGGCGGAATCAACGCCGCCAAGAACTACCGCAACGACGGCGACAGCGTCTACCGCCTCTTCTACGACACCGTCAAGGGCGGCGACTATCGGTCGAGAGAGGCCAACGTCTACCGCCTGGCCCAGCTGAGCGTCGACATCATCGACCAGTGCGTCGCCCAAGGGGTCCCCTTCGCCCGGGAGTACGGCGGCCTGCTCGACAACCGCTCCTTCGGCGGCGCCCAGGTCTCGCGCACCTTCTACGCCCGCGGCCAAACAGGCCAGCAACTCCTCCTCGGCGCCTACCAAGCCCTCGCCCGTCAGATCCACGTCGGCTCGGTCACCATGTACTCCCGCACCGAGATGCTGGACCTGGTGGTGGCCGACGGCGCCGCCCGGGGAATCGTCACCCGCGACCTGGTGACCGGCGAGGTGCAGTCGCGCACCGCCGACGCCGTGATCCTGGCCACCGGCGGCTACGGCAACGTGTTCCACCTCTCGACCAACGCCAAGGGCTGCAACGCCACCGCCATCTGGCGGGCCCACCGCCGCGGCGCCCTCCTCGCCAACCCGTGCTTCACCCAGATCCACCCGACCTGCATCCCGGTGGCCGGCGACTACCAGTCCAAACTCACGCTGATGTCGGAATCGCTGCGCAACGACGGCCGCATCTGGGTTCCCGCCAAGCCCGGTGACACCCGATCGCCCAACGAGATCCCCGAGGCCGACCGGGACTACTACCTGGAGCGCAAGTACCCGAGCTTCGGCAACCTGGTCCCCCGCGACATCGCCTCGCGCAACGCCAAGGAGGTCTGCGACGAGGGTCGCGGCGTCGGGCCGGGTGGCCGTGGCGTCTACCTCGACTTCTCCGACGCCATCGCCCGCCTCGGCGTCGAGGTGATCAAGGAGCGCTACGGGAACCTGTTCGACATGTACGAGCGCATCACGGGCGAGAACCCCTACCGGGTCCCGATGCGCATCTACCCCGCCATCCACTACACGATGGGCGGGCTGTGGGTGGACTACAACCTGATGAGCAACCTGCCCGGGCTGTTCGTGCTGGGCGAAGCCAACTTCTCCGACCACGGCGCCAACCGCCTGGGCGCCTCGGCGCTCATGCAGGGCCTGGCCGACGGCTATTTCGTCATCCCCTACACCCTGGCCAACTACCTGGCGACCGCCAAGCCGCCGCCGGTGGGCCTCGACCACCCCTCGTTCAAGGCGTCCGAGTCCGACGTCGCGGCCCGCACCGGCCGGCTGCTGGCGATCGGCGGCCGGCGCACCGTCGATGACTTCCACCGGGAACTGGGCTCGCTCGTCTGGGAACTGTGCGGCATGTCCCGCTCGGCCGAGGGCCTGACCAAGCTGCTCGACCAGCTGCCGTCGCTGCGGGAGGAGTTCTGGACCGACGTCACCGTCCCCGGGATGGGCGCCGAGCTCAACCAGTCACTCGAGAAGGCGGGCCGGGTGGCCGACTTCATGGAGCTGGCCGAGCTGCTCGCCATCGACGCCCTGCACCGGGAGGAATCCTGCGGCGGCCACTTCCGGGAGGAGTTCCAAACCCCCGAGGGTGAGGCACTCCGCGACGACGACCACTTCGCCTACGTCGCGGGTTGGGAATGGTCTGGGGAAAAGGGGAGCATAGAGCCGGTCACGTCGGGTCCATTGCCCACGCCGATCCTGCACAAGGAAGCGTTGCGCTTCGAACACGTGAAATTCAGTCAACGGTCGTACAAATGAGCGCCACCAGCGTCACCGGCCTGGCCGGGGTCCAGCCGGCGCCACCCGACTCCGACTCCGGACCCGACGAACACCTCCTCGACCTGACCCTGCACGTGTGGCGCCAGGCCGGTTCTGGGGCCGAGGGCGAAATGGTCCGCTACGCCGCACCGGGGATCAGCACCCACATGTCTTTCCTCGAAATGCTTGACGTAGTCAATGAACGTCTGATCAAGGAGGGAAAGGATCCGATCGCGTTCGACCACGACTGTCGCGAAGGAATCTGCGGCATGTGCGGTCTGGTAATCAATGGCGTGGCGCATGGCCCGCAGGCCGCCACCACGACCTGCCAGTTGCACATGCGTCATTTCACCGATGGCGACATCATCTACGTCGAGCCGTGGCGGGCCGGGCCCTTCCCGGTGATCAAGGACCTCATCGTCGACCGGGGCGCCTTGGATCGGATCATCGAGGCGGGGGGATTCATCACCGCCCCGACGGGAAGCGCGGCCGAGGCCAACGCCGCCCCCGTCGCCAAGGACGACGCCGACCTGGCCTTCGACAACGCCGCCTGCATCGGTTGTGGGGCATGCGTCGCCGCCTGCCCCAACGCCTCGGCCATGCTGTTCACCGCCGCCAAGATCTCCCACCTGGCCGCCCTGCCCCAGGGCCAACCCGAACGGGAGCACCGCACCCTGGCCATGGTCGCGGCGCAGGATTCGCTGGGATTCGGCGGCTGCACCAACATCGGCGAATGCGCCGCCGTGTGCCCGAAAGAAATCCCGATGGAATCGATCGCCCGGATGAACCGGGAACTCCTCCGGGCGTCCCTTAAGCGCGGACGGTCCAAACGCCGCTGAAACAGCCGGCGACCGTGGCGGGACCTGGCTAAGCCCGGAAGCCCCGGATCCGTTAGGTGTGCTGAATTTCCGGTGTGTACACACCGGAAATTCAGCACACCTGGGTCAAAGAGTCGGTCCAGCCATGCCCGTAGCGCCCACCGGGCGCCTGGTAGCGGCAGAGCGTGCGGGCCAGGCGCGAACTACGTTCGTCGGGCGCGGTC
>JAUTXN010000170.1 GCA_030838045.1 Acidimicrobiaceae bacterium
CATTGGCAGTGAGCCGTAGCTGACTTCCACGACCGTTTGCCGTGGGAATCAGACAGCATGGCGGACCCGGGTCGCAACCATTCGAGTGGTCCATAAGTCCAAGTTCGAACTAGCGTTCGTGCTGGCCATTCGGCATCTTCGAATTGGTGGATCTCGCGAGGCCGGCGAAGCGCGGACCGCCACCGGTTCGATTGGTCGAGCCCTTGCGCCGGTCCGGGGTATGGGCCCGAATGGGCACGCGTATTTCGAGCCGGGCTCCCGGGTGATTGTCGCCGATGGTGATCGTCCCGCCGTGGGCCTCGACTATCTCCTTGGTGATGGCAAGACCGAGACCCGAGCCGCCGGTATCTCGGGGCCGAGCGTCGTCCAGTCGGACGAATCGTCCGAAGACCCGGTCCCGCTGGTCGGCCGGTACGCCCGGACCGTCGTCGGCGACGACCAGGATTGCCTCATCATCCCGCCGAGCCAGGGTGACCGAGACACAGCTGCGGGCATGGCGCCGCGCGTTGGCGATCAGGTTCGTCACGGCTCGACCAAGTTCGTCGGCGTTGGCCTGCAACTGGACCGGCGTCACGCCGCGGATATCGATCGGCACGGGCGAGGTGACCTTTTGACGGGCGACCTCGTCGCGAACTATTTCGTCGAGGTCGACCGCCGTCCGACCCTTCGCGAGCGCGCCCTCGTCGGCTCGGGCCAATCCCAGCAGGTCATCCACGAGGTGCTGGACCCGCTCGAGCTCCGCCTCGACTTCGTCTGCAGTTTGCTGCCAGTCAGCCGACTCGGGATGCGCACGGTCGACTTGGAGTTGCGTTAGGGCCGACGCCAGGGGGCTGCGCAGTTCATGGGACGCGTTGGCTACGAAACGCCGCTGCCCGGCTTGAGCCTCCTCGAGACGCTGGAGCATGTCGTTCATGGTGCGAGCCAGTCGTCCGACCTCGTCGCGGCCTCCGGGGTCGGGTACCCGACGGTGCAGGGCCCGCCCCGAGATCTCGGCCACCTGGGACCTGATCACCTCGACCGGAGCGAGTGCCCGCCCGGCCAGCAACCAGGCGGTCAAACCCACGAGCGCCAGCAGGAGGGGCACGCTCGCGGCCACGGCCGTGCCGAGCGTTGCGACTGTGTGCCGGGCCGGATCGAGCGATGCCGCGGCGACGACGGTCCACGGTCCCCGAGGCGTGTCAATCGAACGCCACGCCACCCGGAACACGCCCTGCTCCCCGACGGGCAGGCCGCGAACAGTCATCATCCGGACCGTCGTGGCCGTGGGCGTGGGGTGGATCGTCACGAACGGGCGCTCGTCGGCGACGTTGTCGCTGGCTGCCAGCACCCGGCCCGAGCCGTCGATCACCTGTACGACCACACTGTCGTCCCCGGGCACCGCCAATACCGTGGGCACGATTCCCCCTGCGACGATGTTGGCCACGGCCTCGACACGAAGCCGGGCCGAAGCGTCGACGCCCGAGGTCAACGACGCCGAGAGCGTCCGGAGGAGAACCAGGCCGGCCACCACCAGGGCGGCGCCGACCACCGCCACCGCCACCAGCGCCGTACGGGCGCGAACCGACCGCGGCCAGCGACGGCCGGTCCGGGCGGTCATGCGCCGTCGGCCAGTCGGTAGCCAGCCCCCCGGGCGGTCTCAATCGTATGCCGGCCGAAGGGGGCGTCGATCTTGCGTCGGAGGTAGCCGACGTACACCTCGACGACATTCGGGTCGCCTTCGTACCCGAAATCCCAGACATGCTCCAGCAGGTCCGCCTTCGACACCACCTCGCCAGGGTGGCGCATCAGATACTCGAGGACCGCGAACTCGCGTGCCGTCAGCCGCAGCGGCTCGCCGCCGCGATCAACCGACCGCGACGCCGGGTCAAGCCGGAGGTCGCCGACCGCGAGCACAGCGGGACGCTGGCGGACCCCCCGGCGCATCAGGGCCCGCAGGTGCGCCAGTAGCACCACATAGGAGAACGGCTTTGACAGAAAGTCGTCGGCCCCGGTGTCGAGGGCTTCGGCCTCGTCATATTCGCCGTCCTTTGCCGTCAACATGAGGATTGGCGTCCAGTTGTCCTCCTCGCGCAGGGTGGCGCAGATCTGGAAGCCGTTCATGCCCGGGAGCATGATGTCGAGGACCATGGCGTCGTAGGACTGCTCACGGGCGCGCCATAGCCCTTCTTGGCCGTCGGGAGCTACATCGACCGCGTAACCCTCGGCCTCCAGGCCGCGTTTTAAGGCCCCCGCCAGCAGCCGTTCGTCCTCCACGACCAGGATCCTCATCCGCCTCCTCGCACTCGGCTGGCCACCACCATGCTGCCCATCTGCGGCTGTGGGGACCCTGAGAGGTCTCTCAGGCGCTCAGCGATGTCTCAGCATCGATTTCGCACCATGGCGTGACAACCAAAACCGAAAGGGAATGCACAACATGAAACTCTCTACCAAGCTCGCCTCGGCGATAGGGGCGATCTGTCTGGCCGGCACCGGAGCGCTGGCTGCGCTCAGCGGCGGCTCGGCCGCCGCAACCGTCCCCGCGGTGGTGCATTTCGCCAGCGCCAGCCAGGCCGCACCGAGCCAGGTAAGCCCGACCCCGCCGCCAAGCGGCTCCACGGTCGATGCCGCCGGTGCTGAAGCGCTCGACACCGGGGCCGACGCTGTGACCGAGTCGGCGAACGAGCCGGCGAACGAGCCTCAGCTGCCCGGCGGCGGCCATGCCGACGCCCCCGGCGCCACGGCGGACCATCAGTTCGAGGGTGTCGAGTAGGACCCGGTAACTGGCTGCGGCCCGGGTCAGCCCCCGACCCGGGCCGCATCCGCCTCGCTGACTTGCCAACGGGTCCTGCCGCCAT
>JAUTXN010000176.1 GCA_030838045.1 Acidimicrobiaceae bacterium
GACCGGCTGGGCCCGGAGTACCAAGTTCTGCTCGACCTCGTATCCTCGGTTCGGGAAGACATGCGAGCCGCCGGGCGTTCGACAGAACAGGCCGATTGGCAAAGCGTGCTCGATTCCGACATGCTCGAACTGATCAGGGCTGGTCAAGTAAGCGTTGCAAGGGAGCGCCTGCAAACGTGGCTGTCGTTGTCGTCGGACTGAACCATCGGACTGTCCCCCTCGAGATCCTCGAGCGGATGACGGTAAGTGATTCCAATTTGCCGAAGGCCCTGCAGGACCTTCTCGATCGGGAACACCTGACCGAGGCGGTGGTCCTGTCGACGTGCATGCGCACCGAGATCTACGCCGTGGCGGCCCGGTACCACGGCGCCATGTCCGATGTGCGCAACTTCCTGGCGACATGGAGCGGCACCCAGCCGGAACGCTTCAGCGACCACCTGTACTCGTACTACGAGGACGGGGCGG
Source organism: Acidimicrobiaceae bacterium (assembly GCA_030838045.1). GTDB lineage: Bacteria > Actinomycetota > Acidimicrobiia > Acidimicrobiales > Palsa-688 > JALYXV01. The sequence continues at coordinate 466 of JAUTXN010000176.1, forward strand.
CCAACCACCTGTTCCAGGTGGCGACGGGCGTCGACTCAGCGGTCATCGGCGAAGGCGAGGTGCTCCGTCAGGTCCGTCACGCGTGGGAGTTGGCCCGAACAGAGCAGGCCGCCGGCCCGGTCCTCACCCGGTTGTTCCGCCACGCCATCGAGGTCGGCAAGCGCGCCCGCAGCGAGACCGCCATCACCCGGGGTATCACCTCGCTGTCACAAGCCGCGGTCGCTATGGCGGCTGAGCGCCTCGGAAGCCTGGAAGGCCGGACCGTTCTCCTGGTCGGCGCGGGCGAAATGGGCGAGGGCATGGTCCAGGCCCTGGCGGCAGTGCCGGGCATCGGCCGCACCCTCGTGGCCAACCGCACCTGGACCAAGGCGGCCCAACTGGCCGCGCGGATCGGCGGCGTTCCCCTCGAACTCGTCGCCCTGGCCAGCGCGTTCGAAGAAGCCGACGTGGTGCTCACCTCGACCGGAGCACCGGGGATCCTGTTCGAGGCCGCCGACCTCGAGCCCGTCCTGCCGGCTCGCAACGGGCGGCCGCTACTCGTGGTGGACATCGCGGTGCCCCGTGACGTCGACGCCGGTGTCGGTCGACTTCCGGGCGTCACGTTGCTCAACATGGACGACCTCCGGGCCTTCGTGGATGCCGCCATGGCTGAACGCCGCAAGGAGATCCCGGCTGTCACCCGGATCATCGCCGAAGAGGTGGACCGCTTCAGCGACCTGACGGCGGAGCGGGAGATGGCCCCCCTGGTCGCCGCTTTGCGCGACCGGGCCGAGGGGGTCCGGGCGGCCGAGTTCGAGCGCTACCGCAACCGGCTGAGCGGCCTCAGTGACCGCCAGCGCGGCGACGTGGAGGCCCTCACCCGAAGCCTCCTGGCCAAAGTCCTGCACGAGCCGACCGTGCAGCTCAAGGAAGTGGCGGGGTCGGTACAGGGCGAGCAACTGGCCGAAGCGGTTCGGGTCCTGTTCAACCTCTGACCGAGGGTCCCGCGCTGGTCAGGATCGCCACCCGCGGCAGCGCGCTCGCCCGCTGGCAGGCGTCACGCGTCGCTGACCGCCTTCGAACGGCCCACCCGAGCCTCGCCGTCGATCTCATCGTGGTCGAGACCGTCGGCGACCGCCTCCGAGATGTGCCGGTGTGGGAGATGGGCGGCCAGGGCGTCTTCGTGAAGGAGGTCCAGGCCGCGGTGCTCGACGGCCGGGCCGACCTGGCAGTGCACTCGGCCAAGGACCTGCCGTCGGCGACCGCCGACGGCCTGTTGCTGGCGTGCGTTCCCGAACGGGACGACCCGGCCGACGCCCTCGTCGGCTCGACGCTTGCGGCGCTTCCGGCCGGGGCCCGGGTGGCGACGGGATCGGTGCGTCGCCGGGCGCAGCTGGCGTGGTTACGGCCGGACCTGACCTTTGCCGGCCTCCGCGGGAACATCGCCACCCGGCTGGCCCAGGCGGGCCCCGATCAGGTCGTCGTGGTGGCCGTGGCCGCGTTGCGCCGCCTCGGTCTCATGGACCACGCCACCGAGGTGCTGGACACCGCGGTCATGTTGCCCCAGGTCGCCCAAGGGGCGCTGGCGGTGGAGTGCCGGACCGGGGACGAGGAGCTGATGGGACTGCTGGCCGCAGTCGATGACACGGCGGCGCACCGGGTGGTGATGGCCGAGCGCGGTTTCCTGGCCCGGCTGGGCGGCGGGTGCGACCTGCCCGTCGGCGCGCTGGCGTCCGAGGGGCCGTCGGGCCAAATCACCGTCGATGGGATGATGGCCAGCCCCGACGGCCACGTCCTCCTCCGGGCCCAGCACACCGGAGCTGCGACGGACGACCCCGCGTCGGTCGGCGAACACCTGGCGGAGTACCTGCTGCACGAGGCAGGCGGCGCCTCCCTGTTGGGCGACCGGTACGGCGCTCTCCAATGACCCGGCACCGCGGCCACCAGACGGTCGCAGCCGGCGGGTTTTGTGCCGCGGGTCCCGGGGTGAGTGTGGGTTTGTCGCAGGAAATGCGGGGCTTGGGGGTGGGCGGCGGGTTTTGTGCCGCGGGTCCCACGTGGTGTGTGGGTTTCTGTCAGGAAATGCGGGGGTGGGGGGTGGGGGGCGGGTTTTGTGCTGCGGGTCCCACGTGGTGTGTGGGTTTGTCGCAGGAAAACGGGGGGGCGGGGCGGTGACCGTCTACCTGGTCGGTGCCGGGCCGGGGGATCCGGGGTTGTTGACGGTGCGGGCAGCCGAGGTGCTGGCGATGGCCGACGTGGTGGTGCATGACCGGCTGGCCGAGGTCTCGCTGCTCGATCTCGCCCCGGCCAGTGCCGAACGCATCGACGTCGGCAAGTCCCCCGGTGGGCCGGTCGACCAGGACGCCATCAACCGTCTCCTGATCAAACGGGCCCGAACCGGCCAGACCGTCGTGCGGCTGAAGGGAGGCGATCCTTTCGTCTTCGGCCGGGGCGGGGAGGAGGCGCTGGCACTCATCGAAGCAGGGATCGCCTGGGAGGTCGTGCCGGGCATCACCTCGGCGATCGCCGCCCCCGCCTATGCCGGCGTGCCCGTGACCCATCGGGGGCTGGCGACCTCGTTCACCGTGGTCACCGGCCACTCCCGCCACGCCGTCGACCAGGAGACCAACTGGAAGGCGCTCGCCGCCGCGGGCGGCACCATCGTCGTGCTCATGGGGGTGGCACACCGGGCCGCCATCGCCGCGCATCTCATGGCCGGCGGGCTGGCACCTGCGACGGCCGTGATGGCTGTGCGGTGGGGTACCCGCCCGGAGCAGACCACGATCCGCACGACCCTCGCAGCCCTGGGCGAAACCGAACTCGAACCGCCGGTCACCATCGTCATCGGCCCGGTCGCCGCCCTCGACCTGACCTGGTTCGAACACCGCCCGCTCTTCGGCCGCCGGGTGATCGTCACCCGGGCCCGCGCCGATGCCTCCGAGCTCTCTGAACGGCTGCGCGCCCTCGGAGCCGAGGTGACCGAGCTGCCGACCATCGAGGTGAGCGACCCGCACGACGGCGGCGCGGCGCTGCGGAAGGCCGCGGCGGACCTCGCCGCCGGTCGATTCCAGTGGGTGGTGTTCACCTCGCCCCGGGCGGTGGCGCGCTTCGTGCCGCTGTTGCGAGACGCCCGGTCGTTCGCCTCGGCATCGATCGCGGCCATCGGCCCGGGTACCGCAGCTGCGCTCGAGGCGCATTCATTGGTGGCCGACCTGATCCCACCGGAGTTCGTGGCCGAGTCCCTGGTGGCGGCCTTTCCCTGGAGCGAAGGCGAGGCCGAGGTCCTCATCCCTCGTGCCTCGGTCGCCCGCGATGTCCTGCCCGAAGGCTTGGCCGCCAAGGGTTGGCTGGTCGACGTGGTCGAGGCCTACCGGACCGACGTCGCCCGGCCCGACCCCGGGGCACTCGACGCGGCCGCCGTTGCCGACGCCATCACGTTCACCTCCTCGTCCACGGTCACCAACTTCGTGGCGATCGCCCCAGGTGTGGTGCCGCCCTTCGTGGCGTGCATCGGCCCGATCACTGCGGCCACCGCCCGCGCCCAGGGTTTCGAGGTCGACGTGGTCGCCGACGAGCACAGCATCGAGGGCTTGATCGACGCCCTGGTTTCGGGGCTGCGCGCACTACCGTCGTCGTAACTCCTATGGCCTTCCCTGAACGCCGGATGCGGCGGCTGCGGCGAACCCCCGCCCTGCGGCGCATGGTCGCCGAAACCCGGTTGTCGGTCGACGATCTCATCGCCCCGCTCTTCGTGCGCGAGGGGATCGATGAACCCCGCCCCATCGCCTCCCTGCCCGGGGTGGCGCAGCACACCCGGGACTCCCTGGTCAAGGAAGCGGAGCGCCTCACCTTCCTCGGCGTGCCCGCGGTCGTGCTGTTCGGCGTTCCCATCCACAAAGACGCCACCGGCACCGAGGCGTGGAACCCCAACGGCATCGTCCAGGTGGCGATGGCCGACCTGAAGGATCAGCTCGGTGACTCCATCGTCGTGATCGCCGACCTGTGCCTGGACGAATACACCGACCACGGGCACTGCGGCATCGTGGACGACCAGGGGCGGGTCGACAATGACCGCACGATCGAGCTGTACCAACGCGTCGCCCTGGCCCAGGCGGCGGCGGGCGCAGACGTCGTCGCCCCCTCGGGGATGATGGACGGCCAGGTCGGAGCCATCCGCTCGGCGCTCGACGGCGGCGGGTTCGAGAACGTGGCGATCCTGGCGTATGCCGCCAAGTACGCCTCGGCGCTGTACGGGCCGTTCCGTGACGCCGTCGATGTGCAGATCGCAGGCGGCGGCAACCGGCGGGCCTACCAGCAGGATTTCCACAACCGCCGCGAGGCCTTGACCGAGGTGGCCCTCGACGTGGCCGAGGGTGCCGACATGGTGATGGTGAAGCCCGCCCTGGCCTACCTGGACGTGATCCGAGACGTCCGCCAGATGGTCGACGTGCCCGTGGCGGCGTACCACGTGAGCGGCGAGTACTCCATGATCAAGGCGGCCGCCGCCAACGGCTGGATCGACGGCGACGCGGTGGCCTTGGAGCACCTGACGGCCATCAAGCGGGCCGGGGCGGACCTGATCCTCACCTACCTGGCGGGCGAGATCGCCGAGACCCTCGATGGCTGAGTCGGCGGAACCCGCAGGACCGGCGGGACCGGCGGGACCGGCGGGGCTCGGTACCAACGCCGGGTGGTTCGAGCGGGCGCGCCGGGTGATCCCGGGCGGGGTCAACTCACCGGTGCGGGCGTTTCGCTCGGTCGGCGGCGTGCCGTATTTCGTCGAGCGGGGCGAGGGAGCCCATGTGTGGGACGTGGAGGGCCGGCGTTACCTCGACTACGTCCAGTCCTACGGCGCCTCGATCCTCGGTCACGCCCATCCCGAGGTCATAGCCGCCATCACCGAGGCCGCGGGACGGGGGACCACCTACGGGGCCCCGACCGCCGGCGAAGTCCGCTTGGCCGAGGCCATCTGCGAACGGGTCGACGGCTGCCAGATGGTGCGCCTCGTGTCCAGCGGGACCGAGGCGACCATGTCGGCCGTCCGCGTGGCGCGCGGCGCCACCGGCCGGGATCGCATCATCGTGTTCGAGGGGTGTTACCACGGCCACTCCGATGGGCTCCTGGCGGGGGGTGGCAGTGGGGTGGCGACGCTCGGTCTGCCGGCCAGCGCCGGGGTGCCCAAGGCGTCGGTGGCCGAGACCCTGGTCGTGCCCTACAACGTGGTGCCCGAGATCGGTCACGACGTGGCGGCGGTCATCGTCGAGCCCGTTGCCGCCAACATGGGCCTGGTCCCGCCCGTCGCCGGGTTCCTCGAAGGGCTGCGGGCGGCGTGCGACCGGGCCGGGGCGCTGCTGATCTTCGACGAGGTGATCACCGGGTTCCGGGTCGGGCCGGGCGGGGCGTCGGGAATGCTCGGCGTGCGCCCCGACCTGTGGTGCTTCGGCAAGGTGATCGGCGGCGGGCTGCCCGTGGGCGCCTTCGGCGGGCGGCGCGACGTCATGTCGCTGCTGGCGCCGATCGGTCCGGTGTACCAGGCGGGGACGCTGTCGGGGAACCCGCTGGCCACCGCGGCCGGCCTGACGGTGTTGGAGCGGCTGGACGACGGGGCGTACAAGGAGTTGGCCGAGCGGGCCGGCCGACTCGCCCGCGGCTTGGGGGAAGCGCTCACCGCCGCCGGGCTCGACGTCCAGGTACCGGTCTTCGGACCGCTCCTAGGGGTCTTCTTCGCGGCCGATCCTGTGAAGGATTTCGCCGGGGCCAAGGCGTCCGCCGATACGGGGCGCTACCCCGGCCTCATGCATGGACTGCTGGACCGGGGGGTGGCGGTTGCGCCGGGGGCGTACGAGGTGCTGTTCCCGTCGTTGAGTCACACCGAAGCTGACATCGACCGCACGGT
>JAUTXN010000227.1 GCA_030838045.1 Acidimicrobiaceae bacterium
TCACCCGGTACCTGTTTCCCTTCGAGATCACCTCGGTCCTCTTGGTGATCGCGGTCATCGGGGCGGTCGTGCTGGCCCGGCGGCCCCAGCCGGTGGCCAGCGAGATGACCCGGGACGAACAAGAAGCGGCGATGCCGTGAGCATCGACGGCACCTACTACCTGGTCCTCTCGGCCCTGCTGTTCACCATCGGCGCGGTCGGGGTCTTGGTGCGCCGCAACGTCCTGGTGATGTTCATGTGCGTCGAGTTGATGCTGAACGCCGTCAACTTGACCTTCATCACCTTCTCCCGGATGCTCAACGACATCGGGGGCCAGTCCGTGGTGTTCTTCGTGCTGGTCGTGGCCGCGGCCGAGGTCGTGGTCGGCCTCGGGATCATCGTGGCCATCTACCGGCGGCGAGTCGGGGCGACGGCCGACGACCTCCATGTGCTGAAGGGCTGACGCGACGCCGTGAACGCCTCCTACATCATCCTCACAATGCCCCTCGCCGGGTTCCTGGCGCTGTTGATCTTCGGCCGCAAGCTGGGCGAGCCGGCTGCGGGCTGGCTGGCGACGGCGGCGGCGGCGGCGTCATTTGTGGCCGCGGTCGTCACCTTCTTCTCGCTGCTTGGGCGCAGCGCCGACGAGCGTTCGGTGATCAAGTCGATCTTCGCCTGGGTTCCGGTGGCGGGGCTGCACGTCGACTTCTCCCTCCAGCTCGACCCGTTGTCGGTGACCATGGCGCTGTTCGTGACCGGCGTGGGCAGCCTGATCCACCTGTACTCCATCGGTTACATGCACGGCGACGAGCGCTTCCCCCGGTTCTTCGTCCTGTTGAACCTGTTCCTCTTCTCCATGCTGTGCCTGGTGCTGGCCGACAACTTCCTCTTCAGCTTCCTCGGCTGGGAGGGTGTGGGCTTCTGCTCCTACCAGCTGATCTCGTTCTGGTTCGAGCGGGAACGGCCGCCGGCCGCGGGCAAGAAGGCCTTCGTCACCAACCGGGTCGGTGACTTCGGCTTCATGATCGGCGTGTTCTTGATCTTCGATCACTTCGGGTCGCTCAACTACCACGACGTGTTGACGCCCCTGATGCACGGGACGCCGGGGGCGCTGGCGACGGTGACCGCCACCGGGATCGCCCTGATGCTGTTCCTCGGGGCGGCGGGCAAGTCGGCCCAGTTGCCCCTGTACATCTGGTTGCCTGACGCCATGGAGGGCCCGACACCGGTGTCGGCGCTCATCCACGCCGCCACCATGGTCACCGCCGGTGTCTACCTCATGGCGCGCGTCGCCCCGATCCTGCACTACGCCCCCGACGCCCTGACCGTGATCGCCATCGTCGGGGCGGCCACCGCCCTATACGCCGCCACCATCGCCTGCGCCCAGGACGACATCAAGAAGGTGCTGGCCTACTCGACCATCTCGCAGCTGGGCTACATGTTCCTCGGGATCGGCGCCGGAGCGTATTCGGCAGGGCTGTTCCACATGATCACCCACGCCTTCTTCAAGGCCCTGCTCTTCCTCGGCGCCGGATCGGTGATCCACGGCCTGCACGAGCAGCAGGACATGAAGAAGATGGGCGGGCTCAAGAAGTGGATGCCCATCACGTTCTCGACGTTCATCATCGGGTGGCTGGCCATCTCGGGGATCTTCCCGTTCTCCGGGTTCTGGTCGAAGGACGACATCCTGGCCGCGGCCTGGGGCAGCCACGGGCAGCTGGGCAAGGTGCTGTGGGCGGTCGGGTTCCTGACCGCCGGTCTCACCGCCTATTACATGAGTCGCCAGGTGGCGCTGGTCTTCCTGGGGGAGGCCCGCTGGAAGGACACCCGCCACCCGGCTGAGGCCGAGGAGGGGGCCGGGCTCCAAGGCAAGCCGGAACTCACCCAGCACGAACCGGTGGCCCAATCGAGCGGTGATGCCACCCAGGTCGAGGGGGCCCATGCCGGCGCACAACCAGCGGGCGGCGGCGCCGGGGCGCCGGGCGGCGGTGCCGGCGCACAACCAGGGGGCGGGACCGCCGGGGCGCCGGGCGGCAGTGCCGGCGCACAACCAGCGGGCGGCAGCGGGGGTGGCGGCGGCGCCACGCCGGCAATGGTGGGTGCGAGCGCTTCGACACATGCTGCGGTGGGGACCGCCACGGCTGACCACGGGGAGCACGCGGGCCATGACGCCCACAGCGGCGACCCCCACGAGGCGCCATGGCCCATGGCGTTCCCCTTGCTCGTCCTCGGTGCGCTGGCCGCCATCGGCGGGGTCATCAACCTCCCCTGGGGCAAGTGGGACCTGTTGTCGCGGTGGCTGGAGCCGGTGTTCCCGGCCGCCATCGCGCCCGAGCCGCATGTCGCGACCGCGGTCAAGTTGACCCTGGCCCTCCTGACTCTGGCGCTGTGCCTGGGTGGTTTGGCGCTCGGCCTGCTGCCGTGGCTGCGCTCGATCTACCACCCCGAGCTGGAACCGGGCCTGCTCAAGAACGCCTGGTACTTCGACCACGCCATCTCCGCGTTCGTGGGCGGCCCGGGCGAGGAACTGGCCGACTTCGCGGCCTACAAGGTGGACAAGGGCGTCATCGACGGGGCGGTCAACGGCATAGCCGGCCTCACCGCACTCGGCGGGCGGTGGTTGCGGAAACTCCAGACGGGCTACGTCCGCAACTACGCCCTCGGGCTGGCGGGCGGCGCGGCGCTCCTGCTTCTCTACGTGACCGTGCGGGGCGGGGGCTGACGGTGGACTTCCCGATCCTCACCACACTCATCTTCCTGCCTGCGGCCGGGGCGGCGGCAGTGGCGGTCGTCCCCAAGACCCGGGAGGACATCGCCAAGGTCATCGGGATCGCGGTTGCGGTCGCCGAGGCGGTCCTGGCCATCTTCATGCTGGTCGACTTCAAGGTCGGCGAGGCGGGCTTCCAGTTCGTGAGCCACCAGGACTGGATCCCCGACTTCGGGATCAGCTGGCACCTGGGCGTCGACGGGATCTCACTGTTCCTCGTCCTCCTGACCGCGGTGATCTTTCCCATCGCCATGGCGGGGCCCAAGATCCACGGCCAGCCCAAGGCGTTCCTCGGCTGGATGCTGCTGCTCGAGGCGGGGTGCATCGGGACGTTCCTGGCGATGGACCTGTTCTTGTTCTTCCTGATGTTCGAGTTGACGCTCGTCCCGATGTACTTCCTGATCTCGGGCTGGGGCTACGCCAACCGGGTGTACGCCGCCCTCAAGTTCTTCATCTTCACCCTGGCGGGCTCGGCGTTCCTGCTGGTCGGGATCCTGGCGGTCGTGTTCTTGACCTCTTCGGGGGGCCATCTCAGTTTCGACCTGATCGACGTTGCCCGGCGTACGTCGCAGCTCACCCAGACCGAGCAGCGCCTCATCTTCATGGGGTTCATCATCGCCTTCGCGGTGAAGACTCCCCTTTTCCCCCTCCATACCTGGTTACCCGACGCCCACACCGAGGCGCCCACCGCGGGATCGGTGATTCTGGCCGCCGTGCTTTTGAAGCTCGGGACCTACGGGATCCTGCGTTTCGGCGTGTTCCTGTTCCCCAAGGCGGCGGTCGACCTGGGGCCCATCCTGCTCACCGCCGCGGTCATCGGGATGACCTACGGGGCGATCGTGGCGGCCATGCAGAAGGACCTCAAGCGGCTCATCGCCTACTCGTCGGTGGCCCATCTGGGGTTCATCGTGCTCGGGATTTTCGCCTTCACGTCGCAGGGGATCTCGGGCGGGGTGCTGCAGATGGTCAACCACGGGCTGTCGACGGGCGCCCTGTTCCTCCTGGTCGGGATGATCTACGAGCGGCGCCACACCCGCCAGATCTCGGAGCTGCACGGGCTGCAGAAATCGGTGCCCATCATGGCGGCGGTGTTCCTGGTGGTGATGATGAGCTCGGTGGGGCTGCCCGGCCTGAACGGGTTCGTCGGTGAGTTCCTGGTGCTGCTCGGGACGTTCATCACCCACCGGTGGTGGGCCGTCGTGGGCTCCACGGGCGTGATCCTGGCCGCGGTGTACCTGCTGTGGGCCTACCAGCGGGTGTTCCACGGGGTGCCCGAGGGAGAGAACGCCAAGATGCTCGACATGACGTTGCGGGAGAAGGCCATGATGGCGCCGCTGCTGCTGGGGATCGTGTTTCTCGGGGTGTACCCCAAGCCCGTGTTGGACCGCATCCAGCCGTCGGTCGACCACCTGATCGCCCATGTCCAGCATGCCGACCCGTCCCTGCACCTGCCCACCAAGGGGGTGGGTCCGGTGGTCGCGGTCGGCCGGGATGACAACGTCGACGGCGGGTCGACCGCCTCGGTCACGAGCGGCTCGGCCAACGCCGCCCCGGCCCCGGTCCCGGCGGGGGGCACACCATGATCGGAGTGCTCACCGCCACCTTGTGGGGCCAGGCCGCCCCGGCCACGACGACCACCACCGCTCCGGCGTGCGTCGTTTCGCCGTCGGGCGCCGTGCA
>JAUTXN010000199.1 GCA_030838045.1 Acidimicrobiaceae bacterium
CGTCGGACTCCTTCACCTCTGTAGCGCCCGGCACCTATTTCTGGGTCGCCTCCTACAGCGGCGATGCCAACAACGGCGCGGCTGTCAGTCCCTGCGGGGCGCCAAACGAGAGCGTCGATGTAACCAAGGCCAGCACTGCCATCGTCACCCAAGCCTCGGCCCCAGTGGCCGTCGGCGGGGCGATCACCGACACCGCCACCTTGTCGGGCGGGGTGAACGCCACCGGGACGATCGTCTTCACCTTGTTCGGACCGGACAACGCCAGCTGCACCGGCCCGCCGATCTTCACCTCGACCGCCACGTCCCCGGTCGACGGTCCGGGAAGCTACACCTCGGACCCATTTCCGACCACCGCCGCGGGCACGTACCGGTGGGTGGCCGTCTACAACGGCGACGCCAACAACGCCGCCGCCACTACCTCGTGCGGCGATCCGGACGAGAGCGTCGTTGTCGGCCAGGCCGCCCCGGCGATCTCTACCCGAGCCTCGGGCCCGACCACCGTCGGGGGTTCCATCAGCGACCTCGCCACGCTCTCGAGGGCCGCGGCCCCCACGGGCACGGTCACCTTCTCCCTCTACGGGCCGAACGACGCCACGTGCGGAAGCTCGGTGTTCACCTCGACATCGGCGGTGAACGGCAATGGCAACTATTCGTCGGGGACGTTCACGCCCCTTCTGGCCGGCACCTACCAATGGGTGGCCTCCTACTCCGGTGACGTCAACAACGCACCGGCAGCGGCGGCGTGCAACGCCCAAGGCGAATCGGTGACCGTCAGTTCCGCCGCTCCAAGGCTGACCACCTCGGCCTCGGCGCCGGTGACGGTGGGAGGGACCATCCACGACAACGCCACCCTGAGCCGCGGGGTCAACCCCACCGGCACCATCACCTTCAACCTGTACGGACCACGCGACAGCGCCTGCGCCACCCCGGTGTCCACCTCCACCGTCGCGGTGAACGGTAACGGCACCTACTCCTCGGCCGGGATCACGGCCACCGTCGCCGGCACCTACCGCTGGGTGGCCTCCTACTCCGGCGACGCCAACAACGGCGCCGCCACGGCGGCGTGCAACGCTTCCGGGGAATCGGTCGTCGTCAGCCCGCTGCCGACGACGACGACCACCACCGTTCCCGGGACCACCACCACCGTCCGGCCGACCACAACCACCACGGTCCGACCGACCACGACCACCCGCCCCCGGCCGACCACAACGACCACGGTCCGGCCGACCACGACCACGCGCCCCCGGCCGACCACAACGACGACCATTCGTCCCACGTCGACGACCGTCCCTCCGGCGACCACCACCACGAAGCCGCCTACGACCACCACCCGGCCCTCGACGTCCACCACCCGGCCGACAACACCGGGCCCGACCACTCCCACCACGCGCCGGCCGACACCGACCCCGCCGACGACCGCGCGCCGAACGACCACGGCGACAACCCGAGCGCCGGCCACGCCCAACACCCAACTCGTGGTGAACACGACCGTGCCGCCAAGCACCACCTCGAGCGTCCCGCCGACTACCCAGCCGCCGCCCCCGCCTCCCCCGACCACGCCGCCGACCATCCCTCCCGGCCCGCCACCGCTGATCGCCGTGAGTCCTGACGGCGTTCCGACGGGGCGCGCCGGTGTCGGACTCACCGTCCAGGGCACCGGTTACCGGGACTGCAAGACGGTCTATTTCTTCGTCGGTTCGTCCCGCGTCGGCTCAGGGGCACCTGACAGCAACGGGGACATCCGAATCGACAAACTCTCGATTCCCGGCGACACCAGCGTCGGCCCCCATCCAGTCACCAGTTCGTGCATGTCCTCCGGCAAGTCGGTTCGGCAGTCGACAATCTTCACCGTCACGCATTCGAGCGTCCATCGCAGCGCGTTCATGACCGCTATTCCGCGTCCTGACCAGATATCGATCAATGCCAAGCGCGCCAGCCTCAATCTCCTCCTGGCGCTTTTGATCATTCCCCTCCTGGCATTTCCGTCAGAGCTGTTCAACAGCACTTTGGAGGAGAACTACAACGAGGTCCGAGGCTGGTTCGGCCTGCCGCCGAGAAAGGACAACGCCCTCCGCGAGCGACGGCAATACGTCCTGTTCGCAGTCATGCTCGTGGTGAGCGGCGTACTGTACTCCGCCGTCAGCCCGGACTTCGGCTTCAATCGATCGACATTCGTCCTGGCGGCCGGCTTGGGGCTCGCGGTCATAATCACCGGTATCGGATTCGCACTTCCGAGTGTGCTCTACATGCGCCGCCGGGTCGGCGAATGGGGTCGGCTCAAGGTCCTTCCCGGCACCTTGCTCGTCGGTGTCGTCACGGTCGGCATATCGCGCCTCCTGCACCTGCAACCCGGATATGTCTACGGCCTGCTCGCAGTATTCATCTTTCGCCGAACCATCAACGAAACCCAGGAGGGCCGTCTCGCCTCGGGGACATCGCTCGTCCTTCTTTTGTTATCTATTGCTGCCTGGCTGGCGCTGATACCGATTTCGGCCGCAGCCGCGAAACCGAACGCCAGCATGGTCATCCTGATCACCGAGGCGTGCATCGGGGGGGTATTCCTGATCGGGCTTGAAAGCCTCCTGGTCGACCTCCTCCCCATGCGATTCCTTGACGGCAGTACCGAGATGAAATGGAGCAAATCGGCCTGGGGGTCCCTCTTCATATTTGGGCTGTTCACCCTGATCCAGGTCCTCTTGACCCCAGGCAGCGGCTACGTCGGCCATACCAGCAGTTACTCCCTGATACTCGTGATCATCGCCTACCTCGCCTTCGGGCTGTTCTCCTTCAGCTTCTGGGGCTACTTCCGCTACCGGCGCCCGCCGCCGGGCGATGAGTCGGCGGAGCCCCGCGGTTCCGAGCCGGACTGGATGGTCCAGGGCTAGCTGCGGTCGGGGGCCGGAGCACAAACCGTTGTGTGGACGACGGTTTGTACTCCGGCTTCGGCGCAGCGCCGGCCGGCCGGCAGGGCCGGCAGGGCCCGCAGCCGGCAGCGCCGCAGCGCCGCAGCGCCGGGCGGCTGGCCGACCTTGGGCCGTCGGCCGCCCACTGCTCGATACCATGGGGGAGTGGAGGCCGCGACTCAAATACCGACTCAAATACCGACCCGCATATCGCACTGGATCGGGGGCCGGACCGCCCCACGCCCGCCGGGAGGCGAGGGCCGAGTCGGGCCGGTCTGGAATCCCGCCACCGGCGAGCAGCAGTCCGAAGTCGAACTGGCCACCGCCGTCGAGGTCGACGCCGCCGTCCACGCCGCCCGGGAGGCGTTCCCGGCGTGGCGGGCCACCTCCCTGTCGAGGCGCAGCGAGGTGTTGTTCCACTTCCGGGAGCTGGTCGACGCCAACCGCAAGGAACTG
>JAUTXN010000219.1 GCA_030838045.1 Acidimicrobiaceae bacterium
GGAAGGTGGAGACCCACATGCGTTCGGCGACGGGGCCGACCAGGCTCGCCACCCGGTGCTTCATCTCGTCCGCCGCCTTGTTGGTGAAGGTGATGGCGAGGATCTCGAAGGGTGAGACGTGCTGCTCTTTGACCAGCCAGGCGATGCGACGGGTGAGTACTCGCGTTTTGCCCGACCCGGCACCGGCCACAACGAGCAGGGGGCCGCCAGGGTGGGTCACCGCCGCCAGCTGCACCGGGTTGAGCCCTTCGAGCAGCGACGGACGCACCGGGACGGGCGGCGGCGCTGTGCTCGGCGGTCCGGGCCCGGCCAGACGGGTCGCGGGGGCTCCGGACTCGGTCATCGAACCCAACGTACCGGACGGGTGTGACTGTCCCGGCTGACCCGTGCGGGGTTCCCGTAGTCCCGGCGGAGGACGATGATGGACGCATGGCAACCAACATCACTGCGACCGCGGCAGGCGTCATCGACGTTGGGGGCGACCTCACTGTCAACCGGTTGGGATTCGGGGCGATGCGCCTCACGGGAGAGGGCATCTGGGGTCTTCCCCGTGACCTCTCCCAGGCCAAGGAGGTGCTCCGTCGCCTGCGTGCCTTGGACGTGAACTTCATCGATACCGCCGATTCCTACGGACCGGAGGTCAGCGAGCAGCTCATCGCCGATGTGCTGTACCCCTACCCCGACGACCTGGTGATCGCGACCAAGGGTGGCCTGGAACGCCCCGGGCCGGGACAGTGGGTGCCAAACGGCCGGCCCGACTACCTGCGGCGGGCGTGTGAGGGCAGCCTCAAGCGGCTACGGCTGGGCGAGATCCCCTTGTACCAATGGCACCGCCCCGATCCGAAGGTCCCGCTGGAGGAATCGGTCGGCGCCCTGGTTGAGCTGAAGGACCAGGGCAAGATCCGCCATATCGGTATTTCCAATGTGACCGAGGATGAGTTGCGAAGGGCCCAGGAACTCACACCGATCGTTTCCATCCAGAACCGCTACAACCTCACCGACCGCAAGTCGGAGGACCTGGTCGACCTGTGCGAACAGGAGGATCTCGTGTTCATCCCGTGGGGACCGCTGGCCGATGCCGACACCGGCCCAGTCGCCGAGATAGGGGCCCGCCACAGCGCCACCGCCCAGCAGATCGCCCTGGCTTGGTTGCTGGCTCGCTCACCGGCGATGCTTCCCATCCCCGGAACCGCATCGGTGGCTCATCTCGAGCAAAACGTGGCCGCCGCGGCCATCAAACTCGATCCCGAGGAGATCGAGGAGCTCAACCACCTCATGGAGGTATAAAGACCGCAACCGGTCCGATTGTTGCCGATGCGAATTATCCGGCAATGGCCTGTATACAGGCGGTGCTGTATGCGTCGATTTGTAGATGCAAAGTGTTCGACCTACGGGTGGGGCCGAAAGCAAAGCTGTGAGGGAATTTTTCGCTCGCATCTAGCCAGACGCGACCCATTGGGATAACCTCAGGAATCGAATCGGACATAGTGTCCGATCGCCAGAGGTTCAGCGAGCGCAAGAACCATTGCGCGGAGGAGGTGGGAGTGCATCGCGGCCGAGTTCCTTCTCTTCGCGTAAGGGCTTGCCGAAAGGGCGCTCCCCAACGTAGTGCTGCGATCGATCCTGTTGAGCCGCCTCATGGGGTCGGCCACCGGGGATGGGATGGGTGAACGGCATGTCCGAACAAGTGGACCTGGCATCCATTGGGCGACAAGGCCGGCGCCTCGACGACTGGGTCGTCATCATCGAGGCGACGACGGATCGCGCCACCGACTCGTTCGACTTCACTGCCGTCCAGGATCTGCTCGGTCGCCTGCGCGAGTGGCACGCCTCGGGCCTGTACAACCCGCAGCGCTATGCCATCCAGCTACACATCGCGGCCGTTGCGCCCTACGACGCCCTGCGGTGCGCGGTCGCTTACCACGACTTGGCCTCGCGGGCAGTCGGTCTGACCAAGTCGTCCCTGACCCGCGCTGAGGTCCTGACCTTGGGCGAGTTCGAGATGGGCCTCCTGCTTCCTGCGGCACCGCCGGGAACTCCCTCGCCCCGCGGTCGCCACAGCCTGATCTCCCAGGAGTTGTACACGACTACCCGGGCGCTGCTGCGGGTCTCCACACCAGGCGAGATCACCGCCCTACTGGTCGCCTTTGTGACCTCGGTCGGGGGATCGGTCAACGTCGGTGAGTGCCGGCCCGTTCCGGGGATGATCACCGTGGCCCTGTCCACGGGCGCCGAAGAGCAACTGCACGCCGTGGCCGAGAGCATGAGCGTGGCCGGAATGATCATCGAGCAGTCGCTGCCGACCCTGGTCGAGGACGCCCGTCTGGCGCTCCGCCAGCTCCACGAAGCTAGCAACTGAGGGAGGCTGTTTTCCGCGCCATCTAGGCTGCGGACCGTCTCAGGGGTAGAGGCGCTCGGCTGAGCCGACATGCCAGGCGCGGCCGCGACGAAGGGGGCAGGTTGTGAACGAGGCCGCAAGGCAAGGAAACCCTGCCGCGTCTCGGCCTGACGGGCCGACAAACTGGACAACCCGGTCAGATCTGATACCTTTCGGGAAAGGACTTTCGCTCTGCCGTTGGTCAGGAAGCGAGCAGATGACTCCGCCGAAACGGGACACGAGCATCGACAGGCCCGTACGGTCTCGGGAGGCCAGTAGGGCCCCGCGCTCCGAGAGACGCGGCGTCGCACGCGCCGGCGGGCGGGGCGTGGCCGCCGTGATGGCGGTCGTCCTCGGGGCGTTCGGGCTCATGGGTGTCGCCGGGCGCACCGTGACGGGAGGAACACCGGTTTCGCTGATCGTCATGACCCGACCCGGTGCTGAGGCCGCGGCCGTGGCGACGGTGCTGCGCAATGGCGGCCGGGTCACCCGCTCCTTGGGGATCATCAATGGGTTCACGGCTTCGGTTCCCGCCCGGGCCGCCGGTCTGGTCGCCAGGACTGCGGGAGTTGTCTCTGCCACGGAAAACCAGGCGGTCCACCTCATGATGGACGCCGACGGCGGTGGCTCCTCGTCTGATGGCGGCTCCTCGTCCGGTGACAACTATGACGCCCGCAGCGACGGCGATTCGATGTTCAACATCGAGAATCGCAGCGGCGCCCGCGCGCTCTGGCAGGCCACCACGGGTGCGGGCGTGGACGTTGCCCTCATCGATTCCGGCGTCGCACCGGTGTTGGGCCTCTCAGACCCCGGCAAAGTGCTCAATGGCCCTGACCTGACCGAGGAATCCCAGAACCCCGCGCTTGCACATCTGGACACCTTCGGTCACGGCACCCACATGGCCGGCATCATCGCGGGCCACGATCCCGGCGTCTCCCCCACCGGCCCCGGCAACAGCGGCGCCTTTCTCGGCGTCGCCCCCGACGCCCGGATCGTGTCGGTCAAGGTGGCCGATGTGCATGGCAACACCGACGTCTCCCAGGTGATCGCAGGCGTCGACTGGGTCGTCCAGCACGCCCACGACCCGGGGATCAACATCCGAGTCCTCAATCTTTCCTTCGGAACCGACTCGGCACAGAGCTACCGGCTCGATCCTCTGGCCTTCGCCGTGGAACAAGCCTGGCTCCACGGGATAGTGGTGGTGACGTCGGCGGGCAACGCCGGAGCCACGCTCGGGCACCTCACCGATCCCGCCAATGACCCCTACGTGATCGCGGTCGGTGCCGCAGACGATCACGGCACTGTGTCGCCCGCGGACGACACGATCTCCTCGTTTTCCAGTTGGGGCGACGGCACCCGCAATCCCGACCTCGTCGCGCCTGGCGCCCACGTCCAGAGCTTGCGGGTCCCTGGGTCGTACATCGACCAAACGTACGGTTCGACCGGCACCATCAACGCCCGCTTTTTCCGCGGTAGCGGGACGTCACAAGCGGCGGCGGCGATCTCGGGGGCGGCGGCGCTACTCATACAAGCCCGCCCAAGCTTGACGCCGGACCAGGTCAAGACTCTGCTCGTGAGCCACACCGCCTTGTTGCCCGGCCTCGGGGTACGAGCCCAAGGCGCGGGCTTGATCGGACTGCACAACGGACAAATGAAAGCGGCCGTACCGCAGACCTTCCCCCGTTCCGTCGGCACCGGCACTCTCGACGGCGCCCGGGGCACCAGCCAATTGGTCCTGCACGGCGTGGCGTTGACCGGTGAGGTCGACATATTCGGTCGACCGGTCGACACGGCGGCCCTGGCGGCCGCGGAAGCCGCAGGCAGTTCGTGGTCGGGTGGGACCTGGAACGGGAGCTCGTGGTCCGGCTCGTCCTGGTCGGGATCTTCGTGGTCCGGCTCGTCGTGGTCGGGGTCGTCGTGGTCCGGCAGTTCCTGGTCGTCGGAACATTGGGCGAGTGCCACCTGGACGGGCAGCTCCTGGTCCGGCAGTTCCTGGTCGGGATCGTCGTGGTCCGGCAGTTCGTGGTCCCAAGACATGTGGTCGGTGGACGGTTGGTCGTAGCCTGTAGATCCACTATGGAGTTGTCGCAACCGGAACCCGGCACTCCTGGCTCTGAGGAGCCAGCGTCGACCGGAAAAGGTTCCGGTTCGGATAACGCCCGCCTGTCAGAGACACTGTCGGAGACAGACGGCACGAGCCGGGAATCCGTAAGCGGCCATCAGGTGATGGAGCACTTGCGGACCCAACTCCAGGGTCCGTCGCGGGTATGGCTGCTCACGGCGGCGAACGCGGTCATCGGCGTCGCCCTGTATGCCTGGGCACTCGTCCATCTGGACGGGATAACCGGCAACCGCATCCCGTTCGCACTCCTGCTCGTGGCGTTGTTCGCTTCAGCCGAGATCTTCGTCGTGCATTTCGAGTTCCGCCGGGACTCGCACACCTTCTCGCTCGTTGAAGTGCCCTTGGTGCTGGGCCTGTTGTTCGCGCAACCGGCGCTCATCGTCCCCGCCCACGTTCTCGGGGCGGGTCTGGCCCTGGCCTTCTACCGCAAGCAGTCACCTACCAAGCTGCTCTTCAACCTGGCCGCTTTCACCCTCGAGGACTCGGTCGCGGTGCTCATCTTTCACCGATTGGCCGGACCGATCGACGTCACATCGTTCAGCACGTCCGCCGGCGCCGTCGCCGGTGCGGTTGTCGCGTCGGTATTGGGCGTGGTCGCGGTGTTCGCCGCCATCGCCCTGTCAGGAGGGCGGCTCACCCGATCCGAGCGTCGCCAGGCGTTGGGCTTCGGCCTCCTCGCCACTGGTATGACGACGTCGGTCACCATGATCGTGGCGATCATGGCGGAGGTAGATCCGGCGGCGGCCTGGCTCCCACTCGTTCCCGTGGCAGGTATCTATTTGGGGCATCGGGTCTATGTGAGTGAGCGCAACGAGCGCCAGCGGCTCGAGTTCCTACATCAGTCCACCGGCCTGCTCAACGAGAGCAGGGACATCGACTGGGCAGTGGACTCACTGCTCAACCAGGCTCGCCATACCTTCGCCGCCGACGTGGCCGCACTCAATTATCTGCCGGCGGGCGATCTCGAGTCGCTCGCACTGACAGTGGTGGGGCCAGGAGACGAGCACCAGTCGCTCACCTCGATACCGCGAAGCGCCCTCCTCGAGGCCTGGGAACGGACCGCGGGTTCGGAGGGTCGGACCGTGACCGATCTTCGGAGCGACATCGAGCTGCTCATCCCCGAGGTAGCCATCCGCGACGCCTTGGTCATACCGCTTCGCAGCGAAACCCAGGTCATCGGGTACCTCCTGGTGGCCAATCGCATGAACCCGGTCAGCCGTTTCTCCCAGGACGATCTCAAGGTCTTCCAAACACTGGGGCGCCATGTGAGCGCGGCCTTGGAGAACGGGCAACTCGAGCAGTCACTGCAGGCGATCCGGGTCCTCGAACGCCAGGTGGCGTACCGGTCCACCCATGACAGCCTTACCGGCCTGGCCAACCAAGTGCTGATCCGGGAGGCGCTGACCGGCCGACTGGCGGCGCCGGAACCCGCCAACCTCACCACGATCGTCTTGGCGGTCACGCCCCTCAACCTTGGGGTCGGCGATCTCGAAGGGGCGGCGGCGGTGGTAGCCGACAAGCTGCGCATGGTGGTCGCCCAGCGACTCCGCCGCTGCCTCCGGGATCACGACCTCGTGGCCCGGCTGGATTCGGACACGTTCTGCGTGGTTGCGGACACGCCCGATGGCGACGCCGTCTCCATCGCCCTGGCTGAGCGATTGAGGCAGGTTCTCGGTGCTCGAATCACCATCGACACCGCGACGATCCCCATCGAGCTGAGCATCGGCATGGCCGTGAACCGGGACGGCGATCAAGCCGACGTCTTTCTTTCCCGGGCGCACGATGCGTTGAACCGAGCCCGTGACCGGTCCCGGGCTGGGGACAATGGCGCAATCGAGTGGGCCGCAGCCGCATCGGACCACATTTCCTCGGTGAATTCTTGATGCACGCGAACGATTCCGCCCGGGTTGGACACTGTTGTACGGTGCGCCACCATTTGACCGCCGTTATGCTGCCTTTTACCTCGGACCCTGAGATCGGACCTCTTGACTCTGTCGCCGATGACAATGGCTAACTCTGACACGCTGTCAGAAGCCGAGGAGCGCAAAGAACTCGTCCGTCGCCGGGTGCTCAAGGCGTGGGGTGAGCTGCTGGCGGGTAATGGCTACGGCGAGACCACGGTCGCGGACGTGGCCAGTCGAGCGGGCCTCGCTCGTAGTTCCGTCTATCGATATTTCCCCGACAAAGAGGCGCTCTTTTTCGCCTATATCGAGGACCGCATTACCGCTTTCGTGATCGCGTTGCGCGCTGATGTCAACGCCGAACAGGATGCACCGAGCCGGTTACGGCGCCTCGTGATCGGCGAGTTGCGCCGCTTCGCAGAGACACCCGAGATCGGCCTCAGCGACGTCCCGGAACTCCTCAGCCGCGAGGGGCGGGGTCGCCTGCTGGCCTGCTTCCAGCCGCTTCGCGACCTCGTCGCCGAGATCTTGGAGCAGGGGCGCTCCGAAGGAACGCTGCCCGCTTTGGATGTCGACAAGGCACTGCCGATCGTCTTTGCATGCATCGACGTGTTCCGGGTGCGCTTGGCTCGGCAGTGGATCGACCCCGACGCTATTGCCGACGACATCGCCGACTTCGTCCTGCGGGGGCTCGGGAGCAGCTCGCGTACAGATGCCGGGACCAGTTCTGCGGCTCCGGCTGCGGCTCCGGCTCCGGGGCGGGTTGACGGTGCGCCGCGTCCGCTGACGTCCGGGCCGCCTGCCACCACCAACGAGGCCGCGGTCAACCGCCGGCTAGGGCCGGTGGCGCCGGTCCTGCCCGAAGCCGACCGAAGCCGACTGCCGAGTCGCTAGCGCCGGCCGCCGCGACGGTTTAGCCCGGGACGCGCTCTGCGCCTCTGCCCTCTGCCCTCTGCCCTCTGGGCGGAACTGAACCCCTTGGCTCAGCGACCCATCCCTATGCCCTGGGCCCGCTGAAGCGACTTGCCCTCGGTTTGCAACGCCGGGGCGACCAGGACCTCCGCCTTCTGGAATTCCTTGACCGTCTCGTAGCCACAGGTC
>JAUTXN010000226.1 GCA_030838045.1 Acidimicrobiaceae bacterium
TCAGCGGCCGCCGTCGCCGGCAGCGCACCAACCACGTCGGGCGCACCGAACAGGCCGGGCTGGGTGCCGGCGCGCTTCTCGATCCAACGATGGACGGCAGTGCCCAGTTGGGCGGCGGGCGACGCCCGCCGGGGCAGAGGGCGAACCGCGAGCCAGTAGTACTGGCGGGGGCAACGCTGGAAGCTGACGAGGTGGGTGACCGAGATTGCGCCGGGTGCCGCCGACGGCGCTGGTCGAGAGGATTCGTGCGAAGAGACGTCGAACAGTGTCTGTTGCGACGCCGACGAAGGTGGGGGCGTTGCGCCGGGACGATGGAGAGCTGCCTGTCGAGCTCGCATCTGGGTCACCTGGGGGTCCACGACGGGCGGCTCGTGACGAAAGCGTTCGGTGACGAGGTCCGTCTGGCTGGCAATGAAGGCGTAAAAGGCTGATGGGCCCTGCGGGCTCGCCGGCCCGGGGTACCACTGGGCGGCTGAGCAGACGACCGCTCGGCGCGCCCGCGTGCACGCCACGTAAAACAGCCGCCACTCCTCCTCCCGCGCTCGGAGCTTGATCGCCCGGTCGATGCTGTCCTTGGTGGCGGTCTTCCAATCACCGAACCCCGGGTCGTCCTCGCACAACCACCACGGCAGCGCCGTCTGCTTGGTCAACGGGTTGTCCCCGCCGCGTTCGTCGGGGAAGATCCGCGATCGGCCCGAGCCCGCCAGGCCTGGGATCCACACGTGGTCCCACTCCAATC
Organism: Acidimicrobiaceae bacterium; assembly: GCA_030838045.1. Classification (GTDB taxonomy): domain Bacteria; phylum Actinomycetota; class Acidimicrobiia; order Acidimicrobiales; family Palsa-688; genus JALYXV01. Next base: position 740 of record JAUTXN010000226.1, read on the forward strand.
CCTTGGCCTGATGGATCGTCGACACCACCACCGCATCACGATCGCTGCTGTGGGCTTCGGCCAGATCCTCCTCGCTTTCGTCCAAGAGATGGAGATAGTCGACGAAGCTGGCCAATCCGGGAGCGCCGTCGAGGGGCGCAAAGCCCTGTGCCAGTTCGAGGAAGCGCAGCAGGTTTTCCTGGCCTCGGGGCCCGACGACCGACCACAGTTCGGTCCGCTCCACCACCAGCTCAGCCAGATCGACGACCGGCAGGCGGCCGGCGGCGCGGGCCAAGGCATCCCATTGCCCGGCCAGTGCCACGAGCCGGGCCCGGGCTTGCGATGACAGGTCGCCGATCGATGCAACGTCGCCGAGAGCGTCGACCAAGCCGACGGGCAGATCAGCCCGTTCCTCTCGTGGGGCTCGCTCCTTTGGCGGAGCCTCGGGCGATCCGGACACCACCGGGGCATCGGAGACGCGGCGGTGTCCCCGCAGAATCGACACATGGCGGGCGAGCGCAGCCAGGTCCCGGCGACCCAGCCGGTACCGGGGGCCGCCGAGGATTCGCAGGAGGGCGACTGCCGACGACGGATCAGCGAGCAGTTCCAGCCAGGCGACGAGATCGATGACTTCGGGCCGATCGAGGAGGCCCGATGCCCCCACGACCTCGACCGGGACCAGGGCCGCTTCGAGCGCGGCCGCGATGGCGGGAATGAGACGGCGCTTGCGGCACAGCACCGCCCGCTCCGACCATGGGGCGCCGAGTGCGACCAAATCGGCCGCGATGACCGCGGCTTCCTCCAGGTCGTCGGTCGCCAGGAAGCACTCGACGGTCGATTTGGGCGCGTCCGATCGTGCGGTCAGTTGCTTGGGAACGGACTCGCTGACCTGGGCCTGAATCCGGTTGGCGATCGACACGATGGCCGCGCCTGACCGTCGGTTTTCGGTCAGGGCCAGTTCGCCGGGTGGCGGGAAGTGGCGGCCGAAATCCAAGATGTTGCGGAGGTGGGCGCCCCGGAATGCGTAGATCGACTGCATGTCGTCGCCGACCGCGGTGACGACCGAACCAGCCCGGTAGATCAGCTGGAGCAACGCCCGCTGAGCGTAATTCGTGTCCTGGTATTCGTCGAGAACGACGAACGGGCGCTGCTCGGATAGGAGTAACGCGAGCCCCGGGGTCTCGCGGAGAAGCTGTACCGCCAGTCTGATCTGGTCATCGAAGTCGATGAGGTGACGGAGACGTTTCTGGCTTTGGTAGGCGGCGACGATCTGGCACAGCTCCAGCCGACCCTCCGCCGTGCTGCGGCTGCTCTTCAACCGGGCATCGGCCGCCATCTGCCGTGCGTCCGCCTCGACCGATGCGATGTCGACCAAATGGTCGGCGCAGTGCGAGGCCAGCGTCAGGGCGTCGTTGACCACGGTGCCCGGGCGGAACACCCGCTTCTTGTCGAATCGGAAATCGTCGAAGACGCTGAAGAGGAGTTGCCACGCCTCGGCCCGGTTGAGCAGCCGGGTGCGGGGGTGGAGGTCAAGCTCGAGCAGGTGCTCGGCGACCAAGCCGGCACCAAAGCCGTGGTAGGTGGTCACCATCACGTCTGAGTCGCCGTCCAACCGGCAGTCCACACGGCGCTTCAACTCGGCGGCAGCTTTGTTGGTGAAGGTGAGCCCCAGCACTTGATCGGGGCTGGCTTGGCCGGTCGCGACCAGATGCGCGATTCGTTCGACCATCACCATGGTCTTGCCCGTCCCGGCGCCGGCAATGATCCGCAATGGCCGCTGGTCGTAGTTGATCGCGCAGCGCTGCTCGTCGGTCGGAACCACCGGAACCCCCGCCGACCCGGCCACACCGGGTGCGACTGGTGTGACTGGTGCGACTGGTGCGATCGACCCCAACGACCCGGCCCCCAGCACCGGGGACGCAGGCGCACCCAGTTCGCCGCCCACGCCGAAGAGACCCTCGCGACCACCCGGCGCGGCAGCCGTGGGCGGCACCCCCATTTCGCTCGATTCGCTCCAGTCGGTCCCGCCCGGACGACGCGAATCCGACGGGCCTGGTCCCCACAAGGGCCCCGGCTTCGATGTCATGGTGTCAGTCCCATCCGACCTGCCGGCCTTGGATCTGCAACGGGCACAGCCGCCAGAAGTCGCAGTAGTCACAGTCGGCCTCAACGGACGGCTCGAAGTCCTCGCTCAGGATCCGTTGGGCCGCTTCGACAATCCGCTGCTCGGTCCGCCCGGCATGGTCATCGGTGATGGTTTGACTGGGCTGGGAGCCCGATCGCAAGTAGCAGAGCCGCAAGGACACCGGCGGCCCGAATGAGGCCAGGTCAGGATCGCGGACGGCGGCGAGGTGGTACGTCGCCAGTTGCAGGTCTTCGGCCACGTCCTCGACTCGAAGTGCCCTCGATCCGGTCTTGTAATCGATGATCGCGATCCCGCCGGGGACTCGGTCGATCCGGTCGATCGAGCCGCGGACGCGGTGTCCTGCCACCTCGATGTCGAAGGGGTATTCGACCGCCAGCACGTCAGGCCACCCCCCCGTCGCCTCGGCCTGCGTCGACTCGGCCAGCCACCATTCCTGCAACATGGTGAAGATGTCCCGGCGCGCCTGCTCACGCATCGGTTGGTAGGGAGCAATGGTTTCCGACAAATCAACCCAGAGGGATTGGGCCAGAGCTTCGAGCGCCGCCCACGTCCGCTCCGACGAGCCTTTTGGGTCGAGGAACGAAGCCAGCGCGGCATGGACGACGGTCCCCATCGAGGCGGCCACGCCGCCCGGCCCACGAACACCGAGGGTGTACTGGTAGAAGTATCGCAACGGGCAGTCGTCGTACGTCTTCAGGCGGGTGGCTGAAAGGCTCAGGCGCCGGTCGAGGTGAACCGGGACGACGCCCTCGGTCTGCGGCGCCGGCGTCAGGGCAATGGTGCCCGCGGCGACCCGAGGGCGAGCCAAGCGGACCCGCTCGTCAGGTGCCGCCGAGACGAAGCGGCTCACCAGTTGGCCGGGTGCCGGTGCGGCGGTGGCGACGAGCTTCCTGCGGGCTCGCGACACCGCCACCTGGAACAGCCGCCGTTGCCCTTCGAGCGACGCACTCCTCCGCTCCGCGAGCGTGGGCAACTGCCACTCCTCGGGCACCGAGGGGGGCGCCACCCGGCGGACTCCAGCCCGGTCGAGTCCAGCCCGCTCGAATCCAGCCCGCTCCGGGACGGCTCGGTCGAAGTACCCGACCGCGGCCGCCACCCGCGGAAGCTCGCCCTCAAGACATCCGGCAATGACCACGGTGTCCCAGGACCGGCCCCCGGCCATCCAAATCGTGCTCACCGTCACCAGGTCGTCGTCTGCGGGACGGGCAAGGGGCACCCACGGGTCGGGATCGAACTCAGGTCCCTCGACCAGGGCCAGCTCATCGGCGATGCGCCAGCCGGAGTCGTGCGCGGCCCGTTCGCCAACCGCGGCGAGGAACGCAGCCACAGCATCGAGAGCCCGGCTCTCGATCGCCGTCGTCGCCGCCGAGCCTTCGCCGTCCGGATCGGGAACGAGGCTGCCGAGGAGCGCAACCCAGGCCTCGTCGACGAGTGCGGCCGGATCCGCCGATGTCAACCGCGGCGCCATTGAGTCCCGTAGTGCCACCAACCGCGCGATCCGGGGGTGATCGGTCAGTCTGGCGTCGCCGATGGCGGCCGCCCGCTGGAGGTGACGCAGCTCTGTGGGGCCGAGGTCGACGGCCGGCGAAACCAGGAGCCGGTCCAACGCCGACTCGTCCCCCCCGGCCCAGGCGAAGAAATCGGTGATGGTCCGCACCGCCGGCTCGGCGGCGGCCGAGCCGGGCATCATCCGGACCGGGATGTCGTGGCGAGCCAGCCCCCGCCCGACACCCTGGGCCCGCTGGCGGGCGCTTCGCACCAGCACCGCCATGTCGGACCATCGGACCCCATCGTCGTGGGCGCCCTGGAGCACTCCCGCGATCGCATCGGCCTCGGTCGAGGGATGACGGCATCGCGCCAGTGAAGGTGCAACCGGCAGCCGGTGCCTCATCGTGAAGGTCACGGTGCTCGGCCACGCGAACCGGTCGAACCAGCTGCCGGGCAGCGCCGCCGAGGCGCTCGCATCGCCCTCCCAGGCGTGCCCTGCCGCCACTACAAGCGCGGGCGCCAGGCGCTCGATCAGGCGCCCCATCGGTGCGGTAACGGCTTCGGAATCGTCGAGCAACACCTCGTCCCACTGGCGGGCCTCGGCGTCCGCCAACTCGGGGTCGTCGAGAATCTCGGACGCTTCGGTGAACAGCTGCGCCCCATCGACCACGCCGAGCGCCCCGGTGACCAGCCGGTACCGGCACCGGAAGTCGAGAAGGTCCCGCCAACGTTCGCGTTGGCCGCACGCCTCGGCGACCGCAAGCACGGTGTCGTCCCCCGCGCCAGCCGCTTCTACCTCCAACACCGCCGCCGCGACCTCATCGACGAAAGCCGCCCGACCCAGGAACTCGCGGCAACTACGCCAGTTGGCCACGTCGTCGTCGGCCAGCATCCGCCGCACAAGGGTCCATTGCTCGGCTCGGGTGAGCAACCGTCGCTCTCCCCGATACCGGCGCACCAAGTCAAAGGCCGCGCCGTAGAGCGTCGTGAATGGAAGGCCCTCGGCGGCCCACGCCTGTTCCATAAGCGCCGCCCGCCGGAACCGGTCGGCGGCGTCGCGGGAGCGGCACAGCACCAGCACCCGCTCTGGATGACCCGACGACGGTGCCCGTCTCCGCCACCGCTCGACCAAGGCCGTGGTCTTGCCCGAACCGGCCGGCCCGCGGACCTGAAGCCAACCGTCGCCGTGCTCGAGTACCTGCACCTGTGCTGGGGTCCACTCCACTGCTCGGACCATACCGGCGCCGTGTGACCGGAACCGACGAGACGACCGGCGAGACAAACTGGCCGACGACGGCCCACATCAGAACCAACGCGGCCGGTAGTCCCGGCCACCGGCTATGTATATAGCGTGCCTGTCCCCCTGCCAGCCCCCGACGACGTCCACTTCGGCCCTCCGACCGAAGACGAAGCCCTGGCCATGGCGCGAGGCGTCGCCACCGCCGCCGCCCTGGGCGGCCACCTCTCACACCTGCAGCGCGCCCTTCTGAAGGCCCTCTTCCACTCGCTGACCAAGCACGACGTGGATCTGCGCACCTTCGACCCGATGTCTGCCACCGAACTCGCGGGCCATGTGGCGTCGCGGGACCTGATTTTCCGTTCTCGGCTTGTGCAGATCATGCTGCTGGCGGCCTTGGTGCTGCGGCCCCTCCCCGAGGAAGTCGTCGATCAGATCACCGAGTACGCCCGGGAGCTCGAGGTGGAGGAGGGGATGATCACCGTCGCCCAGGAGTTTGCGTCGGGCTCCCTCGGGCTGGCCGGGGTCGACTTCCAACGAAACGGCTACACCGCGGACTGGGATCCGCACCACGCTGAGATGCTGCACACCTCGGCGGAACTGTCCGACGCCTGGGACTCGGCGATCACCGACCCGGCCCTGACGGCTCGCTGGCAAGCCCTGGAGAACCTCCCCGAGGGCACCCTCGGTCGCATGGTCACGGAGATGTACCGGGCCCGTGGCTTCGAGTATCCGGGCACACCGGGATCGGCACCACCGCTGCTGGCCCAGCACGACTGGGTCCACATCGTGGCCGATTTCGGGACCACCGTGGAGTCGGAGATCGAGGTGTTCGGGTTCATCGCCGAGGCCAATGACAACATGCACGCGTTCTCCCTCCTGGCCATGGTGATTTCCCTGTTCGAGACCGGCTACCTCCGGGCCGGAGCAGGCCTCTTCCAGGCGAGCGAGGGTCACATCTCTCACGACCCACGCGTCCTGGTACGCCTCGCCGACGCCATGTACCGGGGAGGGCGGACCCACGACGCCCGGAGCGGATCGGAGTCGGTCGACTTCTTGCGGGTGGACTGGTTCGAGCTGGCCGACCGGCCGATCGAAGAAGTCCGTCAGATGTTCGGGGTAGAACCCAAGTCGTCCGAGGCCCGCGAGGCCGCGTCGATGAACGCCTGGGAGCCAGGGGGCATCAGCCCCTACCAACTCGCTTCAGGCCAGGCCATGGCCGCCCGCCTCGGCGTGCCCTACGACAGCTTCGGTGCCAGCATCGAGCCGCCCCCATAAGAGCAGGTTCGAAAGGGCACTGTTCCGGCAGCAGTCGGACTCCCACGGCGATCCGGAAGAGCATCTTTCGTCCCGGCGTCGCCGAACCTGGGAGACAAACCACTGCGAGGACACCACCTTCCCTCCCCAGTTGGTGCCTCGGGCACGCGCTGGCGTCGGGACGACCACCCAGTCCACGTCGGTCATGTCACATCGCCGCGACCATGGACCCGGCTGCGGTCGAACGACGCGGCGGGGCCCTGCGCTCGCCCGGAATCGGACTGATAGCGCTGCCGCCACCGGTCTCGTCCTCTCGGGCGGCCTGGCCGCACGGACACGGCGGCACGGACAGCTCATCGCTGCCGAGTAACGGTCGCGGTCGCGACCAACACGTTTGCCAGGCATTCGCCGTCGTCCACCGAGGCGTCGTCACCTGGCCGGCGCGCAATGAAGAGCGTTCAGGCATCGTTTGACGTCATTGGGAAATGGGCATGGGCTGAACGCCAATGCCACTCCGGACAAACCTCCTCGAAACCGAGATCGACGCGCTGTTGTGGCCGTGGGGTCTTCCCGCGGGCCCGATTCTGCCCGAACTGCCCCCCGGCATCTCTGACCTGTCGGCAGTCTTCGGCGCGCTGGCGGTCGGGGACGACCTCCGGCTGCCGCTCCCCGGTGGTGGGCGGACCTGGGATCGGTACGTGGCCTTGGCCGAGGTTGCCGCGGTCGATCTGTCATTGGGCCGACTCGTCGAAGGCCACACCGATGCCTTGGCGATCCTGGCGGAAGCCGGCCGGACGCCGCCGACCGGCACCGTCCTGGGCGTGTGGGCCGCGCGCGGGCCGGGCGCGAATCTCGTGGCGCACGCCGAGCCCGGAGGAGGATTCCGCCTCCAGGGTCGCAAACCCTGGGCCTCCGGCGCCCATGTCCTCACCCACGCCCTGGTGACCGCGGCGATGCCCGACGGCGACTGCCTGTTCGAGGTCCCCGTGGGGCGAGACGGCGTCGCCGCGGTTCCCGGGACATGGCCCGCGGTCGGAATGGCGATGTCGGACAGCGCCGATGTGACCTTCGACATCGTGATCGGAGGCGACAGCCTGATCGGCCCTCCGGGCTGGTATGTCTCTCGCCCGGGGTTCTGGTTCGGATCGGTCGGGGTGGCTGCCTGCTGGCTCGGTGGCGCCGTGGGCCTGGTCCGCGCGCTGCGAGCCGACTTGGCGCAGCGCCGGCCTGACCCGCATCAGCTGGCCCATCTGGGGGCCGCCAGCGCCCGGTGCACCTCCATGGCACGAGATTTGGCGTGGGGCGCCGCCCGGATCGACACCGCTCCGTCGGACCCCGACCGCGATATCCGCCTGGTGGCCCTCGAAGTCCGCCACCTGGTCGAGAACGGGTGCCTCGAAGTTCTGACCCATGTCGGTCGGGCGGGAGGGGCGGCGCCGCTGTGCCACGACCCAGCACAGGCCCGCCGCGCCGCCGACCTGCAGGTGTACGTCCGCCAGTACCACGCCGAACGTGACGACGAGGCGCTCGGCCAGTACCTGATGACTGGAGGGCCCCGGCCATGACGACGGCGGAGCGGGCGCCCGATCTCGATCATATCGGCACGCCGGAAACGGCCTGGGCCGAATGGCACCTGGAGCACCTGCCGGAACTCCTACTCGGCCATCACCGCCGGGCGGTGTTCGTCGCGCCCCACCCCGACGACGAGGTGCTGGCGTCGGGCGGCCTCCTGCAACGGCTCTCGAGTACCGGGACCGAGGTGACGGTAGTCAGCGTCACCGACGGCGAGGCATCGCACCCGAGATCGACGACGGTGACACCGATGGACCTGGCCGATCGCCGGGCCTGGGAACTCCAGCAGGCACTCGACTTCCTCGGTCTCGGGAGTGTGGAGGTCGTGCGGCTGGGCCTGCCCGACGGCGGGGTGGCCGGTCAGAGCGACGAGCTGGTCGACTGTTTGCACGGGCTGCTCGGACCCGATGTGTTGTGCGTTGCCCCCTGGCAACGCGACGGCCATCCCGATCATGACGCGACGGGCGCCGCGGCGGCAACGGCGTGCGCCGCGACCGGGGCACCCTTTCTCCGCTCCTTGATTTGGACCTGGCACTGGGCCGTCCCCAGCGATCCGAGGGTGCCGTGGTTCCGTGCTCGCTGCCTGCCGTTGACCCGCATCGAACTGACGAGGAAGCGCTGGGCCACCCGGGCGTTCGGCTCCCAGATCTCGCCGTTGAGCGCCCGGCCGGGCGACGAGGCGATCCTGCCCCCCGAGATCCTGGCGCGCTTCGATCGGCCCCATGAGGTGTTCCTGACGTGAGCAGCATCCCGATCGAGCGCTTCGAGGAGCGGTACGCGCTCGATCCGGACCCGTGGGGCTTCTCGTGGCGCTGGTACGAGGCCCGGAAGTACGCCATGACACTGGCCGCATTGCCGCAGCGCCGCTACCCGCGGGCTTTCGAGCCCGGGTGTTCGATCGGGGTTCTGACGGTCGAGCTGGCTGCCCGCTGTGACCACCTGCTGGCGGCCGACGGCGTCGAGTCGGCTTTGGAGCAGGCCCGGCGGCGAGTGGCCGGCCGGCCCAACGTGGAGGTGGCCAAGCTCCTTCTCCCCGAGGAGTGGCCCGATGGGCCCTGGGATCTGGTCGTCCTGAGTGAGATCGCCTACTACTTCGACACTTCTGATCTGGACCGGCTGCTCGATCGAGCAGCGGAGACGATGGTGGCCGGGGCGACGCTGGTCGCCGTTCACTGGCGAGGGGAGACCGACTACCCGCTCACCGGTGACGCCGTCCACCGGGCGATCGGGGGGCACCGGGCGTTCGACCACCGGGGCGGTTACTGCGAGACCCTGTTCCGGCTCGACGTCTTCGACCGGCTCCCGCGGTGAGCGCGGCCGTGGAAGCGCTGCCCTCGGGTCGGGCGGTCGCGACCGAGGTCGTCGCGGTGGTGGTGCCGGCCCACAACGAGGAGGAGCTCATCGGGGCGTGCGTCGCCGCCATCGGTCGAGCGGCCGCCCATCCCGATCTGGCCGGTGTCGCCGTCCACCTTGTGCTGGTGCTCGACGACTGCCACGACGAGACCGTCCTCAGGGCCGAAGAGGCCTTGGCGGCGCCGGAACGGACTGGCGGCGCGCTGACGGCCAGCGTGGTCGCGGTCTCGGTGCGCAACGTGGGACGGGCCCGGGCCTTCGGCGTCACCCAGGTCTTCTTCCGCTTCGGCACGATCGACCCTGAGGCGGTGTGGCTCACCACGACCGACGCCGACAGCGTCGTTCCCCCGGACTGGCTGGCGCACCATCTCGATCTGCGCCGCCAGGGGGCCGATGCCTGCGCCGGGACCGTCGAGGTCGACAACTGGGACGAGCACCCGGAGTCGGCGCGCGAAAGGTTCGACGCCCTGTACCGCCCCGAGGGCCAGCTGGAGTTCGGTCACCCCCACGTGCACGGGACCAACCTCGGCGTCTCGATGGCCGCCTACCTCGAGGTCGGCGGCTTCTCGCCCCTGGTCACCGCCGAGGACCATGCGCTGTGGGAGGCACTGGCAGCCGCGGGCCGCCAGCTGGTGGCCACGCCGAAGGCCCCCGTGACGACCAGCGGCCGGCGCCACGGTCGCAGCCCGGCCGGATTCGCGGACACGCTCGTCCGCCTTGGTTCCGAGGGAGGACGACCGACATGAGACTTACCCGGTTCACGGATTGGCTCGAGGCCCAGGATGACATCGACCGCGTCGGCCAGCCCCTCAACGAACTGGTCCATCGTGTTCTGCCGGGAGGCATGTTCAAGGATGCGTTGACCGGGACGTGGCTCGGTCACCCGCTGCACCCGGTGCTCGTCATGGTGCCCATCGGGTCATGGACCAGCGCCTCGTTGATCGACGTGGCGGTCGGTCGGTCCACGACCGCGGCCCGCCGTCTGATCGGCGTCGGGCTGCTGGCCGCCCTGCCGTCGGCGCTGAGCGGTCTGGCCGACTGGTCCGACACCGGTGGCAGCGAGCAGCGCGTCGGGGTCACCCACGCCAGCTTGAACTCGGTGGCGCTGGCCCTCTATGGGGCGTCGTGGTGGACCCGCCGCCGAGCGGGGCGCACAGGCGCGGGCGGGTCGACGGGCGCCGTGTTGGCGCTGGCGGGAATGGCTGTGGCGACCGGCGCCGGATATCTGGGCGGCCACCTGATCTACGCCCAGGGCGTGGGTGTGGACACCAATGCCTTCCACACCGGTCCTCAGGACTGGACGACGGTTGCGGCCATCGACGATTTGCCGGACAAGGGTGGCCTGGCGGTGACGGCCGGCCAGGGCCGACTGCTGCTCGTTCGCCAGGGAACCGAGATCTTGGCGCTGGGGAACCGGTGCAGCCATCGGGGTGCGCCGCTGTCGGATGGCTCGGTCTCCGACGGCTGCGTGACCTGTCCGTGGCACGGCAGCCGCTTCGACCTCCGGACCGGTGACGTGGTCGCCGGCCCGGCGACCGTCGGTCAGCCGGTGTACGAGACCAAGGTCGTCGCAGGCCAGATCCAGGTGCGCCGTGAGGAGCAACGCTCGCTGCGAACCAACCCCGACGGTCCCGGCTGATCGGTCGTCAGAGGTGGGCGAGCTCGCGTATCGCTTGTTCCATGGCGTGGGGGCCCACCCTGAGGTCACCGGAAAAGGGAAGGTCGAGTGACAGGACCAGGTACAGGGTCAACGCGATCATGGCCGCCAGCGCCGCCACCATGAGGACGTGCGAGGCGAAGTGGGACACTCCGAAGAAATAGGTGAACCCCACCGTGATCACGCCGCCGGCCAGCAACACGATCCATAGCACGCCTGGCAACTGGTTGCTGTTGGCGTCGAGGCGCTGGCGACGGGCATCGGCCAGGTCGTAGACCCGCTTGACGGATTCGGTGTAAAAGGTCTGCTCCTCGGGTGACTGGATGTGCACGGCTCGGAACTGCGTCAGGAGTTGACCCACCAGGTGGTCGGTGACCGGACTATCGCCCTGTCGGTCAGACATGGCGTGCCATTCGTCGTCCACGACGCTGTGGGCATACTCGCGAAGGGTCTGGCGGATCGGCGCGGTCTGGTCGGGGAACAACGCAGCGTCGCGGTAGAGCAGATCGACCGAGATGGCCTCGTGATTGGCGTTGGAGGTGGCGGCGTCGTACTGCTGCCACACGATGATGACCACGAAGGCCAGCAGCACCCCGTACAGCAGTCCGATGACCGCGATGATGAAGCCCGCCACGTCGTTGTGCTGCTCCAGGGTCGCCAGGGCGACGTTGCGCCGCACCAGCATGAGCCCTCCGACGCTGATGGCGACCGCGACCACCACCATCAGTGCGCCGAGTAGTGGCCCGGGAACATGCACCAGCAAGAAGCGTTCCAACTGGCTCCTCCTGAAGCGGTCGACACCGCGCCATCCGCGACCCTAGGCCAGCTCGTGACCGGGTCGAGTGTGCCGGTCGAGATCGGGGGCGTCGGCTTGGGGCGAATGTGCCCGTCGAGATCGGGGGCGACGGCTCGGGGCGAATGTGCCGGGCGAGATCGGGGGGACGGTTCGTTCGCGCGGACCGCACAGAACCCAGGTGGGAGGTCGCTCGCCTCGCCGGGACGTGGCGCGCCGTGTCCAAGGGTCAGGGGGCGTTGCGAGCAGTTGGGCGAGCGCCTTTGGTGGGACGGGTCAACTCTCGCGAGCGCGCGCCCGCCGCTTGCCCTCGTGCATGGCCTGCACCCGAGCGACCGGGATGGCGCGGCCCTCCTCGATGAGGTCCATGCTCAACTGCTGGGGCTGGGGCATCTGAGTGGCCCATAGGTCGTCGTCGCCGAGGAGTCGCAAGGCCGTGTGCACGGTGAAGTCTCCCGGCGCGATGTCATCGAGCTGCTCCCAGGTCACCGGGAACGACACCGGGACGCCGGGTCGGACACGCGGGCTGTAGGCCGCGACGACCGTGGCGCCCCCGACTCTTGTCGAGTCGACGAACACCTTGCCGCCCCGGTCCTCCTTCATGAACGCCGTCGTAGCGATTTCCGGATCGAGATGCTCGGTTCGCGCCGCGATAGCTCGCGTGGCGGCGGCCGCCTCCTCTAGCGACGCCTGGTCGTCGATCGGAACGAACACGTGCACACCTTTGGCCCCACTCGTCTTGACCGCACCTTCCAGCCCACAGCTGGCCAGGGCGCGGCGAACCAGGTGGGCCACCCGGACCGCCATGGTGAACGCGTTGGCGTCGGGCGGATCGAGGTCGAGGACCAGATGGGTGACGCGGTCAGGCCGGTCGGATCGCACCAACGTCGGGTGATACTCAACGGCGCGCTGATTGGCGAACCACAGCAGAGTGCGACGGTCGTTGCACAATGCGTACGACACCTCGCGCTTGGAGGTTTCCGCCCAGACCCGCACCGTGGGCACCCACGACGGCGTGTACTTCGGGACATTCTTCTGCATGAAGGCCTCCGCACCGCGGTGGACGCGTATCACAGACAGCGGTCGCCCCTCCAGGACCGGGATGATGCGGTCGCGAACTCCGTCCAGGTAGTCGACCAGGTCCCGTTTGGTCGCATCTGCACCATCGAACAGCGGTTGATCGAGGTTGGTCAGCGACACCCCGTCCCGTGACTCGCCGCTGTTCCGATCGCTCATCAACGGCCACGCTAGTAACGCGCCACGGCTGGCCGTGCCAAGCAGGACGCGACACCGCTCAGTTCAGCGTCGTTCGACGTTCCCTGACCGCTGCCTGGGATGAAGTCGAGTCGGGCGATACCCGATGGCCCTCGGCCACGCCGATTCTCGCCTCGTCTCGGTCGACAGTCGACCTTCGACATGTCCACCGGCACGCCCCCGACTGGCTGGTGGGAGAGCCACAGTTGCCCGGCGCCCTCGTAACGGTGCCCACCGCTGCCCCTTGGGGGCTCGGCACCCACCACGGGCGATCCGCCGGCTTGCTGTCCTTCCTTGATGGACGGCGACGGACAGCACGCACGGACGCGCTTGTTGGGCAGTGCCCTCGCCCCGACGCGCTTTTAGCAGTGGAACACCGACCAGCAGATGTCGTTCCGCAACCGCTGGTCGTCGAGTACGAGTTCGCGGATCGCCTCCGGGAGCTCGTCGCGCTGCCACCGGCACTCGAGTCGTCCTGCGCTCTCGTCCTCTCCCTCGGGCGCGGCGGCACGTGCGGCCTTGATCGCATAGGCGGCCGCACCGAGCTCGTGCGCCGCGACGTGTGCGACCACCGCCGCCTGGCCGGCGGCGTACGCGGCATGGCGTGGCGCCCCACTCAGATCTCTGGCCGCGGCCATTGCGTGGCCTCCTGCCGAGCGTGCCTCGGTCATGGTGATCTCGCGGCGCGCCCAGGCCCGCCCGAGTTCGATCGCGCCACGCGGTCGCGGGTCTTCCGGCCGAGCCGACTCGAAGAGGTGCAGGACGTGTTCCGCGCACGATGCCGCCCAGAAGGCGAGGAGACGGTGATCCGAATCCGTGAGGGTCCCACCGCGGCGGATCGTCACAAGACGAGGGTCGCGTTCTTTCGGGAGGATCAGCCCAACACCTTGCCTGCTCGCATCTGCCCAACAACCTGTACCACGATGTCCCCGCCTTCAGGAGACAATTCACCGCGGGCACCAGTCATGCCTTCAGTTTGGCCGACTGCCCTGGGCGAGCCGCTACATCGACCAACGGCGGTGGACCAGGCGGCAGACCGACCAAGTACGGCAGGTCAGAGCGCGCGCGATCCGAGTACGCAGAACTCGTTGCCCTCGGGGTCCCCAAGAACAACCCAGGTCTGCTCGCCTTGTCCCACGTCCGCTCGCGTGGCTCCGAGCGCGAGCAGTCGCTCGACCTCGGCGTCTCGGTCGTCCGGTCGGAAGTCGAAATGCAGGCGATTCTTTGTCGTCTTCGGCTCAGAGACCGACACGAAAAGGAGTCCGGGAAGCCGATCCGCGGTGGGTCTGATCTCGAACTCGTCGGGGTCGTCATTCACGACAACCCAGCCGAGCGCTTCTCGCCACCAGAGTCCGAGGGCACTCGGATCGCGCGCATCAACGATCGTCTGCTCCCACTCGAGGCTCATAAGCCGATCGTAGATGAGCTCCTGTTCGGTGTACCCCGAAGCGCCCGCTCAGCGTCTGCGTCCGACGACAGAATCGCGGCGTGCAGTTCAGCCCTGACCATCGCGATCGAATAGCGGACGGAACCATCACCGTCTCCTACCGCCTGTGGTCGAGACCAAAGGTCAAGGTCGGAGGTGTCTACCGGAGCGGTTCCGTGATGATCGAAGTCGACGAGATCGATCTGCTGCCGTTCTCGTCGATCACAAACGAGGATCTTGCTCGGACGGGAGAGCCCGACGTTGAGACCCTTCGCCGACGGGCTGCACACGCCGGACCCATCAACGATGACACCATCCTGTACCGCGTGGAGTTCCATGTCGTGAGCAGTCCGGACAACACGAGCGGGTGACCCAGATCGCCAGACGGCGCTCGGAGTGCCGGCGCGATGCGGCGGGCGGTTGCCGGCGGCGGGTCGCGACCTGCTGGAACGCTTCGAGACGGCCGGCTGGTGTTCTGTCGTTCTGTGCGACTTCGCCCAAGTCGATGCCGGGCTGATCCCGCAGCGCCGCACATGGCCGTCTGTTGAGCTGTCCAGCTCGTTTTTCGAGGCAGGTTCCAAGCTCCTCGCAACGGACGTTCGGCCCCCCTCCCGACCGCCGAGATCGCATGCTCGGTCGGGGAGAGGGATCAACGGTCCAGTCGACGGGCCCCTCGGGCGACGTAGGGTGGCACGTGACATGAGCTACGCCGTGGACTTCGTCAATGTCTCGACCGTCGGCTTGGAGTCGTCGCCGGTGGCGGCGGCACTGGCTGGCCTGCGGGCCAACGAGGCGCGCTACTTCAAGAACAAGTACGACCACGTCTTCACGGTCGAACCGGCCGCCAAGGCCAAAAAGGCCATCGACTTGGTGCAGCGCGTCCTGAAGGAGGAGCGCGACATCGTTGTCGTCTCGCCCCC
>JAUTXN010000251.1 GCA_030838045.1 Acidimicrobiaceae bacterium
GCGCAGGGCCTTGACGCCGACCTGGAGCCGGCTGCTACAGGCCCGAACCGCACCAATCTGCCTTGTCCTACACGGCTTCGCCGCTCAACTATCCCTCACCGCGACCCACATTCATGCCGGAAGACCCGTAATTTTCGGCTGGACGAGGGGTCCCCCAGTATCCCTCGTTGCCGGGGCAGGTCCAACAGAGCGGACTTGCCCTGGCTCACAGCCCCGTACCGAGAGAGGCTGGGCACGCTGGGCGGCCGTGGGTGGCGCAGTAAGGAGGGTAACTTCAGGCTGGCCCCGCAGCTTGGGCGCGACGCCGCGGGTATCGGCGAATCGATCTCGGTCCCTACCCCGGGGTGTCAGGTGCCCGGCGCGCAGTCGGGATACCGGTTCGGGGTGTGGCGCGTAGCAGGAAAATCGGATTGGAGAAGGCGATTCTCACGCCATCGCTGGTGCGCACGTTGAATCGTATGAAGCTGTCGACGGAAGTATCGACTGCGTAGTCAAGCGATCCTGAGCCGAACAGCGCGGCGGGGAATGTCTGGACGATCATGGCTGAGCTCTTGATGGAGCCGGCGTAGTCGACCGGGCCTTGCACGAGTTCCACGACGCTGTCGGGGGGCAGCGTGATGGCTATTATTGTGGCTGTCCGTCGGTTGAGGTCGGGGCGGACGCTGATGGAGCCCATCGGGTTGCCTTCGACGGAGAGGTCAAGGGCGCCGGTGAATGCGCCCAGTTCGCCGCAATAGACGCGTCCCGCTTGAAGAGCCGACAACAGGTCTGCCTCGGTCGGCGACGCCGCCCATGCATAGGTGAGGAAGTGATTGGTCATTGTGGCCCAGACGCCCACTGTGCCCGCGTGATCGTCCGACACGCCGTTTCCCGTAAGCCACAGCCCGTTTTGTGACATGACGTCCCACAGGCTGAGGTGGGTCTCAAGGGTGGCGTTGCCCCGGTTTCGGTAGCCGACTTCCAGGATATCGGCGTGGTAGGCCCCGCCGGCAATAAGTCCGGCGGCGGTTTGAACGCTGGCGCCTTCTTGGGCGTCGACCGCGTTGAGTTTCCCACTTCCCGTGCCGAAGGGGTGATTAATGGAGGCCAGGCCCCCGTAGGAGTGGACCAGATCACAGGCGGTGGTCTTGAAGTTCCGCGGTCCTGATCCCTTGAGAGCGGTGGAGGAGTATTTGTTGAGGTGTTGGACGCCGCCGAACCAATTCAGGTGGCCGCCGTACTTGGATACCTCGATCCTATGGTTGATCATCACCTGGGGGAACATTGCCTGGTAGACCGAGACAAGTTCGTGTTGGAGCTGTATCGGGACGTCACCGCTGGTCTGGGAGCGGTTGAACCGCAAGTAGTCGAAACATCCCTCGGCCACTGTTCCGTCGAAGCTCCTGGCGCCGAGCCAAAGGTCGGCGCTGGAGTTGTCCCGCGGGTCAATGTCGGGCCAGAGGGCGGCGGCATCGGAGACGGGGTCAAGGACCACCGAATTCCATACCCCCACAATGCACGGCACTGTGACGATGCCCAGCAGCCCATGGGCGGAGGTGTCGGCCGGAGTCGGGGAAAATCGATAAGCGATCTGATATTGACCCGCGGGCCGTCCGCCAACGGGCGGGTGGTAGGAGAGGGAGAGCACGAGTTCGAGGCAGGCGCCGGGGCCGGCCTGCATGGGCAGGACCTCGATCGCAAGTTGCTGACCACTGAGATTGGCGCGCATATTCTGGCGGGCGGCGGCGTGGTCAGCGTAGAAGTGGTAGGCACCCTCGCCCGAAACGCTGGCGGCGCGAAGATAGAGAGCGCCGTGAATGGCGCTGGGGTCCAGCGGGCTGACAGGCGACGAAACTATTCCCCCACCATGGTCGGCCAAATTCCCCGTCGTCGTGGGTCGCCACACCCACTTTCCACCCTTTTCCGTATCGGCCAAGGCGTCGAAATGGACGACTTGACGGTAGGCTGACGCGCTCATCCGCCAGTCATGGTCGGTGAACCACATCGCCTTGACCCCGGTGGCAGCCGCCTCGCTCACCTGGGCCTGCATCGACGCCCGCCCTTCGGAAAACGAGGAGTGGATATGCATGGCCATCGGGTAGGGGAGCAGACCGAACTGATTCGGTGTCTGAATGTCGGCCGCCTTCGCGGCGCCAGGTGTCGCGAACGCATCCCTGATCCAAGGCCCGACTCCGGGCACGACCAAAGCACCGGCGGTCAGCAACCCCAAACGCTGGAGAAACGACCGCCTTGTCGGAGGCAGGCTGGCCGAGGTTAGGAGCTGAGGGTCGGCCTCGTCATGGAATTCGCACACCCGCCGGGACCCCAGTCGCTATTTCTATTGTCTACGGACGATACCGCGTCCTCCAGCGGCCGTGAATGCCCGTAAGGACAATTCTTCTCGCAAATGTGACCATCAAAGAAATAACGCTACAAAGCCACGATTATCGCCTTGTGGGCGGCCTTGGCGGACCGACGTCGCCTGGTAGGGCCATACATTTGCGACATCCCACACCCCCCCGACCGCCCGCCTGAAGACGGGGAGACTCGGCCTCGCCTTGAACACGCCCTCGATGGTGTTGGTCGCTCGAAGGTCTACCTCCCCTCGACGATCTCATCGGCAACGCCACGCCCAGCCTTCGCTCGGCGCCGAATCGACTCGGGGGTCACCGTCACGCTCCGAGGCACGCCCCGCATCCTTGGCGGCTGGCAACGGGGCGGATACGGTTTTCGCCGCAGTGGGATCCCCGCGGTGGGGATCCCCGCGGGGGCCGGACGAAGGGAGACAGGGGCATGGGACAGGTCGTCGGGGATTCGCCGGATCCGAAGCGCGCCGCGGTGACGGGCACGCACACCGCGGACGGCACCGGGGTGTCGGGCTCGAGCGGCGGCGGCGCCGGCGTCACGGGCGAGTCGCAGACCAACAACGGCGTCGTCGCCACCAGCAACTCGGGCCGAGGCCTGAGTGGGACGAGCCAGTCGAACACCGCGGTGTTCGGGGTGTCGACGACCGGGCGGGGCGTCGAGGGCTA
>JAUTXN010000288.1 GCA_030838045.1 Acidimicrobiaceae bacterium
GCGTTGTTCCCGGACGGAATCCCCGTGCAGTTTCGCTTCTGGGATGGCAGCGCGGCCGGGACCGGCGACGGTCCCGGCGCGGTGGTCGTCCGCTCGAACAATGCGCTGCGGCGCGTGCTGTGGGCACCGGGGGATCTGGGTTTCGGAAGGGCGGTCGTCGCCGGGGATCTCGACTTCGAGGGCGACCTGTTCCTCGTGCTGCGCGCCCTGCAGGACGCGGTTCCCGAGCGGGACCTGCGCCTCGGGGCCCGGGCCGCCCGGGGGGTTCTGGAGTCGAGCACACGGGTCGGCGCCCTCGGCCGGCCGCTTCCCCCGCCCCCCGAGGAGATCACGCCGCGGGGTTGGCGTCACTCGAAGAGGCGCGACGCCCGGGCCATCAGCCATCACTACGACGTCGGCAACGACTTCTACCGCCTCGTCCTCGGGCCGAGCCTCACGTACTCCTGCGCCCGTTTCGTCGACGTCGGGACCAGCCTCGAAGATGCCCAGGCGTCGAAGCACGAACTGGTCTGCCAGAAACTCGGCCTCCCGCAACAGCGCGGCGCCCGGCTGCTCGACATCGGATGCGGATGGGGTTCGATGGCATTGCATGCCGCCACCGAGCACGGGGCCAAGGTGGTGGGCGTCACCATCAGCCAGGAGCAGGCCGAGCTGGCCCGCAGACGCGTGGCCGAGGCGGGGATGGCGGAGCAGGTGGAGATCCGGCTGCAGGACTACCGCGATCTGGGGGGCGAGCAGTTCGACGCCATCTCCTCGATCGGGATGTTCGAGCACGTCGGCTCCGAGCGGACCAAGCAGTACTTCGAGACCGCCCTTTCCCTCTTGCGTCCCGGTGGCCGGTTCCTCAATCACGCCATCTCCTCCAAGGGCGGATCCCGGCTGGGCGGGCGCTCGTTCCTGGGGCGCTACGTGTTTCCCGATGGCGAGTTGCTCGACGTCGGCGATGTCGTCCTGGACATGCATGCGGCTGGTTTCGAGGTCCGTGACGTCGAATCGCTACGGGAGCACTACGCCCGGACGCTGCGAGCCTGGGTCGCCAACCTCGAGGCCCATTGGGATGAGGCGGTCGCGTTGGTCGGCGTCGGGCGGGCCCGGATCTGGCGGCTGTACATGGCCGCCTCGGCAGTGGGTTTCGAAGACGGCGGCGTGTCGGTCCATCAGGTGCTCACCGTGCGTCCCGAACCCGGCGGTCGCTCCCGGATGCCGGCCGTCCGCACCTGGAACTGAGCTGGGACTGACCTAACGTTCGTTCGGTTGGGAGAGAAGTCGAGGAGGAGTGCGAAATGGCCATTCGTAGCGCGCATGCCCGGTGGGAAGGACCGCTCGTCGGCGGCAAGGGGACGATGGACACCGAGAGCGGGGCGTTCTCAGGTCACTACTCGTTCTCTTCGAGGTTCGAGGAGGGCGGTGGCACCAATCCCGAGGAGTTGCTCGGTGCCGCCCACGCCGGGTGCTTCTCGATGGCCCTCGCCCATGGACTGGCCGAGGGAGGCCACGTCGCGACGAGCGTCGACACGACCGCCCGGGTCACGATCAAGCCAGTCGAGGGGGGCTTCGCCATCACCGGGATCGAGCTCACCTGTGAGGCCGTGGTGCCGGGTATCAGCGAGGGCGACTTTCGCGAGGCTGCCGAGGCAACAAAGCTCGGGTGCCCTGTGTCCAAGGCACTGAGCGCGGTGCCGATAACCCTCGACGCCAAGCTCGCTTAGCGGGCCGGCGCCGACCGCAACTGGCGCCCCCAACCCCTGTTCTGCATGACCGCCCCGATCTTGCGGAGCGATCTGCTGCCCATCGAGGCGCCCCGCCGGGACTCCATCTCGTTGCCGGCTTTCAGTACCAACATCCCGATGAGTGGTATCGCAATCGCGGCGACGACGTAACGCACGATTCGGCGGCGAAGAAAGAGGAGCATGGTTGGGGATATTCCCGGCTCCGGCCCTCGCTAAGCCCCCGCGGTCACGGGGGTGGGTAGCGTCGGCCGGGTCATGAAGATCTACACGCGCAAGGGCGACGATGGCACGACCGGCCTCCTCTACGGCGGGAGGGTGGCCAAGGATTCGCCCGCCATCGAGGCCAATGGCGCGGTGGACGAGGCCCAGGCGGCCATAGGCATGGCCCGGGCCGGCACCGAGGCGGGTTCCGAGCTCGACGGTCTCCTGATCGGGCTGCAACGTGACCTGTATGTCCTCATGGCCGAACTGGCGACGGCACCGGTCAATCGGGCCAAGCTGGTCGGCGGCCAGACCGCGGTCAGCGGCGAGATGGTCGACCGCCTCGAGGCACTGATCGACCGGTTGAGCGAGCTCTTCCCCCCGATCACCGAGTTCGTGCTCCCCGGCCACGACCGGGTCTCAGCCGCCCTCGACGTGGCCCGCACCGTGGTCCGCCGGGCCGAACGCCAGGCGCTGCGCCTCGCCGTCGCCGATTCGCTGATCGTGCCCTACCTGAACCGCCTGTCCGACGTGCTGTGGACCATGGCCCGGTGGCAGGAGCATGGCGAGTCGCTCCCCAGCCGCACACCGCGGTGACGGTCCCGGTGGCGGAGCGGCTGCGGGCGACTAATCGCCGACGGCGACGATCTCCACCTCGAGCTTGCCGCTCGGCGCCTCGTAACTCACGTGCGCCCCGGGGCCTTGGCCCATCAGGGCCTGGCCGAGTGGCGAGTTGGGCGAGATGATCGACACGCCTTCGCGCCGCTCCTCGATGGATCCGATGAGGAACCGCTCGACGTCGTCGTCGCCGGCGTAGCGCAGCGCCACCACCACGCCTGTGGTCACGGTGTCCGAGGACCCGGCGTCGGAATTGACGATCTCGACGCCGTCCAACATTCCTTGCAGCTGCCGGATCCGGGCCTCCATCTTGCCCTGGGAATCCTTGGCCGCGTGGTAGTCGCCGTTCTCCGACAGGTCACCCAGAGCCCGGGCGGCCTCGATGGCCCGGGCGATCTCCACACGGCCGCGCGTCCTCAGATCCTCGAGCTCGCCCTGGAGCCGATCGAAGGTGTCGCGGGTGAGCTGAGTCTGTGCCATGCACGACCAGCTTACTTTTGCCGTGCCCTCTCGCCTCGCGCTGGTCCGGTTGACGTGGCTGGCCGGATGAAGGACACTGGTAGCGCCGTGTCCTCCCGCCCCACCATCGTAATTATCGTCTAGCGCATCCCGGAACTCCCGGCGTGCGCCTCCGACCGTCCACCTGGTGGACGGTCGTTTCGTTTCCCAAGGAACCTCTCTCGCGTGACCAGTTACCGGATAGCCGTGCTCGGCGGTGATGGGATCGGCCCTGAAGTGATCGCCGAAGCCCTCAAGGTTTGCCGCGCCGCGGGAGCCGAGCTCGACACCGTGGACTACGACCTGGGCGCCCGGCGCTACCTCTCCTCGGGCGAGGTCCTCCCCGACTCGGTCCTCGACGAGCTGCGCCGGGTCGATGCCATCTTGCTGGGCGCGGTCGGCAGCCCGGCCGTGCCTCCGGGTGTGCTCGAGCGGGGACTGCTCCTGAAGCTGCGCTTCGAGCTCGACTTGTACATCAACCTCCGCCCGTTCCAGAGCTCGGCACGGGGCGTCGACCTGGCAGTCGTGCGGGAGAACACCGAGGGGAGCTACACCGGCGAAGGCGGCTTCCTGCGCCGGGGGACACCGCACGAGGTCGCCACCCAGGGGTCGGTCAACACCCGCTTCGGCGTCGAACGCTGCATCCGCTTCGCGTTCGACCTGGCCCGCAGCCGCGATCGCCACCACCTGACCCTGGTGCACAAGACCAATGTCCTCACCTTCTCCGGCGACCTGTGGCAGCGGACCTTCGATCAGGTCGCGGCTGAATACCCCGACGTGACCACGGCGTACAACCACGTCGACGCCGCGTGCATCTACCTGGTCGAGTCGCCGCTGCGGTATGACGTGATCGTCACGGACAATCTCTTCGGCGACATCCTGACCGACCTGGCGGGTGCCGTCTCGGGCGGCATCGGGCTGGCCGCCTCGGCCAACCTCAACCCGGCTCGCACCGGACCGTCGCTGTTCGAGCCGGTACACGGCTCGGCGCCGGACATCGCGGGCACGGGGCGGGCCAATCCGTTGGCCGCAATCATCTCGGCCAGCATGATGCTGGAGTTCCTGGGCGAGACCGGAGCCGCGGACAGGATCACCAAAGCGGTATCTGACTACCGCCAGCAAAGTCACACTGAAGTGGGTGCCTCGACGTCGCAGATCGGCGACGCCATCGCAGAAAGGGTGTAGGAGATGCCGATTACCAAATCCGACAAGGTGTGGATGGACGGCGAACTCGTCAACTGGGACGACGCCAAGATCCACATTCTCACCCACACCCTGCACTACGGCCTCGGCGTATTCGAAGGGATCCGCGCCTACGCCACGGACAGCGGGCCGGCTGTGTTCCGGCTGACGGACCACATCGTGCGGCTGTTCGACTCGGCCAAGATCTTCATGATCGAGATCCCCTTCACCATCGATCAGCTGGTCGAGGCGGTCAAGGACACGGTCCGGGTCAACGGGCTGCCCGAGTGCTACATCCGCCCCATCGTCTACCTGGGCTATGGCGAGATGGGCCTCAACCCGTTGAACTGCGCCGTCAACGTCTCAATCGCGGTGTGGCCCTGGGGCACCTACCTGGGCGCCGACGGCATCAAGCACGGCGTGCGCATGAAGATCAGCTCCTGGCAGCGCCACGACCCCAACGCCATCCCGCCCGCCGCCAAGGGGACGGGCATGTACATCAACTCCTGCCTGGCCAAGGTCGAGGCACTCAAGGCGGGCTACGACGAGGCCATCCTGCTCTCCCCGCAAGGCTTTGTCAGCGAGTGCACAGGCGAGAACATCTTCCTCATCAAGCACGGGCGTCTCGTCACGCCGCCCGTTCAGGCGGGCGCCCTCCAGGGCATCACCCAGAACTCGGTCATGGCCATCGCCCACGACCTGGGCTACGAGGTGGCGATCGACAACATCTTGCGCTCGGACCTCTACACCGCCGACGAGGCGTTCCTCAGCGGCACCGCGGCCGAGGTGGTCCCCATCCGCTCGGTCGACGATCGGCCTGTCGGGGCGGGCGAACCCGGCCCGATCACACGCAAGATCCAGGAGGTGTTCGAGGCCGCGGTGCGGGGCAAGGTGGACCGCCACAAGGACTGGGTCGAACATGTCGGGTGACCATGGAGACCATGTCGCGGTCGGCGCCATCACCCGCGAGCTGCCCGAAGCGGTCGACATCTACGACACGACGCTTCGCGACGGCAGCCAGCAGGAGGGCCTGTCGCTCACAGTCGACGACAAACTGCGGGTGGCCGAACAGCTCGACCACCTCGGGGTGCAGTTCATCGAGGGTGGATGGCCGGGCGCCAACCCCAAGGACGCCGAGTTCTTCCGCCGGGCGGCGGCGGGAGACCTGCATCTGCATACCGCCACCTTGGTCGCCTTCGGCTCCACGAGAAAAGCCCACACCGCGGCCGACAAGGACCCGGTCCTCCAGAACCTGCTCGACGCCCGGACGACCGCGGTGTGCCTGGTCGCCAAGTCGGCCGAGTGGCACGTGACCGAGACGCTGCGCACGACTCTCAGCGAGGCGATCGACATGGTCGCCGACTCGGTCGCCTTGCTACGAAGCCACGGGCGGCGGGTGTTCCTCGACGCGGAGCACTTCTTCGACGGCTACCGGGAGAATCCACGGTTCAGCCTCGACATCATCCGGGCTGCGGAAGATGCCGGCGCCGAGGTGGCCATCCTCTGCGACACCAACGGGGGCACCCTCCCGGGCGACGCCGAGCGCATCGTCGGCGCCGTGCGGGACAAGTACGGGATCCAGCTGGGCTGCCACTTCCACAACGACGCCGGGTGCGCCGTGGCCAACTCCCTCGCTGCGGTCCGCCAGGGCTGCACCCAGGTGCAGGGTTGCATCAACGGCTACGGAGAGCGCACCGGCAACGCCGACCTGTGCGCCACCGTCCCCAATCTCACCCTGAAGATGGGGATCCGCACGATCGGCCGGGACCGCCTGGAGCGCATCACCCCGGTCGCCCACCACATCGCCGAGCTGGTCAACATCGCCCCCGACCCGCACCAGCCCTACGTCGGCCAGAGCGCCTTCGCCCACAAGGCGGGACTGCACACCAGCGCCATCGCCCGGGCTCCCCAGGCGTATGAACACGTGGCGCCCGACGCTGTGGGCAACGGCACCCGGTTCGTGGTCTCGGAGATGTCGGGCCGTTCGACGGTGGACCTGAAGGCCCGCCAGCTGGGCCTCTCCCTCGACGGCGCGGGCCTGACCGAGGTGCTCGACAACCTGAAGGAGCTCGAACACCGCGGCTACCACTTCGAGGTGGCGGACGGTTCGCTCGAGTTGTTGATGCGCGCCGCCACCGGCTGGAAGCAGACGTTCTTCCGGCTGGAATCGCTCCGGGTCATCACCGAGCAACGCGAGGACGGGTCGTTCCTCACCGAGGCGACCATCAAGGTCCACGTGGCCGATGAGCGGGTGCTGGCCACGGCCGAGGGCAACGGCCCGGTCAACGCCCTCGATGCCGCCCTGCGCAAGGCCATCGGCTCGAAGTACCCCGAGCTGTCGCACCTGCACCTGACCGACTACAAGGTGCGGGTGCTCGACACCGCCAAAGGCACCGGAGCCGTCACCCGGGTCCTCATCGACTCGACCGACGGCGAGCGAACCTGGACCACGATCGGCGTGTCGGAGAACATCATCGAAGCGTCGTGGGAAGCACTCGAGGATTCCCTCGTGTTCGGGTTGCTGCAAGGGTCGCCAGACAGCCAGGATGAGGGCGTGAGCGCACCGTGAGCCAGCAGTGACTGCGCCCGACTACGTCCCCCTCGCGGGTCCCGACCGGATCCGGCCCATCGACCGGCTCCCGGTGCCTCGCAGCTGGCGATCCACCCGCCCCGGCGAGGTGCTCGACCCGGTCCCGCCGAGCGGGTCGAAATTCGGTTCGACCGGCCCCGACCTGGGCTACGGCCTGAAGTTGGCACGGCGCTTCGAGGCGAAGCTGACCGAGGGCGAACACGCCGCCGACGCGGTCGCGGGCTGCTTCGCGACCGGCGCCAAGCGGGCCGCGTCGTTCGGCCGGGCGCCCGTGATCTTCGACATGGAACTGGCCTACATCGTGTGGGGATTCCTCGGTGACGCCCCTGACGACCTGATCGCGTTCCGCAAGCCGCTGTTCATGGGGGCCTCCCACGAGTACTGGGAACAACGCCAGATCGTCGACCGGGTCAAGGCGTCGACGCTGCGTCTGACGCCGGCCCAGGCCCGGGCCAAGCTGAGCGATTGGAAGAGCCTGATCGATTCCTCGGCCGGCTTCTGCTGAGCCGCCGAAGCGGCCCCTACTAGAGGATCTCGAGCAGCCGCTCGGGCGGTCGGGCGATGACGGCTCGTTCGCCCACGACGACGATGGGCCGCTCCAGCAGGATGGGATGAGCCGTCAGCGCCGCCAGTAGCTCATCGGGCGAGGCTTTTCCCAACTCCAGCTCCTGGTAGACCGCCTCGCCGGTGCGCATCATGGCGCGCGGGTCGTCGATCCCGAGCAGTGCCATCAGGTGTCGGAGTTCGTCGATTGTCGGCGGTGTGTCCAGGTAGCGCACGAACGTCGCCTCGACGCCCTTGTCCGCGAGGATCCCCTGCGCGGTGCGGCATTTCGAACAGGCCGGGTTGAAGTAGACGGTCGGCTCTTCCATGTCCGAAGGCTACGGGAAGCGGATCCGGTAGATCCGGCCGGAGCTGTCGGCCCAAGCCGCGACGGCCGCCGAGCGGGCCCGATGCAGGCCGCCCGAGCTGTTCTTGTTGGCCCCGATCACCTTGGTGGCCACGGCCGTCTTGCCCGTCGCCAGGTCGAGGAAGAGCACCTGGTCGGAGCTCGTCGCCGGGTCGATCGAGCTGACCAGGAGGGTGGAGTCGTTGTTGGCGAGGGTGACCCCCGCCGGCGACCCCAGCCGGAGGTGGCTGAGCACCGGGGTGACGGTGCCCCCGCTGACCCGGAAGACCTGGCCCTCGCCGGGGCCGCTGCCCTGGTCGGTGACGTAGGCCACGCCCGTGGTGGTGACGACGACCGAGTCGGGGTTGGTGAACGGTGCCCCCTCGGCGAGGGTGATCACCGTGCCCCCGTCGGCCGAGACCTCGAACAGCCCGGGTGGACCGCTGGTCGGGTCGATCCCGGTGAAGTAGATGATGTCGGCATCGCTCTGGTTGACGACGTCGAGGCCGCGCGGCGAGCGCCCTTGGGTGCCGGGCAGGACCTGCGGTGTCGCTGGGGTACCGGCCGCGGGGAGCCTCAGGATGGCACCCGAGGTGGCGGCGCTGGCAACTTCCCCGGGCGGCTGGGCCTGCTGGTCGGCGACATAGATCCGATCACCGGTTGTTGCCAGTGCCACGCCGGTGGGCTTGGCGAAGGGAGTCCCCTCGGCAACCGTCGACTCGGCGCCTCCGGTGGACGGCACGCGGTAGATGGCCGGGCCGTGGGGCCCGGTGGCGGAGAAGTAGATGATGTTGCCGTTCGGGGAGGGGGCCGCGTCGAGTGGATTCTGGAAGTTTCCCGCCTGCGCCACGACGTCGATCGCCTTGATGGCGGGGTCGCCGAGCGTGTGGGTTGCGCTCTTGGAGCCTCCTCCGCAGCCCGCCAATCCGAAGGCCACCGCCATTGTGATGACTGCCCAGCCATGCGCCTTGCGCACCATCGAAACACCTCCGGGTCGTGGCTCCGCTCGATGCCTACCCAGTCTGTACAGCTCTACTGCGTGACGACGGGATGAAATGGTGCGAATCGACAGTTTGCGGGTGTCGCCCCAGGGTTATGTCACATCCACGGCGGAACCAGGCTGGCCGCCCGGTGAGGTAGGTGGTCGGTGGCGATCCCATGGATCCGACGGGAGAAGGCGCCGCCGCTCGCCGTCGACCTCACCGTGGCGCTGCGCCGGGTCGCTCGATCGGTCGTCCCCCCGAAGCGCCGGGCGCTCCCCGAACGGTGGTGGCCCGGGCCTGGACGGCGCCGGCCGGGACTGCGCCGGCTGGGACTGGGCCGGACGGGACCGCACCGGCTGGGACTGGGCCGGACGGCCCTGCCCGGGCGGCGTCGCGTCTGGCTCCGCCGCGTCTTGGTGCCGGTCACGGTGCTGGCCCGGCTGTTGTGCCTGGCCGCCGGGTGTGCCGTCGTCGCCGGCAGCGCCGTGGTCGGGCTCGTCGTACTGGGCGGGCGCGTCGCAGGTTCCGCGACGACGGTGGATCCGGCGCCGGTGCACCTGCCGCCGCTGACCGAGCGCTCGGTCGTCTACGGCAGCGACG
>JAUTXN010000318.1 GCA_030838045.1 Acidimicrobiaceae bacterium
CGGGTCGGGGCGGGGACCTCGAAGGTGATCCCTTCGGGGGCCGCCACGAGCACCGGATGGCTGAACCCGAGGGCCAGCTCGAGGTTGCCCGGGCCCCGGGCGATGGCCCGGTACCCGACCCCGACGATTTCGAGGTCCTTGGTGAACCCATTGGTCACACCGAGGACCATGTTGTTGAGGAGGCTGCGGGTCAGGCCGTGCAGCGCCCGGTTGCCCCGCTCGTCATCGGGACGCTCGACCAGGAGCGTCGAGTCCTCCTGACGGGCCGTGATCTCACCCGGGAGGTCGCGCTGCAGGGTGCCCCGAGGGCCGCTGACAGTGACGTGGCGGTCCGAGAGCGTGACCTCGACCCCCGAAGGGAGCGGGATCGGCGATCTGCCAATTCGTGACATGGACTCCTACCTCCTCACCAGACGTAACACAGGACTTCGCCCCCGACCCGGCGCTTGCGCGCTTCGCGGTCGGTCATGAGTCCGTGGCTGGTCGACAGCACCGCGACCCCGAGGCCGCCGAGGACGCGCGGCAGCTTGTCGGCGGCGGTGTACACCCGCAGTCCCGGCTTGGACACCCGGCGGATCCCGGAGATGGTCCGGGCCCGGTCGGGCGAGTACTTCATCTTGATCTCCAACGTCTTGCCCGGCCGTCCGACCGAGTCACGAACTTCGTAACCGTTGATGTAGCCCTCTCGCTGGAGGATGTCCGCCAGCGACTCCTTGAGCTTGGACGACGGCATGGGGACCTGGTCGTGCATGGCAACGTTGGCGTTGCGAATGCGCGTAAGCATGTCCGCGATCGGGTCGGTCATCGTCATAGAGAAGAACCTCCCCTTACCAGCTGGCCTTGGTGACGCCGGGCACTTCGCCCGCGTGGGCCAACTCTCGCAAGCAGATGCGGCACAGCCCGAACTTCTTGAAGACGGCACGCGGCCGTCCACAACGACGGCAACGGGTGTATGCCCGCACCTTGAACTTCGGCTTGCGTTGCTGCTTGATGATCAGCGCCTTCTTGGCCATGTTGTTACTGACCCTGCCCTTCGCGTCGGAATGGAAAGCCGAAGGCGTCGAGCAGTGCTCGGCCCTCGGCATTGGTACGGCCGGTCGTCACGATGGTGATGTCCATCCCACGGGGCTGGTCGACCTTGTCGTAATCGATCTCGGGAAAAATGAGCTGCTCAACCACACCGAAGGTGTAGTTGCCCCGCCCGTCGAAGCTGTCCGGGTTGAGGCCCCGGAAGTCCCGGATCCGGGGGATCGCCAGGCTGATGAGCCGGTCGAAGAACTCCCACATCCGGTCACCGCGCAGGGTCACCTTGGCGCCGATGCTGTTGCCCTCCCGCAGCTTGAAGCCTGCGATGGACTTCTTGGCCTTGGTGACCAGCGGCTTCTGGCCGGTGATGATCGTGAGGTCACGCAGGGCGCCGTCGAGCAGCGACTGCTGCTGGGTCGCCCGACCCACGCCCATGTTGACGACGATCTTCTCCAGCCGGGGGACCATCATGATGTTGGCCAGCCCGAGGCGTTCCTGCAGCTGGGTGCGCAGTTCGGCGTCGTAGCGAACCTTGAGCCGGGGCCGTGCCGGCGCGGTGGCGGTGCTGGTGGAAGCGGCTGCCATCAGAGGTCCCGCTCGCACTTCTTGCAGATCCGGATCTTGGTGCCATGCTCGTCGAACCGGTAGCCGACACGCGTCGGGCCGCAGTCGCCGCAGATCAAAGCGACCGCGGAGGCCGACATCGGCATCTCCTTGTCGATGATCCCGCCCTGCATGGTGGCCCGGGTGGCCTTCTGGTGCTTCTTGGCCGTGTTGACTCCGTCGACAATGACGCGTCCCTCTTTGGGAATGACCCGGATGATCTCTCCGGTCTGGCCGCGATCCTTGCCCCGCAGGACTCGGACCCGGTCACCCTTGTGCAATCTCATTTTGGTTTGAAGCTTCGGGACAGGCATCTGTCAGAGCACCTCCGGTGCCAACGAGATGATCTTCATGAACTTCTTGTCCCGCAATTCCCGCCCGACGGGGCCGAAGATGCGGGTACCACGCGGCAGCTGCTGCTCGTTGATCAGCACGGCCGCGTTGTCGTCAAAGCGGATGTAACTGCCGTCGGGCCGGCGCTTTTCCTTCTTGGTCCGGACGACGACGCATTTCACGACATCGCCCTTCTTGACGTTGGCGCCGGGAATGGCGTCCTTGACGGTGGCGACGAAAATGTCACCGATGGTGGCGTAGCGCCGCCGGGACCCACCGAGCACCTTGATGCACAGCACTTCTTTGGCCCCCGAGTTGTCGGCGACGCGAAGTCGGCTTTCCTGTTGGATCACTTCGCCCGCTCCAGAACTTCGATGACCCGCCACCGCTTGAGCTTCGAGATAGGCCGCGTCTCCTGCAACCGAACACGGTCCCCGACCCGCAACTCATTGGAAGGATCATCCGCATAGAACCGCTTGGTCCTCTGCACCGTCTTCGCATACCGAGGATGCCGCACCCGTTCGATGACGGCGACAACAACGGTGTTCGTCATAGAGGCCGACACGATCAGCCCTTCCCGAACCTTTCGCCGATTGGGACGAGAGGGAGCGGCGTCATCCGCATCGGTGGAGGTCGACGTTTCCCCGTCGACCGGAGCCGATGTGGGTGTCGCCACCGGCGCTACAGGCGTGTCACTCATCGAATCTCCTCAGCTTCCGCAGCTTCTATCTCCCGCGCCCGAAGGAGCGTGTTGAACCGGGCCACGTCCTTGCGGACATGCCCGATACGGGCGTAATTGTCGAGCTTGCCGGTGACGTGCTGGAAACGGAGGTTGAACAACTCCGCCTTGGCTTCCGCCAATGCTGTTTCCAGTTCATCGGCACCCATCTCGGCGAGATCTGTGCGCTTGGCCATCAGAAGTCGACCTCCTCCTGCTGGGCCCGAATGACAAATCGGGCCTTGATCGGCAGTTTCTGGATGGCGCGCTCCATAGCTGCGCGACCCAGAGCCTCGTTGACCCCGCCCAACTCGAACATGATGCGACCGGGCTTCACAACTGCAACCCAATATTCGGGATTCCCTTTCCCCGAACCCATCCGGGTCTCGGCCGGCTTTTGGGTGACGGGCTTGTCAGGGAAAATGCGGATCCATACCTTGCCACCGCGCTTGACGTGGCGGGTCATGGCGATACGGGCTGCCTCGATCTGGCGGGCGGTGATCCACCCGGGCTCGAGCGCCTGAATTCCATAGTCACCGAAGTTGACCATGGTGCCGCCCGTTGCCTTGCCAGACAACCGGCCCCGCTGCATCTTGCGGTGCTTGACCTTCCTCGGCATCAACATGTGCTGCTAGCCATCCTTGGGAAAATGGGGAGTCTCGTGGTGCTCGCCCCGCGTGCGCCGCTCGATCTCTTCTTCTTCAGCGAGGAGTCGCTCCAGCTCGGGGTCGACAGTGACAATGGGCCGGGCTTCGGCAGCCTCTTCGGCGGCCGAGCTCTCGCCCGCGTCGCCCGCATCGCCCGGCTCGGCCGTGGCGACTGCGGTGCCCGGCTCGCCCAGGTCGGGCCGGCGGCGACCGCCACCGGCGGAGACGACCCGCCGGGGCCGGGCCTGGCCCGAGGTCTCGCCGACCGCCATGGCGGCCTCACGGGTGATCTTGTCCTCGGCGGAGGTCTTGTAGGGCAGGATGTCGCCCTTGTAGATCCAGACCTTGACACCGATGCGTCCGAACGTGGTGCGAGCCTCGCGGAAGCCGTAGTCGATGTCCGCCCGCAGCGTGTGCAGGGGTACCCGGCCCTCGCGGTAGAACTCCCGCCGGGACATTTCCGAACCACCGAGGCGACCGGCGCACTGCACCCGGATGCCGTGGGCACCGGCCTTCTGCACCGTCTGGACAGCGCGCTTCATGGCCCGCCGGAAACTGACCCGACCTTGCAGCTGGTCGGCGATCCCCTGGGCGATCAGGGCGGCATCGAGCTCGGGCTGCTTGATCTCTTGGATGTTGAGCTGGACCTTGGGGTTCTTGGTGATCTCGGCCAGCTTGGTGCGCAGGCGGTCCGCCTCGGCCCCCCGGCGGCCGATCACGATGCCCGGCCGGGCGGTGTGGACGTCGATGCGCAACCGGTCCCGGGTGCGTTCGATCTCCACCCGGCTGACCGCGGCTCGCTCGAGCTCGCGCATCAGGTAGTCGCGGATCTTCCAGTCCTCGATGAGATAATCCTGGTATTCCCGGTCGTTGAACCACCGCGACTTCCAGTCGGTGGTCACGCCCAGGCGGAACCCGTAGGGGTTTACCTTCTGACCCATCTAGCTACTCACCCTTCTCGTTCTCATCCGACGCCACCTCGGCCTCGACCTCGGCCTCGGCCTCGGTTGAGTCGGTTGCCACCGGCTCCGGCTCGGATTGGGGGGGCGTCGCTTTGGCGGGCGCAGTGATGGCAGGTGTCACCGAGGTGACCGTGGCATCCGCCTCGTCGTGATCGTGGTCATGGTCGTGGTCGTGCGCCGCCTCGGGGCGTCCCCGCTGGGGGCGCACCCGGGTCCGCAGCCCCCGGCCGCCACCGCTCGGCGCGGCGTCGGCCTTGCGGGCCCCGGCCACCCGGCGCGACCGGCGGGCCGCCTGTTCCGCCTCGCGGCGGGCGTGCAGGCGGACCAGGTCGGCGTCGGGGAGGCGGCTCACGATCACCGTGATATGGCAGGTGCGCTTGCGGATGCGGGTGGCCCGGCCCCGGGCCCGGGGGCGCCACCGCTTGATCGTGGTGCCCTCGTCGGCGAAGCACGCCGAGACGTAGAGCTCCTCGGGGTCCTGCTGGTCGTTGTGCGACGCGTTGGCGATCGCCGAGTTCAGCAGCTTGCCCACCAGGATCCCGGCGTCGCGCTCGGTGAAGCGGAGGATGTCCTGCGCTTCGGCGACCGGCTTGTTGCGCACCAGGTCGAGGACCTCGCGCACCTTGTAGGCGGACACGCGGGCGTGGCGGAGCACCGCCCGGGTACCTTCACGTTCGTTGGTCTTCGGGCCTGGCATCAGCGGCGTCCCTGGCGTTCCTGGCCCGCGTGGAAGCGGAAGGTCCGGGTGGGGGCGAACTCACCGAGCTTGTGACCGACCATCGACTCGGTGATGTACACGGGCACGTGCTTGCGGCCGTCGTGGACCGCGATGGTGTGGCCCACCATGTCGGGGATGATCGTGCTGCGGCGGGACCAGGTCTTGATCACCCGCTTCTCGTTGCGGCTGTTGAGGTCGTCGACCTTCTTCAAGAGATGGTCGTCGACGAAGGGACCCTTTTTCAGGCTGCGGGGCATGCTGGGTTACCTCCGGGCGCCGCGGGTGCGCCGGCGGCGAACGATGAGCTTCTGCGATGGTTTGTTGGTGTCACGGGTGCGGCCTTCGGGCTTGCCCCATGGCGAGGTCGGGTGGCGGCCACCTGAGCTCTTGCCTTCGCCACCGCCGAGGGGATGGTCGACGGGGTTCATGGCGACGCCGCGGGTTTGGGGCCGGACGCCCTTCCAGCGGTTGCGGCCCGCCTTGCCGATGGTGATGAGCTCGGCCTCGGCGTTGCCGATCTGCCCGAGGGTGGCCCGGCAGTCGATCGGGACCCGGCGCATCTCGGTCGAGGGCAGCCGCAGGGTGGCGTAGTCGCCTTCCTTGGCGACCAACTGGACGCTGGTGCCCGCGGCGCGGCCCATCTTGCCCCCGCCGCCCGGCTTCAACTCGACGTTGTGCACGACGGAGCCGACCGGGATGTAGCGCAGGGGTAGGGCGTTGCCCGGGCGGATGTCCGAGCCTTGGCCGCTTTGCAGCTTGTCGCCGACGGCCACACGCTGGGGAGCGATGATGTAGCGCTTCTCGCCGTCGTGGTAGTGGAGAAGGGCGATGCGGGCGTTGCGGTTGGGGTCGTACTCGATCGCGGCCACGGTGGCGGGGACGCCGTCCTTGTCGCGCTTGAAGTCGACCACCCGGAACTGACGCTTGTGGGCGCCGCCTTGATGGCGGGCTGTCTTGCGGCCGTAGCTGTTGCGGCCACCGGTGCTGGGCTTGGGGCGGACCAGTGAACGCTCGGGCCGGTCCTTGGTGATCTCGGAGAAGTCCGAGACCGTCTGGAACCGGCGACCGGGACTGGTCGGCTTACGTTTGCGAAGGGGCATCAGCTACGACCTCAACTCTCGAACAACGGGATCTTCTGGCCTTCGGCCAGGGTCACGATCGCGCGCTTGGTATCAGGCCGCTTCCCCATCTTGGGCTGGCGGCGGTGACGCTTCTTCTTGCCCTTGCGGTTCAAGGTGTTGACCTTCACCACGTTCACGTTGAAGATCTTCTCGATGGCCTGACGGATCTCGATCTTGTTGGCATCGGGCCGGACCACGAAGGTGTAGACACCCTGATCGAGCAGGGCGTACGACTTCTCCGAGACCACGGGACGAAGGATCACGTCTCGGGGATCACTCATGAGTTGGGTTCCTCTGCGTCGGCGGCGGCTTCGGGTGCGGCGGCAGGGCCGGGCTCTGAGGCGGCAGCCTCGGCAGCCTCAGCGGCCTGCGCGGCCTTGGCCGCCGGTAAGGCGTTGGCCGCAGGCTCCGCTGCGGCAGGCTCGGGTGCCTCGGCCGCAGGCTCCCCCGCGGCGGGCGCCTCGTCCGCCGGCTCCGCTGCAGGCGCAGGCTCGGGTGCCTCGGCCGCCGGCTCGGTGGGTGCCGCTGCTGCGGGCGCCTCGGCCGCCGGCTCGGTGGGTGCCGATGCTGCGGGAGCCTCGGCCGCGGGCTCCGGGGCCGGGGCCGCGGGCTCCGCTACGGCGGGCGCCTTGGCCGCAGGCTCGGGGGCCTTGTCGGCGGGCTCGGGGGCCGGGGCCTTGTCGGCGCCTTGGGCCTCGGGAGTCTCGACGGTGTCGGTGCCCTCGTCGGCCTTGGCTCCCGGCAGGGTCGCCTTGGTGAAGACGATCCAGTCGTTGCACAACACGTCGTAGGCGTTGAGCTCGCCGGTCAGGATGACCTGGATCAGGGGCAGATTGCGG